>QHZR01000306.1 GCA_003224755.1 Acidobacteriota bacterium
GCAGAAGCGTGCACTTCCAAAATGCCGCGCGGTCCATTGCTTTTCGCAGGCGCATACAGGGCAAGCAGGCCTTCGATCGGCATCCCCTTGGTGTCGAGCGTTGCCCGCGTGTAATGGCTATCGGTGAGATCCATAGTGCCACGCGCCTGTACAAACGTCTGAGCCACTTCGGAATCAAGAGCCAGTTGGGCTCTGTGATTGGCTACGTTGAGGTTTGCTTTAATACCGGAAACGCTCGCTTGCCGCATTTGGAGCTGCGGGATTTGAACCGTGGCGGTCAGTTGCGGATTGTCCAGGGTTCCACGCCCGCTGGCAGTCGCGCTCAGGACGCCTGTCACTCCCAGGTTTCTCTCCTGTACTGGCTGGAGCTGTGCGAGCTTGACCCCAGGGGCGTCGAGATGAACCTCGTAGCCTTTGCTCTTCGGATTGAACATGAGGTTCGCTTTGGCGGAACCCGCGGGTGTGCTCACGTTAAGCAAAGAATTGATTGCGTCGCCATTGCCTTCGAACTGAACCGAGAATTGCTGCAAGGGCTGCCCATAGACTTTGCCCTGGGCTAGACGCACCGATCCGCTTCCCATTGGGTTCAGTTGAGATCCACGCATCGAAACATCTACCGACAGATTGCCGGAAACCGGATAGTCTAGCTTCGCGACCTGGAGTAGCTGCTTGATCGCAAGGCCACGAGAAAACACTTGTACATTGATCTGGCTCGAAGGCAGGTAATGCCAGTTCGACAGACCAGAACTGAAAGCAAAATTCACGTTTCCCTGGCGAGCGTTCACCAGCGAGCCATTCTCGATGGATACTGCGGATTTGCTGGCCTCGAATCCCAACCCCAAGCTCCTCCACTCGGTGTTCTCTACCTGCAGGTTTCGGCCGTTGAGTTGTCCACGAATGCGCGGATCGTTCATACTCCCTTGTACGATCACTTGCGCCTCAGCAGCGCCCGCCAGGTTCATGGAGCCTGAAGACGCAGTTTTAGCTGTGCTCTGCTCGCTGCCACTCTGGAATGCAGCAGCGAGAGAATCCAGTTCTCTGAGATCCGCTGCGTGCGCCTGCACAGTCAAATTGAGTCGTTGGCCTGCAGTTCCATTGATGTCGACACGAGTTTGTGGCGTGCGCGCGAATGTGTTTGTCAGCGTCGCCATGTTTGCGCGGCCGTCATAACTCACATGAAATGCGCCATCAAGAGGAATGGGGGCCGATCCGGCAGAGGCACTGGCGATCCCAGCCTTAATTCCGATATCGGAGCGAGCCTTGATGTTTTGTATGCTGCCTGCCCAGGACGCATCAGCGGTTCCAGAGATGTGCCCTGTGATTGGAATCTGGTGGAGATTCGCGGTTTTTAGTGCTGCCTTTGCGGCGCCCAGTGAAATTGCCTGCATCGATGCGTGAAGCTTGGATACCGGATTGGTATCCAGATGCTGCATCGTTGCGGCAGCAGTCAGATGGCCATCCAGGAGGTCCGCCGCAAGGCCACGAGCATCGAGGTTTCCTTTGGCCAGTCTGAACTGTCCACGGACATTGCGGATGACGGTGCGAAGATCGGGCGAGTTGACAGCCAGTTCGCGGCTGTTCAGTAGTCCATCCAGAACCACTGTGCGCAGCATGGGGGCGTTGGCCTCATACTGATAGCGCAGCGAGCCAGCCAATGTAAGTTGTCCAGTCGGAATAGCGGGATTCTTGAGAACAGAACGGAAGTCCTGTGGGTGAATGGTGATTTTGTAGCTCCCGCTTGCAGTAGGACTGGGGTAGTTTTGTACGTTCCCTGCCAACTCAATGGTGGAGGAAGCGACGGTCAGAACCAGCGGGTTCAACGTGAACTCCGATGGAGTGGCATTGAAGCGGGCGTTCAGATCGTGCGGGAGAGCCTTCATGTCTCCATACTGAAGGCGGCCGTCTCGATAGAAAAGGGTGCCGTCGTAGCCTTTGCTTGCGAACTCTGACTTGACCTCCAGCTGCAGGTCGTGCAACTCGGCATCGAGAGGGGTTTTGACATCGTTGTAGTAGATCTCGCCTTGACTCAGCAGAACGTGCTGTATACCAAGATCAAACAGGTTGGTCGAACTGTTGCTTTTCGACTTTGGTGGCGTGGGAAGGTTGGTGCTTCCGTCCTTTTTGATTCGGAGACTCACCACAGGGTGACGCAGAATGATCTCATTCAGATCGACTTTTTTATGTAAGAGAGAAACGATCTTGAGACGTACCACGAGCTGGTCTGCCTGGGCCAACGGAGGAGCAGACTTCGACTCGGTGCCGCGAATCGTTATTCCATAAGCGTTAGCGGACAGAGTCGAAACATGCAGGGTGAAATTCTGGATTCGGACCTGAGCACCCGTGGCCTCACTCGCCTGTTGCTGGATCTTGGCCAGCACGTATTTATGGAATGCCTGACTGCGGAAGGTGAAGTAGCCGGCAATCCCTAAGACCACGATAAGAACCACGAGAAAGATTCCGATCCAACCGAGTTTTCTTTTCCAAGTCATAACCGCACCCTATGAACACAAACCTCAAAAAGCCTGCCCCAGAGTGATGTAAAACTGGGTAGCTTTCACTCCGGTTACAGGGTTCAAGTTTCGACCGATATCAAAGCGAACGGGCCCCACGGGAGTGGCATACCTCAACCCGACACCCACAGTATTCGTATAGTCTCGGACAAAATGGCTCACGCCTATCGGTCCGTAGACGTTGCCTCCATCGTAGAAAACCGCCGCGCCCAACCCTTCTTTGATTCCCAGTGGAAAGCGGAATTCGGAATTAAACATGAATAGCTGATCGCCGCCTACTGGGACCTGTAGGTTTACGCATGTCGAAGGTACGCCGGGGTTGGTGCAAGCGGGCACCGTGCGCTGGGGACCGGCGCCGTTGATGGGAAAACCGCGCAGCGTGGTCTCGCCCCCGGAGAAGAAGCGCTCGCTCGTTGGGACGTCACTGCTCGCAAATGATTTCGATAGTCCCAGCGTAATCCGGTTTGCCCAGACCGTCTTCCCGAACGGCTTGTAGTAAGAACTCTGGCCCAGCAAACGCGCGAAGTTGGCGTTCGAGCCCAGTGCTTTCGGTGTGATTCCCAAATCCAGCGTTTGGTAAAAACCGCGGCTGGCATCCAGAGGCTTGTCGCGAGTGTCGCGAATCCAGGTGGCGGAGAGGGTAGAAAGCCTCAGTCTCTGGTCTTGCGGCAAGACCAGCCCGGGAATCAGAAGATTGGAGAGAATCGTTCGACGCAAACGATAGCGCAATTGGATTCTGCGTGTTTTGTCTTTATTGAGCGGTTTCTCCAACTGCCACGAGCCTTCTGCCAGGCGAGCCGCAAACGTGGGATTCTCAGTCGTGCGCTCGATGGAGGAGCTGAAAAGCGAACTCCAGCTTGAACCCCTGAAATGCGGCTGGGAGTAGGTTGCGATGGCGCGCTGGTCAAGGCGTGACAGCAGGGTGGAAACGGACGCCGATTCAGCGAGACCGCGAAGGTTATAGCGGGTGAATCCGATGGAACCGCGAGGGCTGACGAATGTCTTTTCCGCCGCGGTGAAATTCGGCGCCCCGCTGGTGACCGGCGGCTGTCCGGGAAGCGCAATGGTGCCTGATGGAACATTGCCTCCACGCCTGGCGACTTGGAGACCGAAGCCATAGGTTATTTCATTCCTGCCCGCTTCGTGTACCTTGACCAATACGTCCTCATTCGTTTGATCCGTGATCGGCCGGCGCGGCTCGACGCTCGCCCAATCGAACACGCCGATCTCCTGCAACTGGCTCTCCCCCAATAGCAGCTTCCCTTGGCTCAAGGGTGTCTCCGGAGTGATGTTCGCCGTTCTTTTAATTAGCGATGGCCGCGTTCGTTTGTTCCCCACCAGGACGATGTCATCCACTTGCACCTGTTGTTTTTCGCTGATCGTGTAGGTGACATTTACTTTGTGTGGATCGCTTGGCAGCCGGGCGACTTTGGAATCGAATTCCGAATTCAGAAAGCCGCGGTCCAGATAAGCGGCCAGAATGTGGCTGCGGTCATCGGCCAAACCCTTTGGGGAAAACGGCTGCCCTGCTCTGAGACGGAAACCGCGCTTTGGTGCGAGATCCACCCCAGATATTCGCGAATTTCCTTGCAGCGTGAGGTTCTCAACCAATGTCTGCGGACCTTCTGTGACTTGGAAGGCGACGTAAATCTTGGGCTCACGATCAACTACGTCAGGCTCGACTTTGACTTCTTCGTATCCGCGATCTTTGTAGAAGGCGGTAATCCCCTGCACGCTTTGGCGCAGTAGTTTGTCGCTGAACTTTCCTCGCGAGAGCAAAAGCCGGTGTGGCTTAACCATGACCTGCTGCATAAGCTCACTCCGGTCGATATGCTGGTTGCCGCGAAAGCCCACCGTCTCGACCCTGTGGCGCCGCCCTCTGTTTACGTTGTAGACCAGGTCGATATTCGAGGGCTGCTTCTGAAAATTCGTGATCACTTTCACGTCAAAGTAGCCTTTGCTTTGAAAGAAATCGATCAGGTTGCGACGTCCTTCTTCCACAAGATCCGAATCAACGGTGCCCTCGGAAAATATAGGAATTA
>QHZR01000307.1 GCA_003224755.1 Acidobacteriota bacterium
ATTCAGCGATTGCGCCGATTGCGCCTTCTGAAAAACGGTGATGAACATCGGCGGTATATTTTGCAGGAAATATTCCGATTCAGCGTGCTCGAAAAGCGTCGCGTGCTGCTTCAGCTCGTTGGTTACCTGATAAATGATGAAACTGCCGCCCGGCGCGAGCGCGTCATGCGTTTTTTGCAGGAGCGCGCGTTTCCTGTCGATCTTGAGAATGCTGAACGGAATGCCCGAAAGAATGTAATCGCAGCAGGCGAATCCACGACGCTCCAACTCCTGCGGCAAACGCGCCGCATCTCCATGGACAACATGCAGGCGCTGATCGCCGGCAAATTGCCGTTCGAGAGCGCGAGAGAGGGCCGGATCCAGCTCAAACAGGAGCAAATGCGAATCCGCGCCCATCCGTCGTGCAATCTCGCGTGAGTGCACGCCTTCGCCCGGGCCGTACTCGACGATCACGCGCGGCTGTCTGAAGTCCATCTTGCTGGCAACCCGTTCTACGAGCGCTTTCGAGCTGGGGACAATCGACGCGATTTGAAATGGCCGTTGCAGGAAACGCTTAAAAAACAGTGCACTCACGAGATGCGCATAATCGTCCCGCGCCTCCGAGTTGTCCAGCGGTGAAGTAACTATTGACTCGCCGAGCCGCGACCCAGCATCTCTCGGTTCTGTAGATACGCTTGAACTGCAGTTCACCCTTCAGCGGGGACATTACGACGAGTATCTATGTTCGTAGTTCCGAGAGATGTCGGGATTGACGAGGCTCTCTTTAGAATGTGACGACGACACTATCACGGCGGTGAGCATGTCGCGGTCAGATCGAATCGTTGAATGGTCGTGTATTATTGAGAGAGCGATCGTAGCGAACCTTGACAAGATAAAAACTGTGCGTCCGGTGGAAGTTGTAATTCCGCTGTTCCGAAGTCAGACCCTCCGCGGGCTTCGGTTCGACTTCTCACCGCGCCACTCGAATTCGCAATGCTCGGGGTCTACCCTTAAGCTGCCCGGCTTTCTACATGATGAAACGCACAGCCCAATTGTATTTGATCATTGTCAGTATTGTCGGCTTGGGCATCTTCTTCATCCTGCATCTGGGGAGTCATCTGCCTCCGCCGATTTCTTCAATCTCAGCTGAGGCTACGGCACAAGCTACTCGACACGTAACCGATGCTAGTAACTCCTCGTTTTTCGCTTCAGTGGAGTCCAGCTTGCGGCAGAATGCGACCAATCCGCTGAGCCGACTTTTCCTGCAGCTCTTCATTATCATTGGCGCTTCTGGTGTCGTTGCCTGGATCTTCACCCGCTGCGGACAACCCGCGGTCATCGGAGAGATGGTGGCGGGCATCCTTCTCGGTCCGTCGCTCTTCGGCCTGTTGGCACCCAACGCATTTCAGTTCATTTTCGCTGCATCATCCCTGGATGCACTAAGGCTGCTGAGTCAGATTGGGGTGTGCCTGTTTCTGTTCGCCGTGGGTATGGAACTGGACGTATCAGAGGTGCGACACAAGGCGCAGACTGCGGTGGTCGTGAGTCATTCCAGCATCGTCATTCCCTACTTTTTGGGTGTAACTCTGGCGTTGTTCTTATACAGCCACCTCGCGCAGCCTGGGGCCTCATTTCTTGCCTTTGCCCTGTTCATGGGGATCTCCATGAGCATCACCGCCTTCCCTGTGCTGGTTCGCATCTTGCAAGACCACGGTATTTTCAAAACGTCCCTCGGAAGCACCGCCACGGCTTGCGCCGCGGTGGGTGACGCGACTGCATGGATCATGCTGGCCTT
The DNA here is from genome assembly GCA_003224755.1 of Acidobacteriota bacterium. Taxonomy (GTDB): domain Bacteria; phylum Acidobacteriota; class Terriglobia; order Terriglobales; family Acidobacteriaceae; genus Gp1-AA145. The sequence continues at coordinate 1,775 of QHZR01000307.1, forward strand.
CGTGGTGGCTATCGCGCGAGTGACCAGTGTAGGTGGAGCAGCCTTCAATCTCGGTCTTGTACTGGTCTTTATCGCGCTCATGCTTTTCGTGATCAAACCAAAGCTGCCAGGTTGGCTTGGGCAGCCGGCGTTAGGGCGTCCTAACCCAAGTAAAGCGGTGCTGGGTCTTGTTCTTGGGGTGGTACTTGTTTCTGCGCTGACCACAGAACTGATCGGGATTCATGCGCTGTTCGGGGCTTTTCTGGCAGGAATAGTCATGCCTACAGCATGTGGTTTCCGGGACAAATTGGTTGTGCGGGTTGAAAACTTAAGCTCCGTCCTGCTCCTGCCAGTGTTCTTCGCTTTCACCGGTCTGCGCACCCAAATCGGCCTACTCAACGGCGCTCAGGATTGGCTAATCTGCTTGGTCATTATAGCGGTAGCCACTGCGGGAAAACTCGGTGGAAGCGCTCTGGCTGCGCGTCTTACCGGAATGAAATGGCGCGAGTCGCTTCAACTCGGCGCATTGATGAACACGCGGGGACTGATGGAACTCATCGCCCTCAGTATCGGCTATGACATGGGCATTCTCTCACAGCGCATTTTCACCATGCTTGTGATCATGGCTCTCGTTACTACTATAATGACTGGTCCACTGGTCACTTTTTTTGGGAAAACACGAACGATGGCCGCAGCGTGATCCGGGCCATGGATTGAAACTCTTCGACAACGTGTGCAAATGCGTCTCGGTTGAACTCCAGTAAGGATACTTTTGGAAAAGCGATCCCCAGCTTGTCATATGGGCGCGCCGCTGTAGGATCGACCGCTTTCAAACGAACCAGCTTTCTCGGCGATGAAACGCACGGCCCTTTATTACTTCTTTATGGTGACTGCCCTGGGCCTGGGCATCTTCTTCATCCTGCGAGCGGGAAATCAACTCCCAGCGCCGGCTCTTCAACTTTCCACACAATCTAGCTCTCAAATCACTCCGCACCTTACTGGCGCTGGCGACTATTCGTTTTCCGCGGCGGTGGAGTCTAGCCTGCGGGACAATGCCAACGATCCATTAACTCGGCTCTTTCTGCAGCTCTTCGTTGTTACCTCCGTTTCTTACCTTGTTGGCTGGATCTTTACGCGTTTTGGACAACCTGCAGTGGTAGGGGAGATGATGGCGGGCGTTCTTCTCGGTCCATCGGTTTTCGGTCTTCTGGCGCCCGCTGCATTTCAGTTTGTTTTTGCTACCTCGTCCCTGGGCGCGCTGAGGCTCTTAAGCCAAATTGGGGTCTGTCTGTTCATGTTTACCGTCGGTATGGAAATGGATGCGGCGGAGCTGCGCCGCAAAGCGCATACAGCAGTCGTAGTCAGCCATGCCAGCATTATCGCTCCCTATTTTCTTGGCGTGCTGCTGGCGCTGTTCCTCTATGGCCGCCTCGCTCAACCTGGGGCGTCTTTCACTGGCTTTGCCTTGTTTATGGGGATTTCCATGAGTGTCACCGCTTTTCCTGTGCTGCTCCGGATCTTGCAGGACCGGGCTATCCTCAGGACTTCGCTTGGTCGGACTGCAGCTGCGTGCGCCGCGGTGGGAGATGTAACTGCATGGGGCGTGCTTGCATTTGTGGTAGCTATTGCGCGGGCAACCAGTGTTGGCGCGGTGACCCTTAGTCTTGGCTTGGTGTTGATCTTTGTCGCGCTCATGCTCTTCGTCATCAAAGCAAACCTGCCAAGCTGGATTGGGCAGCCGGCGCTAGAGCGTCCCAACCCAAGTAAAGCGGTGCTAGCTGTCGTTTTTGGCATCGTGCTTGCCTCTGCAGTGAGCACGCAACTTATCGGGAGCCGGGCGCTTTTCGGGGCCTTTCTGGCAGGAATAGTGATGCCGACAGCAGGGGGCTTTCGCGATAAGCTTGTCGTACGGGTTGAAAACTTAAGTTCCGTTCTGCTCTTGCCGGTGTTCTTCGCTTTCAGCGGTCTGCGCACCCAAATTGGTCTCCTCAACGGCGCTCAGGATTGGCTTATCTGCCTTCTCATTATCGCGGTAGCCACTGCCGGAAAGCTCGGTGGAAGCGCTCTGGCTGCTCGTCTTACCGGAATGAAATGGCGCGAGTCGCTTCAACTCGGCGCATTGATGAACACGCGTGGACTGATGGAGCTCATCGCGCTTAATATCGGCTACGACATGGGCATTCTCTCACAGCGCATCTTCACCATGCTCGTGATCATGGCTCTCGTCACTACCGTCATGACGGGACCACTGCTCACTTTTTTTGAAAGAAAGCAGCGGACACCTGCAGCGTGATCCACCCCTCTTGACCTTCGAACAGGACGAATGCAAACATGACTTCGCCTGAGATCCCTGCTGCCGCTTTCTAGCCGATTAGAATATTCCAACGCCTTCTTCAGATTGAATTGCCAAGGACACCTGACGATGCGGACGCAGACGGATCGCGCGAACTTGTGCCGACCCGCGAGGCGAGCAGCCCCTGCGCCCGCTTGAAGTCGTCCGGTATTCCGATGTCGATGAAGAGCCCCGTGCAAACCAACCCATAAACCCCGCGGTCGAGAAGGCGGGGAAAGACGTCCCTCTCCAATGAAATCGCCCCGCCGGCTGGCAAGTCGCGCACGATCTGCTTTTGAACCAAATAAACTCCAGCGTTGATTAAACCGGGACCGGCTCGGATACCTTTTTCGAGG
>QHZR01000308.1 GCA_003224755.1 Acidobacteriota bacterium
GCCCATGCTGGAAACGGGCAGTCCGCTGTCGGTGTATGCGACGAAGGACTCGACGCCCACCTCATCGAATGCTTTGCCGCCGCGGTTGCTGAAAAGAAAATTTCTCTCATTGTCATTGGCGACGAAGATATCCATCCAGCCGTCATCGTTGTAGTCCGCGATGGCGACGCCCATTCCTTTGCCGATGTGCCGCGAGATGCCCATGACTTCTGAAGCGTCGGTAAAGGTGCCATCGCCATTGTTGTGGTAAAGGATATTTGGCTCGCCTTTGTAGAGAGTGGGAGAGCAAGACAGGCGCTTGCCGGGTGAGCCGCACGCGCGCGAAGTTGCAAACGACCAGTCCAGATAGTTGGTGACAAACAAGTCGAGTTTGCCGTCGTTGTCGTAATCCAACCACGCGGCGGAGATGCCCCAAAGCTTTTTCCCCGTGGGCGAGACTCCAGTTACACCCGCTTTGGCCGTTACGTCGGTGAATGTGCCGTCGCCGTTGTTGTGATAAAGGAAATTGCGATCAAAACCGGTAACGTAGAGATCCGTAAAACCATCGTTATCGTAGTCGGCTGCGGCAGCGCCGACGCTGTAGCCCTCGCCGCGCAACCCGGCGCGGGCGGTCACGTCCGTGAATGTGCCGTCGTGATTGTTGTGGTATAGGCGATTCGAAAATTTGTCGCCTTCCTTCGTAAGCCCTGGCAGAGTTGCGCCATTGGTGAAAAAGATATCCAGATAGCCGTCACTGTCGTAATCAAGAAGCGCGACTCCACCGGGTACGCCGTCGATCATTGGCTTGTCGGGAAGCGTGCTGTTGTCGAGGACAAAGCTAACGCCGGAATTCTTTTGCCGATTTTCGAATTGAATTCGTCCGGCATCAGCGCCCCACAACGTCTTGGGAGGAGTCGCCAGTACCACGACCAACGCAATCGTGAAGAACTTTCTCGACATCATTTCGGCTGCCCCATCGATTGCACTCTGGCAAGGAGTTGACGCATGAATGAGTCCGCAGGAAAGAGCTGGACGTAATCGTCCATTTGTGCCCGGGCGTTCGCGTAGTCCTTTACTTGAATGAGTTGAACGATCAGCCGTTTTCGCAGCTCTGCATTGAACGGATCACGTTCCGCCGCTTGCTTCAGAACCTGAACCGCTTCGCTCGCACGATCCAGTTTCACAAGAGCATCAGCGAGATCAGTGTACAAGACGGTTTTTGTGGCTCCTCCCTTGATGGCGTGCTGCAAACGTTCGACCGCTTCCTGATATTTGCCGGCATGCAGGTCTCGATTGCCGAGTGCGCCCTGCACGAGCGGATCGTCCGGATCAGTGCGCTCGAGTTGATCGAGAACGGCGTGGTAGCGAGTCAGATATTCCGGATGTTTTTCCACCAGTTCGCCGTAAGCTTGCAGCAGCACCAGCGCTGGCGGCGGCGTGCCTTTCTTGCCGGGCGCCGGATTCAGATGAATTAGATCAGGCAAAGCCGGCGTTGTCTGCTGAAACGTGATTTCAGGAAACGGCTCGTCTGGGCGCGTCAGAATCCTGTGGTTGGTTATGCTGGAATGCGAAATTTCGCGCACGTCGCGCTTTTGCATGTGACAGCCCGCACAATCATCAGCCGGCTGTTGGTGGTCTCGGACCTGCAGTGAAAGTGCGCAGCTTTTTTCGGTGTGACACGCCGTGCATTTTTTCTTGAAATATTCCGGTGCCTGGGCTCGTGTTGGTTCCACATGAGGATCATGACAACTGATGCAACTGAGCTTCTCGGCACTCCCGCGATAACACTTGCTCAAAGTCATCGAGTAGTAGTGTTCGAGCAGGTCCTGTTGCGGCGGAGACTCGCGCTTCGGCGGAACCATGAGAATCGAGAGTGTGTCGTCGAGCGGTTTTCCCGGGCGAAAATCCTTGTAGTCTTTTCCCGGCTTCAGCACTCGCACATCTCCAGTCTGGTGACAAGACATGCAGATGTTGTCGGCCAGGGCAGGCGCGAGAGAAGCGGGATTCACGATTGAAGAATCGTGGCCCTGATCATTTTCGAATCCCACCTGATGAGCCAATACGTGCGCGAGGCCGGGACCGTGACAGTTCTCGCAGCCGACCGCCAGTTCGGAAAATGGCGGATTGGCAAAATGACCGTTTCCCTCAGGCATGGGGTTTGGCCGCCCGCTGTGACATGAGATGCAGCCGGGAAGTATCGGTCGATTGAAACCGGAGTTGCCCAGCTCGTATCCCGGTGACAGCTCCCAGCGCTCCGCCTTGGAGTAAAAAGACAACGGCGCCTGAAATACATAATCGCCCTGCCGGACGAGTCCCCCGAGCCCGTTCTCCGCAGCTCCGATGATCCACTCCACCTCGCGAGTGTCACGGAAGATTTCCTTCCCGTCCGAGTCGAGCTCGTACTCGGACTGAAAGAGCTTCCCGTCGCGTGCATAAACATCGAAATGCAAACCAGTGTTCTTGTCTTCGATCGAACCGGAAGTCGGCTGCGCTTGCAAAGTCTCAGTCGTCACCCGCGCCATGGAGCGTCCCATGCCGGTTTGTGCGTACTTGCTATAAATCTCTTTGTGACACTCAGCGCATGCGGTTGAACCAACGTACTCAGAGGCCATTGCTTTGGGTTGAGCTGTCGGTTTTACGTTGAACTGAGATTGTCCAAAGGCTGAAAACCCTCTGAGGAAAAGAATGATGAAAATCGTGAACCACGCGGCTAATCCAACTTTACAGGTCCGTCTTCGGATCCGAGATGTATGAAGATCCCACACTTGGTTGTTGATCGACCTATCGCGCAACTTTGGGTGAAACCTGGCCTACTGTCAAGTTGCTAGGCCGGCAGCCTCGCGAACGGCCCTATATCTATGAATACAAAGTGCTTTCTCTAACTATGTGTGCTGCTTAAACCCTTTACCCGATTGAGAACGTAATCGTCAGCCAAATTTCCAATAATAAGCGCTCAAATCTTGGCTGTATAGCTGCCTAGGCCCAAGCAGTCGTTCATGCTGCTACTACGAGCGCTTAAATAGTTCTTGACAAGTTCTAGTACTTTGATACTAGAATGGCGCCTCTTTAAAAAAAATTGGTTGCACCTTGGTTGATCCGGAAAGTACTTACGAACAGGCTGGAGGAATCCATGACCGATTCACGCGGCCAAGCATCTTGCTTTCGCATTCTACTGTGCCTCATCACCGTTCTCGTTTTCTCAACCGTCACTGCCCTCGCGCAGCTTTCCACGGCGTCACTTAACGGCGTTGTTCGCGACTCTACGGGTGCGGTCGTGGCAAAAGCGTCGGTTACTCTGCGCAATTCGGATACCGGCGTCGAGCACAACACCGTCAGCAACGACGCTGGCACATATGTTTTCTCGGATATCAACCCAGGTCGCTATACGCTCAAGGTCAGCGCGCCGAGCTTCAGCACCAAACAGGTTTCAGACTTTGTACTCGCCGTGAACCAGACGGCCACCATCGACATCGCACTCGTGGCAGGCGCGCAAACGGAAGTTGTCAGCGTTGAAGCCGTTACGGAGCAACTGCAGGTCTCAACCGCAGAATTGGGCACGGTCATTGCGACCAAACAGGTGAACGAACTTCCACTCAATGGGCGCAACTTCACGCAGTTGCTCTCGTTGACGCCCGGTGTGGCGCCGATAAGCGTCGGACAGAACAGCATGGGCGGCCGCGTTGGCGGTTTCGCTGCCCCCATTGCCGAGGGCGCCGCTTTTTCATTCCCTTCCATCAACGGTGCGACCAACCGAAGCAACTATTTTTTGACAGACGGCATGAACAACTTCGCGGCGTTCCTGAGCACGTACGCAGTGCCTCCCATTGTTGACGCCATTCAGGAGTTCAAAGTTGTTTCCCACACTGACTCTTCCGAATTCGGCTCCGTGCTGGGCGGCGTGGTGAATGTCGTAACTAAATCCGGCACCAACCAGTTCCATGGTTCCGCGTGGGAGTACCTGCGCAACAACGCATTCGACTCACAGGATTCGTTTAACCCCATCGTGCAGTACCATCAAAACCAGTTCGGCGGGGCTATCGGCGGTCCAGTTGCGCTTCCTGCGTTGAAGCACAATACATTCTTCTACTTTGCCTATCAGGGGTTCCGCTATAACAAGCCGATCAGAAGCCGAATCCTGGTTCCGACTGCAGCCATGTATGGCGGCGACTTCAGTTCCTACTGTACAGCCGGATTTACCGCGGGCCTGTGCAACAACCCCGGCCAACAGATCTACAATCCGTATACAACTGTTCCTGCGGGTTCCGGTTTCTCTCGTACACCGTACCTGAACAACCAGATTCCGGTAGGTAATAATCCAGGGGACATTCAGCCTCTTTAACAGTAACGCGTTCGATGCGGATCCCAATACTCAACACCAGAACGAGTACAATGTCAGGCTCGACCACACGTTTGGGCAGAAAGACTCTGTGTGGTTCCGCTACAGCCTGATCAACAGCGACGTACTTAAGCCGACGAGCTTGCCAGGTCTGCAGACGACCGACACCATTCCCGGTCGAAATTGGGGAGGGAATTGGGTCCATACCTTCAGTCCAAGCTTGCAGCTACAGGCGCTGTTCTCTCGCACCACGGTCTCTGACAACGCCTATACCAAGTTCAAGACGGACCTTAGCAGCGTGATTCAGACGGCCGGTTTTGCCCCAGGGTTCGCCAGCAATTTTTCGGGGGCCTCGGGTTGGCTGCTTCCCAATTATCAACTTGGGAATAATTACGTGAGCGCAGGCGAGAGCGTCGTACTAACACCTCAAGCCACCGACAACAATCAGGTCTCTGTGACTGTGAACAAACTGAAAGGCACTCATACATTCACGGTGGGTGCGAACTACATCAGCAGCGTGTTCTCCAGCCCGCTCTCGTTTGACAGCGTTGGTTTTGCCAACGGTCAAACCGGCAACGGCAACGGCAACGGTGGTTTTAGCGTAGCGTCGGCGCTCATCGGTGTTCCCGATAGCGCTAACCGTCGCGATGTAGCTGAAAGAACTCGCCCCGGCGGGCTGTTTAGTGCCTTCTTCCAGGATTCCTGGAAGGCGACGTCGAAACTGACGGTGAATTACGGGATTCGTTACGACCTGACTTTGATTCCGCCGTACGGTACCAAAGAGACCTTCGATAAGTCGGGCGGAATTGAAACCGGGGACTTCGATTTTTCAAACGGCACGTATGTTTTGCAGTACCCGCCGCCGCCGTGCACCGTACGGGGACACGCTCCGTGCATTCCCAGCATCATGCTGGATCCGCAAGGGAATGCAGTAGCGTGCGATCCCAGCACGCAAACTTGTTTGCCTCCGGGCACACTGCCGCCTCATGTCGTGGTTGATCCGCGTGGCCGAATTTCTCACAACACCTATACCAACCTTGGTCCGCACCTGGGCTTTGCGTATCGCGTTCGTGAGAGAACGGTTTTGCGCGGAGGCGCCGGGGTCGTTTACGACAATTGGGCTGCTGTCAGCCAGATGTCCCAAAACATCGAAGGCGATTGGCCGGGCATTGGGCAGTTGATCGCCAATAACTTAAACGTGCCAGGTGGTTCCACGGCTCCGAGTGGTACCCCGACGGCGACGTATGGGGATCCTTTTTCGGCAGGTGGCGTGAGCGCGGGACTGCCTGCACCGACGCCGTTTTTCTCGGGTGGCGTGAACTGGCACTACGATCCACACATCAAGAATGCATATGCCTACCAGTTTAATTTTGGCATTCAGCACCAGATCAATTCAACCACTACGATTACTGGTAGCTATGTGAGTGCGCTGACCCACCGGGCGAACATTGGCGGTGTGTACAACACCGCGCTAAAGCCCAGCCCCCTGCCTAACCCCCAATCGCGAGCCTTGTTCCCCTACATGATTCAGACCTTCTATGACCGTAGCGTTGGGTTCGCTGACTACCATGCTTTCCAATTGTCAGTGGACAAGCGCTTTACCGGCGGATTGGCCTATCAGGTAGCCTACACATTCTCGAAAGCGCTTGACGAGAACGATGGATGGTTCGGCGCCGAAGGCAAGAACGTTGCGGATCCCTACAATCCAAGGGCCAGCCTGAGCCCAGCAGGGTTCGACCTTCCTCACCTTCTAACTGTTAATGCGAACTACGAGCTTCCGGTCGGTCAGGGCAAGCGGTACTCGACCGGCAGCCATGCAGTTGATTACATCGTGGGCAACTGGCAGGTCAATGGCATTCTCTCGGTTCGGTCCGGTCAACGCTACAGCGTGACAGACAACAACGGGGATCCTGCGAACACCGGCAACGTTGGGTGGGCTGGTTACGAACAGGCCAATCTCGTCGGTGATCCGAATTCGGGTTCGTGCCCGAATGGAGCAGCCGTGCATACACAGACCTGCTGGTTCAACGCGAGTGCTTTTGCCGCCCCGGCTTCGGGCACGTTCGGCAACCTTCGCCCTGATCCCTTCCAAGCGCAGCGTTACTGGAACGTGGACTTCTCGGTTTTCCGTGGGTTCCCGCTCTGGGGTGAAGCGCGGAAAGTTGAGTTCCGTGCTGAAGCCTTTAACCTGTTCAACACTGTAGTTTTCGGTTCTCCAAACGGCGACGTCAGCAACCCAAGCAACTTTGGGACGGTGACATCGAGAGCTAATGCCAACAACGCTCGAGTCCTGCAGTTCGGGCTGAGGTTCATTTTCTGAGCTGAGAGCCATCTGCAACATGCCCGCCTCCGTTCCACGAGGGGCGGGCATTTCCTTGTGGTCTGACGGGATGGGTCGGTAGTATCTATCTCTCATGAACAGGTTGTCCGTGCGCGCAGTTCATCACAAGTATGGATGGAGATCTCATGAAGCGCTTGACGCAGTTGTTCGTGCTCCCTTGCTTGTTGGTCGTAACCCTCAGCGCACAAAACTATGAACCGACCTGGGACTCTGTCGACAAGCGTCCCACCCCGCAATGGTTCAGTGACGCCAAATTTGGAATCTTTATTCATTGGGGAACTTATTCAGTGCCCGCCTATGCACCGGTAATCCTGGGCAAACTCGCTTACGCTGAGTGGTACTGGAATGCTCTGACCAACGGCCAGAACAATCCAAAAGCTGATGAACTGCAGAAAGGAACATGGACATTTCATCAGAAGGTGTATGGCGCAGATTTTCCGTATCAGAATTTTGCACCGCAGTTTAAAGCGGAATTATTCGATCCGGATCATTGGGCAGACGTGTTCGCACGATCGGGTGCCAAGTATGTCGCGCTAACCTCGAAGCATCATGAGGGGTTCGCGCTTTGGCCCAGTAAAGAGGCGTCAGCAACATGGGGCCGACCCTGGAACGCGGTCGAGATCGGTCCAAAGCGCGATTTGCTGGGAGATCTCTCTGACGCGGTGCGGCGCAAGGGCTTGCGCATGGGCTTCTACTATTCGCTTTACGAGTGGTACAACCCGCTCTGGCTCTACGACAAGCCGCGCTATGTTCGCGAGCACATGTTCCCGCAGTTCAAGGACTTGGTCACGCATTACAAGCCGGCAATCATCTTCAGTGATGGCGAATGGGAGATGTCCTCGGAGCAATGGCACAGCGCTGAACT
>QHZR01000309.1 GCA_003224755.1 Acidobacteriota bacterium
GTCCCCATGACGCAGGCGGGCAACCGCATTGCCCACTCCGAATTGCCAAAGATCAAGCCGGACAGAGCCAGCGGATAAGGCACTGCCTCATAGGTGGTGGCCCAGCGAACTTCTCCGGCAAACAGGCCATACGGAATACCAAGCGTGTAGATACCCTTGGATTTTTGTACCAGACCATACTCATCATGATCGAAGGACATGTAACCGAGATTGTGATAGCGCAGACCTAACCCGAGCGCTATAATCGCTACGAGTAGCAGATAGGGCAAAAGCGCACGGAACTCGGTCTGTTGGAATTGCGCCATCCGGCTCTTCAAGCCAAAGGCTGTTCGGCCGTTTGCCAAGAGGTGAAGCAAGCGAATGGCTAAAAGGGCCAGAATCGCGCCAATTACAAATTTCGGCTGAAACGACCAGCCCGTTGGAAATCGCAGGTCGTAATTTGGAAGGATCAATAAAAGCAAACCGGCCGCGATTGGGCCATGAAAGAGGGCGTCGCGAGACATGGCGTAGGCGAATGGTTCCCGCTTTCGACCGGCTGCAATTGCGGATACCAAGAGCCAAACAGCTACGACGGCGATGGCCGTTGACGAAATTACCATGCAAGACTTGGCTAAAGTAGCAAAGCCAGAACGATCAATCGGCCTGGCTAAGTTTTGCGAAAGATACCCCCACGGCGCCAATCCATCCTTCCCGAATTCGACAGCACGATGACTTTGCGCGGATTGATTACCGGCGGGTTGATCTCCTATCTGCCAGCCCGAGTCGGTTTCAAATCGCGCAGTGCTGCCATCCCTGCGGACGAGGAAACCGTTGGCAAAAAGACAGGCCGGACCATGATCAGTGCGAACCGCTGCAACGATGGCGTTCGGGCCTTTTTTTATCCAATAGCTAATGTCATAGGCGGACAGAACAGCCGGTTCAAAAAGAGAAGTGGTCGTTTTGGCTGGAGCCTCAATCCCGTTGGCACTGCCCCCCGGATGCGTTTCCTCACGGTTTTGACTTGGCGAAGCGGTCGGGGCGGCCAGATGGGGAAGCTGTTTCCCTTGAGCTGAGGAAGGGATCGCGGGGGTGATCGCGTGTCCGTTGACAAGGAGATCGACATCTCCCGAACTTGCCACCTGAATCCATGTCTCCTGCCGGGCCTGGTCCGCGTTGATCGAAGTCGAGAAGACGGCCTCAGTTCCAGCGCTCTCGGCCATGATCCATGAACCGGAGGTAGGCAGTTGCAGCAGAAGCGGATTGGTTTCGACCCAGGCGATCGGAATCGCCTTTTCCTTAATCACGGACCGCCGCGCGTTTGGCCAAAGCTCTTCTTCTACCAGGGGAGAGGTCCACTCCGCCGAGCCTTCTACAATGCCCTTGTTCGCGGCGACTCTCCAATGCTCGTCCGATCGCAATGAAGTCACTCTGCCACCCGGTTCCTTGATGAGGCCGCGAACGAGAAGCTGCGCCGAACCCGGGTAAGACGTGCGCGAAATCGAAACGGCGATGACGTTCGTTCCAGCCTTCAAACGCTTTTTGATGTCATAGATTCCAGCTACCCGTGTCTTCACAGCGGTTTCTTTTCCGACGGTGCGGCTGTTAACGATAAGTTCGTAGTTATCAGGTGCTGCAACTTCCACCCAGGCCTGCTCCGGTGGCGCGCTGAGAAACACCTCCTTTCTGAAATAAGCTAGCGGAGCAACCTCCGCAGGTTCGATCCATTGGGCATCGCCGAAATCCAGTTGATACTGGCGCTGGTTAGGGCTGAAGTAGGTCTGCTGTACGTAGTAGCCGAGCATGAGCCCACAGACCAAGACCAAGGCCCATGACCATCGCTGGGCACGCGGGGGTAAATGTCCGGGTGGAGTCGATAAAATTCGCATGAGTTATTCGCCGGCCAGCCGGCTAATCGCCCAGTAATTTACGATCCAATCCGCGGAGTAGGAAAGGTTGTAATAATGGCGGGCATCCGCGTCGCGGCCAAGCTTCGCATAACAATCGCCACCAAGTGAGTAGACATCGGCCACCATGGAGCTATGATCCGCTATAATTTTGACCAAGCGATTGACCGTCTGGAGCGCCTCTTCATAACGGGCGAGATCAAAATAGCCACGGGCGAGGTATGGCAGGACATAGACCTCCTGCGTGGGATCATCAGCGAGCGCCAGCTGCCAGCTGGTCACGGCGCCGCCAATGCCGCCGGATTGATACAGGGCCAGACCGAGCGCCATACGAGTCTTCGCGGACTCACGCCGCACGGCCACTGCGAGCACGCCGCCCGCTTCGGCCGCCCGGCTAAACTCAAAAATCGCCGGCTCGTACTCATCTGCCATTCGTAACTCCAGCGCTCGGCTGATATGCCGCTCTGGCGAGTTATTTTCGATCCCACTCTGCTTCTGGAGGTCGCCAATTGTTGCGTAGAGATTAATATCCTGCGCATGCCATGCATCCCACTTCATCGCCTTTCGGTAGTCAACGATTGCTTCTTGATTGTGGCCCCGCGCCTTGGCTGTCGAGCCACTGTTGAAGTAATACTGCCCGATTATTGGCGGCGTGAGTACGATGGCGAGCGCGCCGACGGGAAGAAAGACCAGCGCCAGTCCAGTCGCCATTTTTCCATCCGGCAGACGGCGCATTGCATACACAGCAACTAACAGCGAGCCTAGCGCAAAGCAGGTCCAGCCGAGCCGGAGGAAGGAAAAGGCAGCGAGAAGGCGCCCACTCGCGGTGTAAAGGATCAGCCGATTCGGGACCACTTCAGGGGAACCGTAATTTTGGGGAAGATAATCTTTCGCAAAAATCTTGTGCCATGGCATCGCCTGGAGTTCATCGGTGAGATGGCGGAGCATCATCGGCTGTTGAAAGGCAATGTGGGCCGGCGTCAGCACGCAGAGTGTGATGAGGACGGCTGCGGCAAGGCTGAGGGCCGAAGCGAAAAATCGAAGCAAAACAACTCCGGCAATCAAGACAACAATCCCAAGAGCGCCGAAAGAGAGCATAGCAACATGCGGGATGACTCCCGTGTCATGGAACAAAGGCAGCTCCAGACCGGAAAGGTTCAAGCTAATAGGATATTGAACCCATTTAAGCAAAACGGAACCAAGAATCAGAAAGCTGCCAAGGATGAGCAGCCAATAAGCCGCCCACAACTTAGCGCCTGTCTCCGCCCATGACGCCAGGCGTTTGGTTATTTTAGCGCCTGTCCCCTCTGCCCATGACGCCAGGCGTTTGGTTATTTTCACGTGTCGCGTTTAAGTTTCTTCGCCCAGGACTCGATAAAGGGAGAGACAAACGCAATGCCTTCTCGCGCGTGATGCATCTCCTCCATCGAAAAAGTTTTGAGAGCGAATAGAACGACGGCATACACAATTACCGAAAGGACCGCCGCGGGAATCGCCCAAAGAAGCCGTGCGTTGCCCGCGGCGAAAAGCACAAGTGCCATCGCGAATCCTCCCGCCAGCGGCCGCCAGATGACGTTGCCTAGGTTCGCCGGAAAACCGAGCCGCGTGAGTTGAAACATCCAAATTCCAACGATCACCGTTTCAGCACAGACGAACGCCATGGCGGGTCCGGCAAACCCAAATCTCGGTATGAGGACAATCAGGAGGAGAATGCGCAAAGCTGAGCCCACACAAGTGCTGGTGAGAAAGCGCTTCTGCTCATCGAGCGCTGCGAAAAGGTACTGAAACAAGGTCGAGAGGAAGAACGGGACGAGCCCAAGGCCGAGAAGCTGCATCGCGGGAAGTGCAGGCAAAAACTTAGCGCCCAGAGCCAACCGAAGGATCGGTTTCGACCACGCGATAAAAAAAGCGGCGAACGGAATACTGAGAAGCGCAAAAAACTTCATGCTCCACTGGTAAGCTTCCCCGAAGCGTGCCGGCGACAAGTGCGCGGTGCGTGAGTAGAGCGGATATAGCGGGAGTGAGAGAGTCTGTGGAATCACCCGCAGAGCCATGCTGATTCTATAAGGGCCACTAAATAAGCCGACCGTCGTCAGATTTGTCATCCAGGTAAGGATAAGGATGTCAAGCTGGAGCGCAAGTTGGCGAAGCATGACGCCGCCGCCCATCGGCAGCGCGGCGGTTAGGAGGGATTTCCAGAGTGGCACATCAATACGCAGCGGAATGCGTGCGTAAAGGCGTGAGACTATGATATGATAGAAATTCCACAGAAGCACGTTCGACACAAGATGGGCAATGACGAAGCCGACCAACCCCATCTTCAACTTTATCGTCACGACAATAAAGCCAAGGAGAATAAGCTTCTGCAGAACAAACCCCAGGTAATTTAGCTCGTTATCCTCGAAAGCGCGCAGAACGGCGCTATAGCCGGCGGCGTGGAAAGTCGCCATCGTCGCAACGCTCATAACCAGAGCGGCTATCTTTACATCCGTGCCAAAATGCAGGAATGGAACAATCAGCGCGACCAGAAGACACACCGCCACCGATACAACCCAAATAAGCGACGTCGCGGCACCAACCAGTGGCACGAGTGCTTCGGGATCTTTGGCGATTTCCCGGATCAGCATGCGCGGTAAACCAGCATCGGCGACGAGCTGGAAGAACAGGGCAAATGCGAGAACGAAGGAAT
>QHZR01000300.1 GCA_003224755.1 Acidobacteriota bacterium
GGATCTTTACCGGCGCAGGCTGGAGGTGGAAAGATGGAGTAGATGATGCGATCCGCACTTTCACGCTGTTTTGTAGAGGTCCGGCGCCAGACTCGGCCCCACGGTGTGCTTTGTGAACGCAAAGATTTCAATCTGGAATGGAAACCCCGCACCCTCTGTCTTCTTACACAAGCGGCATGACATCAGCCCCGCCCAGGCCCAAGTTTGACGGCAAATAGGAGGATTGTTATTATCAGTGCGCGGGGTGGAGCAGTCTGGTAGCTCGTTGGGCTCATAACCCAAAGGTCGGTGGTTCAAATCCACCCCCCGCAACCAATGGCCGCTGAGCGGAGATCCCGCGTAAGCGGCCTTCCTGCTTTGGTTACGAGTAGAGCCATTGCTCGTTTCCTTCCTTACATCGTGGCCGTTTGGCTGTTCCTGTTCCCAGTTTTGGGAACAATTGGGAACAAATCCCCGTAGATCGCCCTTTCTACGGCAACGGCGGCATCGCGTTCTGCTTCGGCGGAGGTGTGCGTATAAATGTCCGCCGTCGTGCTCAGGTTCGAGTGGCCCAAGAGCTTCTGAGCCAACTTCAAGTTTCCGGTTTGGGCGTTTACGAAACTGCCAGCCGAGTGCCGGAAGGTGTGGAAACCCGCAGCGCGAAGTTCACGCGGAATCTGCAACCGATCCAATGTCGGATACAGCAACTCCCGCCGCAGCATATCGGGCTGCAGCGGCTGGATCAGCAGATTCATTGGAAAAAGATCTGCAGAGAGAAAGCCCCGGTCGCAGTAGCTGGTACCGTCCGCACCTCGGAGACCTTGCTTGCTCTCATAGAGCCGATTGCCCCTGGACGTCCTTCATCCGCCGGGAGACCGAAGACGAATCTGATCGGGCTCTCTGCAGGCGGGACGTGGCGGAGAGGGAGGGATTCAACTGAGCACTTTTTGCACTGTGCTGAGGAATAAGGTATTTAGCGGCTATTTCCACAAACTAGAAAGGGTTAGAGCGGAGGGCTTCGTTAGTCTAGAGTGCTCTCGCATCGCAAGTGACCGTCAAAAAGGGGTCTTGTACACCGCTTTCGAGTGTACATGACAGGACCGCTTGGACTCGCTGGTAGTTGAATCTGGAAAGCATAGGCACTGTTTTCAGCAAGCCCCCGCAACACCCAGAACGTTCACGATTCCAATTGCAGATGGACGTGCGGGGTTTGTCCCTAGGCGTCCCCGACAGGCACTATTTAAACTCTGCCATGAAAGGTTCGGGGCCTCTGTTTTGACGGTGTGACTTGCTCGCTGCGGGGCCTATCATTCTCACCCGCGTGCGAACATGCGATGAATTTGCCTGACAAAACGGCCCCATACCCGTCCCGGTCACACACGACGTCGCGGGTGGGCAGCAAGCAAAAAGACTCCCCTGAGCTGCATGAGCAGGACCCCCACTACTACGGGTCGGACCATGCGTTCGGGCCACACCCAAGGCAAGAACCGAAGCTGTTTGCACCTGCGGGATGGCTACGCTGCTTGAGGAGCAAGTCTGACTCGGCTGAACGATGGAACCATACGGCCGTTGCTTGTGAATCGGTAGGCTATTCGCAAATTGCATGTCATACACTCAGACCATGCGTTCGTAACGAGATTGACGTTCCGCGCGGCCCGACACGCTTCGAGCAACAGAGCTGACGTATGCTTCATGACTGGAGGTCCTAACCGCGATCCCTAAACACGAAAACTGCTCTGGGCTGACTTCTGTGGGGGGAGTTGCCACTCGAATCCAGGAAGAGCTTGCGGCGGGACAACATTCAAAGAAAGGCCGGTCGCATTCGAGATTCGACCGGCCGGAGGGGCCCAGCACGGGGGCGAATCTATCTTCTGGCAATTTCGAGCTTCTGTTCCAGTTGTGCGAGCTTTGCCCGGGTTTCTCTGTACTCAACAAACGATGCAATCATGTCGGACAGCTTGTGAGCTGTCTCGGGGTGTTCGGCTGAGTCTGGTGCTCCTTCAGATGGTTAATGGCTGCGGTTGTGTTTGAGGCCAGCTCTCTCATGAGGGGCAGCATCCGGTCTATCGCTTGCTGCTGCCAGGGAGACGCCGAATTGCGTTCCGACTGCAGCTTTTCTGTCACACGGCCCAAGTCATTTATGTGCTGCTTGATGTCCTCTAGCATGGTGGCATGACTTTCCCAGCTGACATTGGAGCGGGTAAACGCCTCCATTTGGTCTGCATCCTGACTCAGCACCGCCGCTTTTTCTTTGGCCTCGGTGAGAAGCCGAGTTACGTCAGGATTTTCATCTGTCACGGCAAACGTTAGTCTTGAAGACAACAACAACATTGAGACGAGCGCGATCCCCGCGATCAGAAACTGCGTTCCTTTTTTCGACATTCGCATATGCATCTCCTTCTCTAAGATTGCCAACGTTCATCCGCTTCCTAGCCGTTCACTACGATTGCTTCTTCGCCCCTCGCACGGCGGCCAGGAAAGTTTCTGCTGCCGCCGGAGGGGGCACTTGGCCCCATAGAACTTCGCGTGTCTTTACATTGCGGCCATAGACAGCACGCATAGCGTCGTCGTCGGGGCGCACAAGCGCTCCGTCCAACGACACGCCTGCGAACACTCCCTTAGCCCGCGAATAGCTCAGTATCTCGGTATCCATTTTCCAGTCAGTCCCGGCGGCGGCGTGGCGTCCGACTGGGCCAGCAGCGGCCGATGCGTCGGCACCGATCTGGAACTTGTTGGAAAGCAAACGGTCCATGCCTTTCCGGTTCATGATCATGAGCACGTTGTCGACACCTTCCAGGCCGATCTGCACACCCCAGCCACCCCCGGTGATAGTGAAGAATGCAGGCGCACTCCATCCGTTTTCCGTGCGGCAGGTGACGACACCCTTACCGCGGGTTGCGGCAACCACAAACCCAGCCCTGATCTGATGGGGAATCACCGCAATGCATTTGGCGCTTTCCAACACTTCCTTGGGTATGCCTTTGTCGGGAGCATCCAATATCTCGTGCAGAACATCAGCGGCGTTCTCGAGCCGGGCTTCGGCTTTCACTCCGACTTTGCCTGCCCAGCACGGGTTCAGTGCCATGGCAAGAACAATGAACAAGAGGGTGCGCTGTTTCATAAGTCTCCGAAGCCGTGACGAGCGGGCAGACCGAGGCGGCATCAGCCGCCTCGATCGAACCTCCTAAACCTCGATCGTGATTCGGTTTTCCACCTGGCTGATCCCGGGTGCCGACCACGCAGCCCGCTCCGCTTCTTCTTTCTCTGCCCACGCGCGCACAGTTCCGCGCAGGATGGCCTTGCTGCCCTGTATCTCGACGGTGATTCGGTCCGCGTCGATCTCGGCGTTGCGGACCAATGCGTCCTCGATCTTTCTCTTGAGTTCCGAAGGGGTTACTTTGGGCTTGACTGTAATTAAGTTGGTGACGCCCTTGACACCCGCCAAACGACGAACCACGCGCTCGGCGTCTTCCTTCTGGTATTGCCACTCAACCTCACCTTTGAGGGTTACCCAACCCTTCGAAACTGTGGCTTTTACCTTCTCGGAGGGAACAAAGGCGTCCCATTCAAGGGCGCGAACCGCCGCCGCAGCAATGTCGGGGTCCGTCCGCTCGACAGAGAGCTTGACCTCAAGGTCGTTGGCCACCGCCTTGACACCGGTGACGCGATGCACCGCATCTTCGGCACTCCACTTTTTCAGGTAAGAATCCACCCAGCCGGTTAGAGTGACCACGCCGTCCTTGACGATCACCCCAATCTCGTTGGGTTGAAGTCTTGCGTCCCACTTCAGTTCGGTAAATACGTCCTTTTGGATTTCTTCATCAGTCCGGGTTAACGTTGCGACTGCCATACCTTTTCTCCTCTGATCAATCTCTGCTCCGCATATGAGAGCGTTCGCACTCCTGGTTGCCGGGCACGCACTCGCCGCCAGCGAAAGCAGTTACAGAAGAGTGCGCGCTGAATCTCCTAGCCGCGATGCTAGTGACTGCGCGAACCGAGAACAATTCCTCAAGAGAATGAATTGCAATGCAGCATAGACGCGTAGGAGGAGTTCACTCGCGAGTTAGACAACTCCGTACGACTTTAGCTGTAGACACACCTTTCTTTGCCGGTCCTCTACCTGGACGTGGCATCGGAGCTTGGTTTCGACGACAATCGACCGCTCGCGACTTCAACGTCTCCAATCTCTGACGTGTCGCTTAGCCGCTGAAGTTTCTCTCGGATGGTCCGAATCGCCGGCTCGTGCTCCAGAATCACCTTGCTGCTCCCTCGGATTTTGTAAGCGTTCTGATACGAATCAAACAGGCGAGGCTGGGTTTTCAGAATCTCCAAAAGCGCATGAAAACGGTGATCAAGTTCGATGAGACGGATTTCCTGCTGCTCGCGAAAGTGCCAGATCTCAATTAATTCTTGTGATGTAGCCATGCTCTTCTCCTCGGACCGCGCGTGGGCCGAAAGAGGCCGCAATGGGGGATGCTAGCGGCGGGCCTGCGCGGGGGAACAACTCCCAGTGAGAACGAACCCGGATTCCGAAACGATGCGTAAGATCAGTTGGGCCCAGCGTTTGAGATGGAGCTAACACCTCCGTATTAGGCTTTCCTCCGGGCCGTAACGGACGTCTGACCCATCTTACTTCTATGTGCCTGGGAGCCTTTGATGTGGTCAACAGCTAACGAGGTTTAACAAGATGGCCTGCGTTTGCGACAGGATGTGCGGAGCTCTGCAGCTGGGAGGCGAGCTTCAACCGTGGTTGGAGAGAACACTACGACTTAAGTAGAGGAAGCTGCTCGCATACGTTGGTAGATACTAGCCAAATGGTCGAAGACAGGTTACGCCATCATTTTGACGATCATCTGGCCAAAATCGAGGTGGCGATTTATTCCGTCCTCGCCCTGCTGCTTTCAGTGACGATCCTCGCAGCAATTGCGAGTGCTGGAAAACTGCTCTGGGATGCTCTCAGTCACTGGACGATTGCGACCCAAACCCTGCGAGTCTTGAACGAGTTGCTAGTTGTGTTGATGCTCGTTGAAATCTTGCATACAGTTCGCATCTCAATTCGTTCGCATGTCTTGGTAACTGAACCATTCCTGGTAGTTGGCCTCATCGCCTCGATTCGGCGAATACTCGTGATTAGTTTGGAGATGGCCACCCTCACAAGAGAAGCAACGTGGTCAAATCAGGGCGAGAGCATTTTCCGGTCTTCCATGATTGAACTTGGCCTGCTCGGCCTCCTGGTATTCGTTCTGGTGTATTCGATCACGCTGGTACGACGCTACCCTCCGCTCAAAGATTTTAAGGACGTCTGAATCAAATGCTCGCAAACGAGGTGATGCTTAGCTCATACGACCAGCTTCAGGTCGCACTCTCAGTGTTGATAGCGGTGTCTGCATCCTACGCCGCCCTCGATCTGGCAGGGCGCGTCACGGCTGCGCGTGGTTTGACTCGTTCAGCTTGGCTGACGGGCGGGGCCGTCTCCATGGGCATCGGCATCTGGGCGATGCACTACATCGGGATGCTTGCCTTTCGATTACCTGTCCCGGTCAGCTATCACTGGCCAACCGTTCTGCTTTCGCTTCTGGCTGGAATCTCGTGCTCGGCCTTCGCGCTGATGCTGGTCAGTCGACAACGAATGAGTTTCCGTTACGCGGTAATCGGCAGCCTCATCATGGGCAGCGGCATAGCAGCCCTCCATTACATCGGCATGGCAGCCATGCGATTGGCCGCCATATGCCAGTTCGATCATCTTGTCGTGACCTTGTCTGTTCTACTTGCGATTGTCTTCTCTCTCGCTGCGCTGTGGCTTGCGTTTTACTTTCGGGAGGAACACAAGGGAATGCTTTGGCGTAAGGTCGGTGGCGCCGTAATCACGGGCGGCGCCATCTCTGCAATGCATTACACCGGCATGGCTGCAGCAAGTTTTCTTCCTTCCTCCTCCCGCCCGGACCTTTCTCACACTGTAAGCATCTCATCGCTTGGTACCGTTGGAATTGGCATCGTGACTCTGATTGTCCTCGGACTGGCCATACTGACATGCGCGGTGGACCGGCGATTCGACGCACAGAGCTTGGAATTGGCTTTGGCCGAAGCGAACATAAAACTGGACCAAATGAGTCGAATTGCGACAGTTGGTGAAATGGCGGCCTCTATTGCACATGAGATCAATCAGCCGCTAGCGGCAGTAGTCACTAACGGAAGTGCCTCCCTCCGCTGGCTTGCTATGAAGCCTCCTAATTTGGAGGAAGCGCGAGGAGCCGTGACAAGAGCCGTACAGGAAGCGAACCGCGCCGGCGAGGTGATCACAAGAATTCGTGCCCTGCTGACGAGAGCTTCGCCTGAAATGCGCTCCGTGAATGCAAATGAGATCGTTCGTCCTTGACTAGCAATGAGCTTCTGAAAGGTGGGGTCACTGTTAGAACTGAATTGGCAGCTGACGCTCCTCCTGTGCTCGGGGATCGCATTCAATTGCAGCAAGTTATTTTGAACCTGGTTAGGAACGCCATCGATGCGATGAGTACGATTGGGGATCGCCCTCGGGAACTGCTGATCAGGTCCGCGAAGGATACAAACAGCGTGCTGATTCAAATCGAAGATTCCGGAAGCGGGCTCGATCCTGAGCAAGCAGAGCGCATCTTTGAACCATTCTTCACAACTAAACCCCAGGGCCTTGGAATGGGACTGTCAATCAGCCGTTCCATTATTGAAGCTCATGGCGGTCGTCTGTGGGCCAGCCCGGGCCTTTCACACGGAGCCGTCTTTCAATTCACATTGCCAAAAGCAGACGGTCGCCGATGACAGATCGAGAGGACATCGTCTTCGTCATCGATGACGACGCATCGATGCGTGAGGCGCTCAATAGTTTGATCCGATCCGTGGGCCTGCGAGCCGAACTCTTCGGATCCGCCAAGGAATTTCTGCGGCAGTCACCACCGAGTGTGCCAAGTTGCCTGGTCGTCGATATCAGATTGCCGGGCATGAGTGGACTTGAGTTCCAGCGTCATCTGGCAGAGGCCGACGTTCGCACTCCAGTCATTTTCATCACGGCGCACGGTGACGTCCCAATGTCGGTCCGTGCCATGAAGGCTGGTGCGGTCGAGTTCTTGACGAAACCATTTCGCGACCAGGATTTGCTCGACGCCATTCAACTCGCGCTTGAGAGCGATCGCGCGCGGCTTCAACGAGAAGCGCAACTGGCTGTGCTCAGGCATCGCTTTGATTCACTCACCCCTCGTGAGCGAGAGGTCTTACCACTGGTGGTTTCCGGGCGGCTGAATAAAGAGATCGCCAAGAAGCTAGGAACCAGTGAGATCACAATAAAGATGCACCGCGCTAGTGCGATGCGCAAGATGCAGGCAGAGTCGTTGGTGGATCTCGTCAAGATGGCGGCTCGCCTGGGTCTTCCAGGCACGGAGTCATAAAGACAAGGACGTCCTATACTCAAGCATAATATCCATCTACTCCCCGCATAATTCCTTCCATCCTTTGGGTGCTCCAAATACGCCCGCCGCACAATAGATTCGTCGGCTCCTGCGATGCTACGTTCAGCCTCAGAGTATGGAGAACAAGTCACAAACAAGGCTCGACTCGCTTACCAGCGGCGAGGCAGTAAATCACGCAAGGACGAAGGCGACAACCAACAGTGAGGCTCTACGCTGGAGGGACCTCTACAAGGCCGCTATGGTCGAATCAGACCCGGCAAAGGTGCTCGATAGAGTTGCGGCGGCGCGTGCGGCCATGGTTCTACGCCAAGCGGAGCTGGAGAAAAACCGCTCGGGGACTCTTGAAGAGCGGTGGGAACTTGAAGAAGCAATATCAGCTCTTGAGTATTGGGGGAAATTCAGTACCAAGTAACAGAACTTGGGGTGACCCGCGCGGCGTTTTTCTGGGCAGAGTCGCACTCAATGAGCAGAAATACTTAGGATGGCTAAGTCTCGAACAGCTTCAAGACACGGCTTTTCGATCGTTTCACTTACGAGTCGATCAACCGCTCGGGTGCTTTTTCAGAGATTTGGGCAAACTTCCAAAGCGCACCGAGATCTGAGACGCGCCTTGTTCGTGCGAATAACAGCGAATTCGACCCTGCAGCGCAGGATACTGGAAGTGCTCGCGAAACACCCGGAAGCGCAACAAGAAATCCTCCAGGAACTTGCGCGTGATCCGCAATTTCGAACGAAGCTACTGAAAGTCGCCGGTCAGTAAGGCATCACCCTAACGCACTGCTAAAGTCTCATTCGGGTTTTCGGTTTTCGATGAAACACGTACAAGTTTCTCTCGTCGGATACGGTGGATGACTCCAGCTTTTCCTTCTTTGCTGCTCGATGAAGTGCTGCCCGGAGGTCTGATTTCTTTCTTCCTACTTCGGCCAAGTCTATTTTGATTGAAGTGTATTCATCGAGCTTTCTGAGATGGTCTAGGATTTCGAGGACACTCTTGCGGTGCTTGCTGTGGCCGTCAGGAAGGTCTGTCAATTGAACGGACGGAAAATGTAGCGGCTGTGTTCGCCGCTTCTTCTTTTGCATCGTACTTCCACCGCAGTTCGAATTCTCAAGAGCCCTTGGCCGCGGGTCCACATTTTGAGTTACTGAGAGAGCCATCCCTTGGTTTTGGTCTTTACCGGCTGGGTTGGAACTGCTTTAGAAATGCTTCTACAGCAAAAAAGCTGGAGCTGCTAGGGATTTATTGCTGCCTTTAGCAGAAAATTGCGGGATCTTGCAGGACATCGGTCTACTCGCCGGAGATGTAAATCAGGCTGATATTCGCCAACGGGCTGGAGTCGTGCCAATAAATTTATGGAAGGTCATCGTGAAATGGCTCTGTTCAGAAAAACCAAGGAGGTTCGCGATCTCAGCAATGCCAAGTTTAGTACTCTTCAGCAAACGCTTGGCCTCGTTAATCCGCAGGTGAAGTAAAAACTGGTGTGGAGATAAGCCTGTGCTCTGCTTGAATGATCGGCAAAAATGAAATCGGCTCATTTCGGCGAGATCTGCCAACTGCTGAAGGCCATTGTCCTCCGCCAGGTTTGAAGCGAGATAATCCACCACTCGGCGCAGCCGATACTTCGGCAGGCCGCCAACGTACTCGACAGTTCTGGGCGGAAAGACAGCGTATGTACGAAGGACATGGGCGGCCAAGGCCTAATGAGATTGGCGTGGCTGTGAAAAACGGTGTCGTTGCCCTTACCGGCTGGGTGGATTCCTATCTTAAGAAATGGAGTGCCGAGGAGGCGGCCCACCGGGTAGCGGGCGTCAAAGCTGTGGCCAATGAGATTGAGATTAGGCTCCCCGCTTCGTCAGAGCGCACTGATGCGGACATCGCTGTCGCAGCCGCCCGTGGCTTGGAATGGGATGCAGGAATTTCCTGCTGATGAAGTCAAAGCCACAGTCTCGAAAGGTTGGGTCACACTCAGAGGCGAGGTCGAATGGCAATACCAAAAGCAGGACGCGGAGGAAGTCGTTCGTCGCCTCACAGGAGTTATGGGCGTGACGAATCTCATCACCGTCAAGCCAAGCGCGATCCCACGTATTGGGGTCGGTGGCCACTTCCGGGAGATGAATGATTTGCTTTTGCTTGGCGTCGATCTCGTACCGGCCACAGTAAGCGAATGTGCCGTCGGCGGCAGCGACCTTTTCCTCAGGCGTAGTATGCACTGGATCGGCCCATTTTGGACGGTCGGGATTCACAAGGTCGGCGCACATATAACCGTCGCGCTGGTACATGAGGAAGCCCTTACCGTGGGGTCCATAGGTAGGATATGGGCGAGTGGTCCCGGCTTTCATGATGTCTTCCGCAGAAACCAGCTTCCACGTGCCCACGATTCGGTCGCGAATTTCCGATTCGGTTTGACTGAAGGCCGAGGCGGCGCAGAGCAAAAATCCGAACAGAAGCAATGCGGAGGTTTTCATGTTGGCTATTTCTCCGGTCGGTAAAATTCCAACGGTGAGGCACAGAAGGGTATCACGTTTCCCGACATGGGAGCCAAAGTTGTTGCTAAATCGCCATTGCATTCATTGACCAAGTTCTGAGCGTAAAGGTCTGATTTCAACAGTTGACCTTCCGCGTGCTATAGAATCTTCGGCCAGTGACAGCCAACACCCGAAACTTCCAGCCGAATGCATCCGCTTCGAGACAGGCTCTCGCGTCCTTGAGGGCAGGACTACCCAAGCGTTTACCGGAGCGCTACATGGCCTTCCTCGGACGCGCAAACGGTGGCGAAGGCTTCATTGGCGAACGATACGTTCGGTTGTGGAGAGCCGAAGAACTCATCGAAGTGAATCGTGGCTACAACGTTACCGAGTTTTCCCCAAACCTTTTTCTGATCGGAACGGATGGTGGCGGGGAGGCTTACGCCTTTGATGTTTCTGCAAATGACCCAACTGTATTCGAGGTTCCGTTCATAGGAATGCCGAGTGATGCGAGGGCCATTGCCGATTCGTTTGACTCATTCGTAGCGGCATTAAACATACAGACCGAGCAAGGTCAGTGAGTGCAGTCGCCTGATTTCGTCAACTGAAAACGAAACTATTGCGCAAGAGCCAATAGAAGCGCCCTTACCGGGTTCCGAGGGCCTCCCCCAGAAAACGTTGGACTTTGGAGGAATTGGTGAGAGTATTTGAGCCAGGACACAGCAGGAGGTGTGGCATGAAATTCCGAATTGCTATATGGGCGGGTGTGGGCCTTCTGGTTGCGGTCGGCTGGGCGCTCTATTCCTTCTCAGCATTCCCAAGTCCAATAACGCGAGCCGAACCGGTTGTGTGGAATCTCGCCCTTTTAACTCAGCCAATCGTGCTCGCCAGTTTTCGTTTCCACTTCGGCATTGGTGTC
>QHZR01000301.1 GCA_003224755.1 Acidobacteriota bacterium
CTCAGCGACTACAAGCAGCAAGCCAGCGCCGCCAAACAAGCTAGTCTGAAAGGCGAAAAGATAGGGGCCCGTCTATTAGTCGCGCAGGCGAGGCTTGCTGAAGGGAGAGCTTTGACCGATCTTGGGGACGCTGCCAGTGCTAATGCCGCGTTGAAGTCTGCCAGACAGCTTTTTGCCGATCTCGGTTACCGCTTCGGTGAAGCCGGGGCATTGCACAACATGGGAGTCGCATTTTCTCATGAAGGACGTCTGGAGGACGCCAGAAAGGCTTACGACGAGGCATTGACGATTTTTCGTGAACTGGGAAACCGAGATGGAGAGGCTGGGATTTGGAATGATCTCGGAAATATTCTCAACCGCGAAAATCAGGTCGCTCAGTCCAAGCACGCCTATGAGCAGTCGTTGAGCATTTATCGTGACCTCAAAGATGCTCAGGGGATCGGTCTAGCGGTTGGAAACATTGCCATGGCGGAGGCCTCCATGGGAGACAATGTGCATGCTAAGGCGCATTTTCAGGAAGCCATCACTCTCGACCGTGCAACCGGCGACCAAAGCGCATTGGCTGGAGACTTGACCAATGTCGCAGTGGTCATGCAAGCCGAAGCAGACTTCAAGGGTGCGGGCCGGGCGCTAAGGGAAGCCGCCGATGTGAGCCGTAAGACAGGGAGGAAAATAGATTTGGGATTTGCGCTGCTCAGTTTGGGCGACTTGGATACTGCTCAAGGACAGTTAGCTGTGGCAGACAAAATGTACTTAGAGGCACAAGAGGTGTTTATCGAAGGGGGAGACCAGGCCCGTGCCGCGATGGCGCTCTCCCATTCTGCGCAAACGGCGTTTTGGCGAGATGATCTGGCGAATGCTCGCAAGCAACAAGAGAAGGCTCTGGCTGAGCTCGACAATCTTCACGAGGAAGACTCAGTCCCGGCGAGTCGAATAGCTCTGGCTAGAATTTCTTTTGAGGAGGGCCATTTCACACAGGCAGAAAACGGCGCTCGCCAGGCAGGCAAGGAATTTGAAAAGGGAAACGATACTAACGACGAAGCGCAGGCTGAAGTACTGCTCATCCGTTCCCTTGTCGCCCAAATGAAAGTAGACGAGGCGGATAAAATTTTGCAGCACGCGCAGCAATTGGCCAATAAAACCGGCGATACCGCAACGCTGGCACATGTGGCGCTCGGGATGGCAGCAGTTGAATCCGCCTCCGGGAGGAGACTAGAGGCTGCAAGCCTGCTGAGAAACACTTTAGCCGGAACCAAAGATCGTATCCCCATGAGCATTCGACTCGAAGCACGACTTATGTTGGCCGAGCTGGAGATGGACTTGAAACATCCAGCGGCTGGACGTACACAGTTATTTTCGCTTGAACAAGACGCAAAGGCCAAAGGCTTTCTCCTGATGGCTCGAAAAGCAGCCACCGCGAGATTACACCCCAATTCAGCCGCCAAGCACAGATCGTCGTAAGCAAAAGGTAAAATTCTAGTGTACGAGGCGATCTGCGTTCCACATCAGCTTCGGGCTTTTGGGTAAAGGATAATTTCACAATCTATCTCCAGGATTCGACCGCGTCGCCGACCTCGCGACGGAAGTTATGGCAGTAAAGTGACCAACAACCAAGACATCTCGGGGATGGCGCGCTCTCCCTCTCATTCCTGAGATTGCCCCATGTTTCTCGGAATGAGTCGTAAGGAACCACAGATGAGATCACAACATTGTCTGTGACTCACATCGACTCGACGGTGATCGTAAAATTCGATTCTCAAGCCGGAGCGCCGGCAGCTATATGGCGCGGATCAACAAAATCGCCCGTTTGCAGTGAATCCTATTGCGTGGAACTTGATGTCAGTCGTGTTCTGCGCTGACGAAATGCTCTTTTCACGCGAGGCGGAAAGCCGCCGAGCTGAAATTACTGGAGCGGAGTTTATTGCGGCTTGGCAGAACCACGCGCAACCTACAAAGACTTGAACGGCAAGAAGCAACATTGTTCTGAATAGCGATTGCTGTGGAGTGAACATGCCAAGATTCATGTGCGAAACATCGACTGTCCTCGCCCCGATTGTTTTGACAAACCCTCCAGCGTCTTGAAGTGCCGCCAGAGCACGTTGTGCGCCGCTTGCAACGGCGCGGGTGGGATTGACACATCACTCCAGAATGAGTGCTGCTGCGCAGGAGAGTCGCTGCCGAGTAACCGCTAAAAGTGGTCGACTGGCGTGAACTGCGCCCCTGGCTAGCGCTTGTCGGGCGCAGTGCGGTAACTTCTTGGAATGTCTTTATTGCCTGGCCCCGGAATGGCGGCAAGATTCTGGCGCGGGTCGAGCAAACTCTGTCAAGGCGCGTGCCCGCGTAGCGGCGACCTTCAGGTCGACCTTGACGGGGTTTGCGCCCGCGCTACGCTGCCATTATAGGGGCAGGCAGGGGTTCTAAAAATCGATTCCGAGACCTATGCCATGGTCCTGGTGTTGACCCTGCTGGGAGACTTCCTGCTGCGGCGCAATCGTCTGGTTAGGTTTGATCTCGGGCACATGCGCGCTCTGCTGCGATACATCGTGACCGAGCGCCCCAGGCAGCTTCTCGCGGTCGTTGGTGAAAAGCTGTGCATCGTGTGCTCCGCGCGAGACGGAGACATAGGCCATGCCGCTGTTGAGCAGATCCCTAGCGCCCAACTCGGTGTCCACGTGAATCAGGACACGGTCGGCAGTCTGACCCTGGCTGGAGTGGCTGGTCATGGCATAGCCGTGGTCGAGATGCGGGAGCTTGCGCGGATCGAGTTCGATCGCGCGGCCACTGTCCATTTTCATTCGCAGCCGCCCATCTTCCTCTATGCTCTCGATGGTGCCCAACTCGCGGTTCGCAACTTTCAGTTCGTTGGCCGGCGCGGTGACATGGAAGCGGTCGCCCACTGAAAAACTCCGCATCTCCTCCCGGAAGACCGAGACGCCCTGCTGTCGGCGTGGATCGTAGGTGCGCTCCGTGCCGTCCTGCAGCTCGACTGTCAGCCGGGCCTACCAGATCCTTTTCCGCCGGCACATCCGTCCCGTGATAGAGAAAGTCTCTGGAATCAAGAGCAGCAAGGAAGCCCCGATCGGATGGCACACGCTGCGTCGCTCACTGGCGACATTGCTGATTTCAAACGGAGAGAATGTGAAGGTCGCACAATCGCAGCTTCGTCACACAACCCCAAAGATCACCCTAGACCTTTACGCACAAGCAGTCTCAACCGATCAGCACGAGGCGCACAAGAAGGCCGTCCAGATGATGCTTCCGACGAGATTTCCGGAGCAATTGAAGGAGAGAAGTACCGCCGCGACTGCATAGGAACTACGCTTTCAATTGTTCTGGGTGTCTGGGGGTGCCCGAAATCAACCCTGCCCAAATTAGCCAAGTGCTTTGAAATCTTGGTGAGCGCGGCAGGATTCGAACCTGCGACCCATGCCTTAAAAGGGCGCTCGATCGCTACCACGCTCTATATGTTTCAATGACTTCCAGTACGCCAGGAGCTCAAAAATACGCCCTTTTGGCAATAGTTGGACGCAACTTGGACGCGAATTTCTACGTCTTCCGCAGCCTCGCAATTGAAAACTGATCTGTACAATTCTTCCGATGCTCTACCGTCTCTTAGCTTTCATTCTTGTCATCGGAAGCACCGTTCAAGCAGCCGACCTGAAGTCAGAGTTGGCTCGAATTATGGGCGGGAGCTCGGGAGCTGCGGTCGTAGTCGATGTGGCCTCCGGACGGGTGCTCGCCGCTTATAACCCCAACGTTGCTGCCCGGCGCCTAGCCAAACCAGGGTCGGCATTCAAACCGTTCACTCTCCTGGCTCTCTTGCAGTCCGGCAAGCTGAGCACGACGGAATCACTTGTCTGCAGACGCACTCTCCACGTAGGCTCGCACGATCTTTCCTGCTCGCATCCGCAGACCGGACCGCTCCAGGCCGTCTCGGCGTTGGCTTATTCATGCAACGACTTCTTCGCCACGTTTGGACTCCGGTTGAGTGCTGCGGACCTTGAGGCGGCGTTTACGAAGGCGGGCTTCGCGTCGCCCAGCGGATTCGCCCACATTGAAGCGACCGGCTCCATTCGCCGGGCACTAAACGATGAGGAACGACAATTGCAATCAGTTGGTGAAGGGGACATGAAAGTCACTCCGCTTGAAATGCTTGCCGCATATCGTACGCTTGCACTTCGCCGCACTGCTGCCGATTCGAGCGCTGCCGAGAGTACCGTATCCCAGGGTCTTGAAGAGGCGACGAACTACGGCATGGCGCGGCTGGCTTCGGTGCTGGACATGAAAGTCGCGGGCAAGACCGGAACGCCTCGCACAGACGAAGGCGCATGGACGAACGGCTGGTTTGCCGGGTATGCACCAGCAGACAAGCCAGAGATCGCAGTCGTCGTCTTCCTC
>QHZR01000302.1 GCA_003224755.1 Acidobacteriota bacterium
GCCGGTGAGGCTACTACAAGAATGCGCCCGCAAAAATTAACATAAGGTTCAACGCAAGCATTCCACACCAAAATCTTCTGGCGACCCGTAGCGGCCGCGCATCTCTTTTGCGAGTCGCGGGCCAACCTGCCGACCGCCGTCACCGTCGAGCGACTCAAGCGATGGGTGGTCAGGTCACGTGCTTCGCTGCAAGCGTAAACATGGTCATTGCTCGTGCAGGGCTGAACTGGAGTCGCTGGTCCATTCTCATTTTTCAACTCCATTCACATCATTTGTTGAAAACAGAATACTTGTTGGGTTCGTTTCGTAATTTACCTTGCTTTCACGAATCAAGGTCGGACTCGCCAAGGATCTTAAGTTTCAATCCATAACGTTTGTGGCAATAATTAGGTCTCGGGATGAAAAAAAACGGCCTCTGACGCATCGCTCAGAGGCCGGGCAAGGAATAACAGTTTTCCCCTCAATTTGTATCTGCAGGCATCAACCCTTTCGCTCTGCTTGTGCTCTGGAGTAGCCACTATTCTGTTTTCAAGTCTTCTGTTTGCTTCGGCTCCGCTTCCGTTTTCTGCTCTTCCTCTTCATCATCGCGCTCAGCTTGTGAACCTTCCAAAACGGGCTTGTTCGATGATTCACCAAATGAATCCGGTCCGTGAGGTTCGGCGTGAACGGTGACATCGACAGTAGCCGGCGCGGACAGGTGTTCGCCTTGCCGCATCCGTTGCAGCCGCTCCAGCTCATGCAGGGTGCGAAATAGTCTCAAAGCACCGGCTGACTCGTAGCGCTGGAAAATGCTAACCAGCGGCAGGACACTGCCACAGTCCATCGTTGCGGGTAGCCCTGGATCAACAATCGCACCCTGGTCCAATCCTGAAAAGTCAGCGAGCACGCCAGGCTGACGGATAGGCGGATTTAACACGCCCGTGATGTATTCGGCTTCCAAACGCCTCACGCGGCGTAACCTTGTGATGTCCAGGGCGGCGGATTCGACAAAAAATACTTCTAGAGCACCAACCGGATCCTTTTCTTGCGTCAGGTCATGAAGTGTAGCGCGGTAGCCCTCGGCATCATCGAGCTCGGTCACTCCAGAGGCAAGCAACCCATGTTTGGTGGCGTTGAATCGGGTTGAGCTCGTGTTCTTCGGCCCGGTTGACTTTTTCGCGTTGCTGCGATTTACAGAAATTCTGTTGGCCATGATTATCCCCTTGCTGTCGGTCCCGCCCGCCTCCCCAGTATGACGTCTTCGGCCTGCAAAGGTCCCGACGCAACTGTGCAGGCTGAGCAGGGACGCAGTATATGCGCAGCCATTGCTGCGCCCGCTGCCCCGTCGCTCAGGTTCACACTGTTGCTTCGGGAATTAATCTGTTCTTGGAAGCGATCGCTCAGGTTCGCACTGTCGCGAAAGCACCCGGTGGCTCCTACTCGTTCAACTGAAGTGCAACTACCTTCCGAATCTTTTCCCTGCTGATCTTCTTGGGCATGGTGCGGGAAATCCGAACGTTCTTTCCCTCGTGCCGCTTGACGCTTACCGTTTGGAAATCGTGGCCGCTCACGGCAGTGTTGAGGTCGGTGCCTTCCGGCAATTCCTGCTCGATTTGTAGCAATATTTCTTTGCCCCTCGCGGTCACACTGAACCGCTTGACATCTTTGTCGCGCATCACATCCAGAACCGCCAGTTCGGCGTCATCGTGAATGCTAAACTTGGCGTACGCTGCCCACCGTGCTTTGTACACTCTGTCAGAAATTTCTAGCCGCACTGGCTTCTTAAGCGCGGCCAGAATCTTGTTCACGATTGGATTGACGCAAATAAAAATGTACGCATGTGGATGATCGTACCCGCAATACCCAAGATCCAGCATGTCGGCAATGGCGATGTCTGCGTCCATGTCGAAACTCTTTTCCAAGTCGGTAAAGATAAAAACCGCCAGCCCGTGCTGCATCATTCGCACGGCTGCCTGGAAATGATCGACCCCTTCCTGCATCATGAATGACTTCAACCAGACCAGTTTTTCCAGCGGCGTCCCATAACGC
Source organism: Acidobacteriota bacterium (assembly GCA_003224755.1). Classification (GTDB taxonomy): domain Bacteria; phylum Acidobacteriota; class Terriglobia; order Terriglobales; family Acidobacteriaceae; genus Gp1-AA145. The sequence goes on from QHZR01000302.1 coordinate 2,029, forward strand.
TTGCGAACTTCAGAGCAAATCATCAACACGAACAAGTCACTGATCGTGAATTTTCGCCAGCCTGTCTCCTGCTCACGGCTGTTCGGCAGCGCGCCCTTTGAATCCCAATCATTTAGTTGCCGATAAGACAGCCCGGCGGCATGTTTGACGTCGCCCGCTGTAAAACTCGGGTCAGTACTGTCGACTTTCGTTGAAGGGCGTTTCATTCCACAAAACACTGCAATCCTATAATTGAACTTCTACCACAAGGATGCTTTCACTTTCGTGACTGCGGACTCGACAAACGTCCGCAGATAGCCGAGGTCGGCTTCGGTAAAGTATAAAAATAGCCGAAATCAAATTGAACAGTCAAGTTCAATTTGATGAACAGGCCGCACGCCAGCCGTCAAGAAAGAGAAGCGATGGCATGTTAGGCGACCTTCGACGAAGGGGGTCAGGGAGCCGGTGGGCTCATCCAAACTCATGACGCACGCGTCAAAGCGTTTTTTCGGTTTGCTGCTCATTCGCCAAATTCTGGGCCTGCAGTCAAAATCGAATGGTCGAGCAGAAGCTCTTATCTATTTCTATATGATTCAACGAGGACTTCAACCCTTTAAAGCCGCTCGCATCCTTTATCAGCAGTGCGACTCTAGTTCCCCACCCGACGGCCGCCTTTAACGGGCGCGGTGACGTGCTCCTCACTCCCAAGCTCCAGGCACCGCTCGAGGAGCAATTCAACTTGCTTACTCAGAGACCGGCGCTCACGTTTAGCAATCTCCGCTAGGCGAGACTTGAGTCTTTCGGGCACCCGAACCAGCAGCGTAACTCTGGTTTCCGTCATGACTGCAAGCCAAAATAGCAGGATTCAGCAATTTTCGATATGCAACTAAATGATACGTTGTGATACACTATGTCCTGGAGGCCGACATGAGCAAGCACAGCACTGGCGACCGGAAGCTATTACGTCAAAATCTTTACAACGCTAAAAGACTATATGCAGACCTTCCAAGGCAACAACTCTCAGTTCTGCGAGACCTCACAGTAACGCTTCATTTGTCGATAATCAAGAGTGAGATCCTGTACTTGGGGGGAAAGTGGTACGTGAGTCACAGTGGCCTACTGCGAATAGCGCATCGAAGGCGATGCGCTGGAATCGATACCACAATTGAACAAGACACGACACAAGCTTCGGTCGGACGGTGGGTTTTCAAGGCTACCGTCCACAAATCTCCATCGACACGCTTCGTCGGCTACGGCGACGCCGATCCTTCAAATGTTTCACCCCTGGTCCATGGGGCAGAAATGCGCGTCGCAGAACCTCGCGCGGTGAACCGGGCGCTAAGGAAGGCCTACGGCATCGGAATCTGCTCAGTCGAGGAACTCGGATTTTTTGCAGAGTCGGCAAATTCTTCCCGCCAGCCGAAGCTCCCGCCGCAACCTGCAAACGGGAACTGCGGCGGCCCCAAGGTCCGCGATCGCCTTTGCCAAGTCATTCGCCAGCATCAGTTCGATCCCAACCTGGTGAAGTCTTACGCCGCGGATTATTGTGGAGTCAAAACTCTGCGTGAAGCGAAGCGTGAGCAGGTCGAGAACTTCGTTGCTCACCTCGCTGACTGGGCCGAGAAAGACCGCAATGCCCTGCTCTGCCAGCTGAACAGCTATTTGCCAGCCAAAGGAAGTGCGGCATGAGGCGATATTTCGAGAGCCTTCGTCCTGCGGATCGGTCCGCCATAGACTCCGTCCCGGATGGATTATTCCTCGTCCGGGTTGATCGAGTGCAATATCGCTGGCAGGCGCAGAAACCGTATTACCAGATCCGCTTCGCAGTTCTCGAACCCAAGCATCTAGCCGGATGTTTGATCACGGGCCGCCTTTACTGCACAGCCAGAGCAATGTGGAAACTGACCTGGTTCTTGCGCGACTTCGGCTATGACACCGAGCTGCTGGGAAAGGATGAAATCGATGACCAGGCGCTGGTCGGCCTGCAGGGTGTAGTGAAAATAAGTCATGCCATCATGCATGGCATCTCCGTCCTCAACCTCGACGGATTCGCGCCGCTTAGTCGCTGGCAGGAACTCTCGCCCACAGCCGCGAACGATCCTCCCGAATCGGAGGTCGCTTCATGATCTATAGCTACACCCAGATCAGCCAATATCTGACCTGCCCGCGCCGCTACCGCCATCGTTATCTCGATGGCTGGCAGGAGAAAGACACCCGGGCCGCCATGCTCTTCGGGCGCGCCTTTGAACGCGCTCTGGCCGCCTTCTTTCTGCGGCAAGACGCAGCGGCTGCCTTGTTTCAGGAATGGAAGCTTTATCAGGATCAGAAGGTCGAGTACTCGCATGGTGACACCTGGGATCGCATGCTCGAGCAAGGCATTCAACTGCTCGACCGCTTCTGCCAGGAGG
>QHZR01000085.1 GCA_003224755.1 Acidobacteriota bacterium
ACCCGCAAGTGGCGTCCGAGGGCACTGGACGAAGTCCATGAAAGCAGGATTGCCAATCCGAACAATACAACGCAAATCACTAGACGCCACGGAGGAAGCTGGCGCGTCCAGAAATGACCTTGCCACAGTAGCGTGAACGCAACGAACTGAAGCAGAACTCCCCAGCGGGAGCGTTGGTCAACGGTGTTTGCAGCGGTGGCTTTCCGATGCGCAAATACGAAAGGCGTGAACCATGCGGCGATTCCAGCAAGCAGAATTGCATACGCGTAAATAGGCATGGAACGAGGGAAAGTCGCGACGGAATCTAGATAAACATTTCGTCTTGTGGAGCGTTCGTGCGCTCGCGATCGCGCCTGCGGGAAAAGAATGCCTCCAGACCCGCAGTAACGCCATGCATCAGCCCTGAGATGTGGCGCACGGGAGACACAACGGTGCGAGTTACAGCTTCGCGAGTCTCTTCCAGCTTGTCCATGGTGCTGTTGACGAATTCGTCGGCACGAATTACTTGCAGGCGGGTGCGGTCAATAATGTCGGTCAACGTGGCGTCCACGCGTTCCATTTGAGTACGCAACACGGTCGTTGAAACGCTGACGTTGTCCACCAGAGTGACAATCTTCGGCCGGAGCTCGATCATCATCGACTGCGCCAGTTCGGCGGCGGGCAACACTTTGGTCTTGACCTCTTCCGCGAGCGACTCGACCTTGGCGCTGGTCTTGCGCATTGCGAAGAACATGCCCACAAGAATCCCGGCCTGCAGCACGACCGCCAGGGCAGTTACGACAACGAAAACCGTGAGCACCGTGTCGTTCATATCTTGCTTAGATCAATTGTGGAAACTAGATGTTCTCTCCATCACCCTTAGCTGTTGCAGTCTTCTCGCGATAAGCTTGACGTCCGGCTTCAACCGCGGAACGAATCTGGTCTTTCTGCGCGCTATAAACTTCCTTTCCGCGTTCCGCCCACTGCTCGGCTTGCGTGCGTGCTTCCTTCGCACGTTTACGTACAAAATCGCGGCCCTCTTCCGCCTTCGACATCAGGATTTCCCGGGTCTCGCTACCTGACTGCGGAGCATATAAAATTCCAACCACCGCTCCAATCCCCAGCCCCGCCAGAAACCATAGGACTCCGCCAGCACCATTCCGCTCCGACATAAATGACCTCCAACATCAATGACTGCAACACTCGGATGGTAGCACCCGCTATGGCGAATTACAATTCAGGAAGACCTTGTACTCTCGCTCTGCAAGCGAGAGAATATTTCGTTCCAATTCTCTACTCCAGAGAGGGCATGTGTGCGCTAAGTACCGTCAACACGGCTATCAGGACAGCGGGGGAGAGCGTCAGAAGCCTTCTACCGAGAAGCCCGCACGTCGGGACAAAGACACATTCGGCCCCCGCCAGGTCCAGATGCCGGGAACACATTCCGTGTCCCGATGCGCCCAGTGCGGCACTCTGCTGACTGCAGTTTCAGAACCCTTGGGACAATGCCCAAAGTGCGGCTTCGAACTCCACTCCTGCAAACAGTGCAGCTACTTCGATCCCGCCGGTCGCTTCGAGTGCATGCAACGGATTCCGGAAAGAATTGCCAGGAAAGATGTCCGCAATGAATGCCGGTTCTATTCGATCAGTGTGCGAGTGGAGAAGCAGACTTCTACCGGAGTGGCGTCTGGCCCCGACGCCGCGAGACGGGCCTTCGACAATTTGTTTAAGGATTAGGTTCGTCAGCGGCGGGTTGACCCAAGTATAGGGAGACAAGAGAAATCGGGGTGGCCCATGTCTTGCGCTTTTCGAGACATGGGAACCACGAACCTATGTGTGTCAGGAGATCGCGGCTGCACTTCTTATGACTACCTCTGATGAAATGAGCATCGTGAAAGGCCCCATTTCTCGAAAAATCGCGAGAAGTGGGGCACCCCCCGTGTGTTTTACGGCTTCGAAGATATACTCACTCGAGGTGAAGTAGGCCACCCGCCCACGATTTCTCGGAATGTCATCCTCATGGTTTCTGAGTCGGTCTCAACAACACTTCACTCGCAAACGACTGCGGCGCTTGCGTCACCAGCATCACTACAACATGCGCCACATCATCTGGTTTGAGCATCTTGCTGGAGTCTTTCCCGATGCGCGGGCTTAACTCAGTGTCCACAGAGCCCGGGCAGACCACTGAAACTCTAATGTTGTGTCCGCGCAGTTCTTCTGCAACCGAGTAGCTCAGTCCGTTGAGACCCCATTTTGACGCGGCATAGGCTGCGCCGTTCGGAAGCGGGTTCTTGCCTGCCAGCGACGAGATGTTCACAATATGCCCGCCTTTGCCGCGAATCATCACCGGCGCGAAGGTTCGGATGCAATAAAAAACTCCGCGCAGGTTCGTATTCAGAATCTTTTCCCAGGCTTCCGGTGTCATTTCATGGAGCGGCCCCGCAAAGCCGCCAATGCCGGCGTTGTTGACCAGAATGTCTATACGTCCGAATGTTTGCTCGACCTTAGCCGCCAGCGCTTGCACAGAACCGAGGTCACTGACGTCGCAAGTCACCACCTCCGCGCGTCCACCTTCCTTGGCAATGCCTTCGGCGCTCGCTTGCAACGGCTTGAGAGTGCGTCCACAAAAAACAACATTTGCACCCAGGCGCGCCAGCCGAAGGGCGATCGCCGCACCAATGCCGCGACCAGCACCGGTGACGACGGCCACCTGTCCTTTAAGGGAACCATTACCATTAGCGTTCATACACCTCTCTCCAGATTTTGTTGTGCGGCGGTCGCGTTCTGTACCGGAACCACCATGAGCGTTCTCTATGGCATCTTAAATAGAGCGGGTGCAAACGTGTGCGATAGGAACTTGCTTAACTTGAGGTACATACATATAATCCCGCTCACCGGAACTAGGCTCTTGCCCCAGCTGTCCCCAGGGGGCCCTCAGATCTCCGGAGCTGTACATAGACTGTACTGCCCTGATGTAGTCTTTAGATTCAAGTTCGGCGTTACACCGATTTCCCAAATTTTAATTTCCCAAGGACCCGAGGAGCGAGTGGAATGAAAACAACTGTTCTGGCGATGATATTGGCATGCGCCCTGAGCGCTGGCGCACAGGAGGCGGCTCAATCGCAGACCCCGCCGCAGCCCCCCCCGAGTGCGGGCGGAGGAGGACAGCAGGCAGCGCCAGAGATCAAAGATCCCAACGAATATAACGCCTATGTTGGCGCCATCCAGCAAAAAGACCCGACCAGTAAGATCAGCGCGCTAGAAGCCTTTCTCGCGCAATATCCCAACAGCGTGATGAAGACCACCGCGCTGGAACAGCTGATGAACACATACTTGCAAGCTGGGAATCAGCCCAAAGTCCTCGAGACTGCAAAACGCGTGCTCACCGGAGAGTCCTGTAACCTGCGCGCGCTCGCGCTGCTGACTTATTTGGCGCGCCAGAACGTTGCTTCCGGACAGAATCCCCAACAGAACCTTGCGGATCTGGCCCAGTATTCCGGCAAGGGTCTGGAATGTTCGAAGAGCGGACCGAAGCCTGCCGGTATGTCTGCCGACGATTACGAGAAGCTGAAAAAGCAGACGAGCATTATTTTTACGGGCGGAGCCGGATTCGCAGCGCTCCAGAACAAAGACAATGCGACCGCGCAGACTGATTTGCGAGCGGCTGTGGAAGCGGAGCCAGACGACTTGCAGAATGTTTACCCGCTAGCAATGTCGTATCTGACGGCGAATCCGCCGGACTTCAATAATGGAATCTTCTTCATTGCCCGGGCTGCGAATCTCGCCCCGGCATCGTCATCGCCGCAGATAATCGCCTATGCGCAAAAGGTTTACAAAAATTATCACGGGTCGGTCGATGATAAGTGGAATCAAACACTCTTCTGCGCTAAGACGACCAAGCAGCCCCAACAGGGATGTCCACCGGAAATCAGCAAATACACTCCGCCAACCCCAGCCCAGCAGGCGCATGACATCGTGAACGGAAAGACACTGGAACAGATTCAACAGCTTAGCTTCGGCGAATGGGAACTCGTGCTATCAGCCGGCTCGCCGGAGGACCAGGACAAGGTCTGGAATGTGATCAAGAACCGACCGTTGCAGATGGAGGGAACTGTTATTTCAGCGCACGATGTCGGCGACGGGGCATCACGCACAACTGAGGTCCAGATCGCGGCCAGCGAGGACGATATCGAGAAAAAGCAAGCTGACATCACCCTGACGATGACCGGTGCGATTCCGCCGCGCCAGATGCCGAAGCTCGGCGACACGCTTGATTTCGAAGGCACGCCGCTGGACTACACATCGCCCGTGCATGCTTCATCTGGAGCGACTCCAGCTCCATCAGCCAGTTCGAATGCAACCGCCCCGCCGACGGATGCTGCAGCGCAAGCGAATCCGGGCGCCGCGCCAGCCGCTACGACCCCGGGTGCTCCGGCCCAGGGTGCAGCCCCGGCTGCTGGTGCCGGCGGCACAACCTTCATGATGACAATGGAGAAAGGAAAGCTGCTGCAAAAGGCAGGCACAACGCCGAAGAAGCCAACCGCGCGCCGTCCAACACGCAGGCCGCAGCACTAGAACTCCGAGAAGTTTAGACCAAAGGCAGCCCGCCAGGGCTGCCTTTCGTTTGTTACCGGAATGCAGGGAACTAGCGCGCTAGCTTCTTCTCGTAGGCAATTGGGCGTGCTCCGCGTGGAGGACGTTTGCCTCCATCACGAAACTGGCGGACATCAATGCGCAGTTCGCTGACCGTTCGGCTAAGCGTATTACGGTGCATCCCAAGCTGGCGCGCGGCACGGCACTGGTTGCCTTTGTTTTCCTCCAGCACGGTGGCAATGAAGCGGCGTTTGAACTCGCGCACGGCTTCGGAGTAAAGAATGTTGCTTTTGTACATCTGCTGTACGAGTGCTTCCAGTTGATCTTTCACGGGATCTCTCTTTTCGTCTTTTGTCTGCTGAAAGCCAGCAGGTAAGAATCCGCACTTCGTAACGCTATTTCGGCGAATGGGACGTCTGCGCTTGCCGCAAATAATCCAAACCCTTGTAGAACTGCGACCGCAACTCCGAGGGCGCGACCCAAATTACCGCTCGCCCTACCACTAAGAAGTACGGAGCCAGTCCCGACCCTTGCAGCCAGCGCGAAGTCGGAGTAAACGCTGTCATGCTCACCAGAATAATTGCGACCAACAAACATCCGCGGACCAGACCCAGAACTCCGCCCAGGAACCGGTCCACTACATTCAATCCGGCTTCCTTCACAATCCAACGAACAATCTTGCCAACTAGACCAGCCAAAACCATCACACCGAGAAAGATCGCCAAAAACGCCACAATCTCACCCAGCCAATGCGAACTGATGTAAGGCGCAAAATGCTCAGCTAGATGGCGGTACTGCCAGGCAGCGATCAAGTAGCCGAAAATCAACCCGGCTATCCCAAACGCCTCCTGAAAAAATCCCGAGCTGGCTGCCTGCACCACCGAAAGCAGCAAAACCAGCAAAATAATCCAATCGGCAATGTTCACGCGGCCGCGCCTACGTCACGCATCCAGTTCTCGCCCCGTGAGTTGCCGGAATGCCTGCACATACTTCTCGCTGGTCTTGCGGGCCACTTCGGTCGGCAACGCCGGCGCTGGCGGCTGCTTGTTCCAGCGAATCTCTTCCAGGTAATCCCGCACGTACTGCTTATCAAAGGACTGCTGCGACATGCCGGGCTCATACTTGTCCGCGGGCCAGAAGCGCGAAGAGTCGGGCGTCAGGACCTCATCAGCCAGCGTGATACCTGCCGCCGTACGTCCAAACTCAAACTTCGTATCCGCAATGATGATGCCCTTTTGTCGCGCATAATCCGCCGCCTTCTTGTAAATTGCGAGGCTCAGGTCTCGCAGCATTCGAGCATCTTCCGGATCCACCAGTTGCGACATGTGTTCAAAGGAAATATTTTCGTCGTGGCCTGTGGTTGCCTTGGTCGCGGGCGTAAATATCGGCTCCGGCAACTGCTCTGACTCGCGAAGTCCCGCTGGAAGCTTAATTCCGCACACGCTGCCACTGGCGTTGTATTCCTTCCATCCCGAGCCGGAGAGATAGCCGCGCACGACGCACTCGACCGGAAACATCTCTGCGCGTCGCACCAGCATTGAGCGGCCACGGAGCTGGTCGGCGTACTTGCGTACTTCGGCGGGATACTGACTGACGTTCGCAGTGACTAAATGGTTGGGGACTAGCTCTTTGAGGAAGTCGAACCAAAAGAGCGAAATCTGGGTAAGGACCTGCCCTTTGTGGGGAATTCCTGTAGCCAATACGTAGTCGAACGCCGAAATGCGGTCGGTGGCAATGAAAAGCAGATGGTCGCTGCCTATCTGGTAGACGTCGCGTACCTTGCCACTGGCAAACAGCTCCAGGTCACGAAAGTCAGTTTGTAAGAGAACAGAGTCTAGCGTTTCAGTAGTCATGCGGAAATCTTAGATGTAGAAATCGTCGCGTATTCTAGCTGCTCAGAAAATTTTGTCAACGGCAGAAATGATAGCCGATTTTGCGAGTCCTCGTTTTCCACCGGCGTGCGATTGACAAAGATGCGTTCCTTGGAATGCTGGGCGGAGCAACTTGTTTCGAGGAATGTGGTTGTGGAAAAAATCTGACTGAATTAACGGTTCTCGTCCTTTGCAGTCGAAGGCGCCCATTTTCTAAGCGCATGCTCCACCTCTTTGTCGCTGGCGAAGTCGCCCGAATCGGCTTCCACTACTCCTCTCTTAATCTCTTCAATTTGATAGTCGTTCAAAGTCTTCTCCATCCGATGGTCTTTCAAGAAACACCTCAATTCGCCTTAAGCATACCCTGTTGCGCGATTCCAAGCCCCGAGCTCCTGGCTGACTGGGCACCAGCGGCGTCTATAGTTCTTGCGCTTAGCATCACATCAATCACTTCATTTCGTCGCCGCAGCGCCCGATCTGGATGATCGAGAGGCGAAAATCGAGAAGGAGACCGCACCAATCCGGCAAGTAGTGCAGCTTCCGCAATGTTGAGTTCGTTTGAATCCTTACGAAAGAAATAGTGAGAAGCGTCGTGAACTCCAATCAGATTTTCGCCAAAATAGAGCCGATTGACATATACCGTGAAAGGTCGCGTTGCGAAAAACGACGTTCCAAATGTTCTGACATTCGAAATTTATCGAGTTGACGGCGAAGTATCCTCGAAGGCGTGCAGAACAGCGTCTGGCTTATCTGCATTGACAGAGTTGCTCGATGCAGGTGCGTTTGATCTGTGAACGCGCGATATGTCTCCGCGAGCACGCCGGGGTCGTTCTCGCTAACCTTAACGGCGTTCAATGCATTCCGAAGATTGCTTCCAATCAAATCGTAGGGAATCGCCGCGGACGGGCCCTCAAGGCACGGATCTGAAACTTGAGTAACCGACTTCGGTGCGAACTGAGCAAGAGCGCGTGTGTAAGGAAGATCACGCGAGTAGTACACGAACCAAAGAAGACCTACCGCAACAAAAAGGACTACGCAAGCAACGCAGCAAAAGAATATCTTGAGCAGTATGCGCATCGGCCCGTTCGAGAGTACCAGCTTACGCCGTGGCCCCAAACCTGACCGACACCAGCTTCGACACCCCCGGCTCCTGCATGGTCACGCCGTAGAGGACCGGCGCGATACTCATCGTCTTCTTGCTATGGGTGATGAGCACGAATTGCGTCTGGACGCTCATTTCTTTTACGAGTTCGGTGAAGCGGCCGATGTTGGCTTCGTCAAGCGGTGCATCCACTTCGTCAAGAATGCAGAAGGGGCTCGGCTGATATTGGAAGATCCCCACTAGCAGCGCCAGTGCGGTCATTGCCTTTTCGCCGCCTGAGAGCAGCAGCACGTTTTGCATGCGCTTGCCCGGAGGCGAAGCCACTACGTCAATTCCGCTCTCGGCCGCGTTTTCTACGTCGGTCAAGCGCATGAACGCGCTGCCGCCGCCAAAGAGCTTCTGGAAAGTGACCTGGAAATTCTCGTTAATCTTTTTAAACGCTTCCTCGAACTTCTGACGCGAGAAGATGTCAATTTCTTTGATCGTGGCCTGCGTGTTTTCGATGGAATCCAACAAGTCTTTTCTCTGCGTCTCGAGAAACGCCTGTCGTTCGGCGGTCTCTTTATATTCTTCGAGCGCCATCATGTTGACCGGGCCCATGGCATCGAGCCGCGCGCGCATTTCCTGACACTCCTGTTCTTGCGTTACAAGTTCATCGGCAATGACGCGGGGCAGGGTCAAATCCGCCATCAACTCAGTACGCTGAATGCCCAGTTCATTGAGACAGGTATGCGCTAGATGTTCCGTATCGGACTGCAACTTCACTGCTGCAGTGGAGTGTTCCGCCTTGCGGTCGCGGAATGCGTCGAGCGTATGGCGCGCCTCGCGTAACAATGTATCAATTTCCGCCAGTCGCGAGCGTACTTGTTCAGATTCGGACTGCAGCAGGCTGGCGCGAAGTTCGCAAGCATTGCGTTCGGCTTCCAAGTTCTCCAGCTTCTCTCCGATATCCAGGTTCTCAATCTCGCGCGTGGATTTTTCTGTGGCTGCCGACTCGATTTGCGAGACCAGAGAGTCCGCGCGCCCCTGCATCTCGGACGCTAAATGACCGATCCGTTGTAAGGCCGATTCCGCCGAACGGTGCCGCTCTTCGAGGGTTGCCAGATCCGACTTACGTTCTGAAACCGCGTGCGTTTTCAGGTCGCGCTCTTGACGTAGGCCAGCAAGCTGCTCATGTGCTGCCGAAGCCAACTGCTCAAGTTCAGCGCGCTTCTGTTCGGCCGCATTAATCTCCGACTGACGCATGCCGATGAGTTGTTCCTGCTCTCCGCGTTCCACAGCTAGGCGAGCCAACTCGCGTTCGCAGAGCTCGCGGCGTTCGCGCACCCGGCCCATTTCGCTATCAATTTGCCGCAAAGCGTGCCCCGAAGTCATAGCTTGCTTTTCCGATTCCCGCTTTTCAGCCTCCAGCCGTTCGAGCAGGGAAGTCAGATCCTTAATCTCATGCCCAAGGTTTAGAACGCGTGTTTCTTCGTGACGCAGTGCCTGTTCGAGTTCTCCCAGGAGCCGCGTTACGTCACGCAACTCGCGTTTCATGGAAAGCGGACCTTCGGCGCGCTGCTTGCCGCCAGTTACGGTCACGTTGTGGAAGCATTCGCCGCTCTGCGACAGGAAAAATGCGTCCGGATTTTCCAGGGCCAAATCGCGGGCGAACCGTGGATCTGGAACAATGTAGCCGTCGCGCAACTTCGGCAGAATCACTTCCAATGATTTCCCAAATCCATCGAGCACTCGGATGGTGCGTTTTAGGGGAACGATGGACGCGTTCGGAGGGTCGGGGACGCCCTCCTGACCCGCAAACGAAAAACGCGCTTGCGAATCTTCTGGATGTACCAGGAATGTCGCGCGGCCGTCAACGTCGGAACGCAATAGCCGAAGGCCTTCGTCGGCTGCGTCCCAGGATTTGACCACGATGTAATTCAGTTCATCGCGCAGAAAGTCCTCAACTACTGCTTCGTAGCAGGGCTCAACTTCCAGAAAATCCGCGAGCACTCCCACGGGAGCCAATCCTCCCTGCATTGAGCCGGACTGAAACAGTCGTCGGACTGACTCTGTGGAGTAGCCGTGTTCGGCGATCACTGCTTCAAGCGAGCCTTTCTTACCCAGGGCCGACGCAAATTCAGCGCGCAAGCTATCAAGATGGTTCTTGCCTTCGCCTTCCTGACGGCGTTTCAGCGCGAGTAACTCACGAGTCTGCGCGATTTCGTCGGTGAGGGCTGCGACTTTTTGCGAGACGGATTCAAACTCGATAGCCAGTTGCCCGCGCTCGCCACCGAAGGTTTCAGCTTGAGCGTTGGCGGCAGACATTTCGGTTTCCAGCCGCTGCGCTTCGCGTGCTGCTCCAGCCATGCGCTCTTCCGCCTGCGTGAGTTGATTACGAAGACTGGAGACGGCAGAAACCGACTCGAGGATGGCAATCCGGGACTGCTCTTGTTGCTGTTCGAGATCACCCAGGGCAGTGGTGGTTAAGAGTGCCTGCTGCTGTGCTGTCTCGAATTCCAACTGCGCGGCTTTTACGTCGGCCGCCGCGGAATCGAGCAGTTCGCGATTCGAGTTCAATTCCTCTTCCAGCGCAGTCAATCGTGTGCGTGTTTGGCCAAGTTCGCTTTCAGAAGCCGACGCACGAATCGTGAGTTCGTTGCATCGTTCGTCATTGTGGCGGCGCTGGGCCTGGTTGCGATCGGCCTCCAGCTTGATGTCGGCCAAGCGTCCGCTGTTTTCGCGTATTTCGGATTCAATCGCATAGCCTCGTTGCGTGCGCTCGGCGAGCTCAAGTTCCATTTCCCGCACCGCATCTGCCTGACGGTGAATCTCTTCGGAAATCGCCTGGATCTGCGCACTCAGTTCGCGGTCTTGGTCATCGAACTGTGCAAATTTGCTGGCGAGAACGACTCTGAATTTTGCCCGCATTTCATCGCGCAAGCGTCCATAACGTTCGGCTTTCGACGCCTGCCGCTTCAGGGAGTTCATCTGCCGCGTTACTTCTTCGAAAATGTCATGCACGCGGGCGAGGTTTTGCTTGGCATCTTCGAGCCGGGCTTCGGCCAGACGCTTCTTCGTCTTGAATTTTGTGATGCCCGCAGCTTCCTCGATAATGGCTCGGCGGTCCGTCGGCCGGCTGCTCAGAATTTGCCCAATGCGTCCCTGTTCAATCAGCGCATACGATTCCGGACCGAGCCCCGTGCCCATGAACAATTCTTGAATGTCACGCAGGCGGCAAAGTTTTCCATTCAGCAAATACTCGCTATCTCCAGACCGGAATAGCCGCCGCGTGACCACGATTTCGCCGGCACGAAATTGCTGTTGGAATTTTCTGCGTCGGATTTTCAAGACCACCGCCGAGCCTGAATGGACGGAGGCTGTGGGGATTAGGGCGTCCTCGCCGGTACTAGTACCGGAGGAGCCGCTTGCGAAGACTGGCTCATCATCCGGAAACGCGACCGCAATACTGATGACTTTTGAGCGGGGAATGTCGACTGCTTCCGTCTTTCCTGGTCGCGACTCCTCCGTAATTTGCTCTACTTCCTCGGCTGCCCGTGCTCGAATCTCGGTTTCGTCCCAGTCCTCCGCAGGCATGTCCTCCCGTAAATCGAGCTCAGTCGGATCATTCTTGTCTGGTCCGTCGTACTCCTCGGGATTGATCAGCGTGAGCGACACTTCGGCCATACCCGTCGGTTTACGGTCACGAGTTCCGGCAAAAATAACGTCGTCCATGCGCGAGCCGCGCAGGGTCTTCGCAGACTGCTCGCCGAGTACCCACGAAATGGCGTCTGCGATATTCGACTTGCCGCAACCGTTCGGCCCGATAATGGCGGCAACGCCTTCACCGTGGAACTTCAGTTCCGTACGATCACAAAACGACTTGAATCCGAGAATCTGCAGCCTTTTCAGTTTGAGCAACGTACACTCCTTCGACACACTTCTGTCATCCCGGGCGGAACCGGGCGGTCCGCTTGCGGATCGCTCCACGTAGTTGATGGACCTGCTGTTCGAATTTGCGTTGCGACTGAGATGCCGCGAGTCCAGGTTGCAAAAGCGCGGGTCAGACGCCAGCCGTCATAGGACAGGTTTACCAAGCAGATTCCTCCGCCGTTTCGATAGCTCGAAATCCGTCCCGGGCTGGACAGGGCGGACACAAATTAGAGTTACTGTACCGATCAAATCGCGCCGGGGTCAAGTAGTAAAACACCATATGTTGTGGGTAACCCGTCTTAAACCCATCATTTGGCAGCGGCTATGCACCTTCTGCTTGGTTTGCGAGTATGGGATCGGGAAGGAAGGGAAGAATTCGCGAGAGCGGAACCAGCCTAGCGCAGGCGGTACTTGAAAGCAATCAAGAACGGCAGTGATTTTTACGCTGGCAGCCGAGATCGCCCGAACACACAGGTGGGCGCTGGACCGGGTGCAAATTAGGACACTCAGCCAGAATGCTAATCTCGAAGCATGGCCCTCGTTATCCGCAGATCGAAAATCCACGCTGACGGTGTTTACACGACCACGGCGATTAAGCGGCGATCGATCGTCGCCGAATATACCGGCCCGCGCCTGAGCTATTCAGAAGCTGACGCGATTTACGAGCACTCCCCGCGGACGTACCTCTTCGGCCTAAGTGATGGCGAGCGCGTCGTCGACGGCGACGGTATTGCTGCCTTCATCAATCATTGCTGCGACCCTAACTGCGAATCCGACGAGATCAAAGGCCGAGTGATTATTCGCGCCATCCGGAAGATTGCGCCTGGGGAGGAATTGGCGTACGACTACTGCCTCTATGATGGCGATCCGGACGATCCTGCACTGTGCCATTGCGGCGCCAAAAATTGCCGAGGCAGTATGTACTCGGAAAAAGAGATTCGGGAAAGACGAACGCTGGCAAAGAAACGCAAGCCTCGAGCCTAAAGCCCGGTTCTATGCGATACGCTGATCAGGAGTAGCAGCGGAGGCGATAAGCGGAATGTCCGGTTCTTCCCCGGACGAGCTGCTGGCCGCTTCACGCTCGGATCGTGGATCGGAGATTACCGCCGCGCTCAGGAAAGACTCAGCCCATCCTTGTACGTTGTAAGTGCGGACAATGTCACGCAACAGCTTCATGCGGGAACGCTTCTCTTCAACCGGCATAACACAGGCGCGGTGAATCGCCTCCGCAATTCCTGCCAGATCATTCGGGTTCACTACAATCGCCCCATGCTGCAGCTCAGACGCGGCGCCGGCAAATTCGCTGATTATTACCACTCCATGCTCATCCACCTGTGCAGCGCAGAACTCTTTAGCTACCAAATTCATTCCATCCTTCAATGAAGTGATGAGCGCAATATCTGCTGACCGGTAATACGCAAGAAGCTGCTTGCGCGTGAGATTGCGGTGCATGTAATGGATGGGTACCCAGCCAGCCTCGGTAAACTCACCGTTAATCTGGCTCACCAGAAGCTCGACTTCGCGCCGCAACTCTTTGTAGTTTGGAATTTCTTCGCGGCTAGGAACCACAACCTGCAGCAACGTGACTTTATGGCGCAGTTCTGGGAAGCGTCTCAGCAGGATACGAAACGCCTTCAGGCGCTCTGGAATACCTTTCGTGTAATCCATGCGGTCCACGCCCAGCACAATAAAGTTGTTGGTCAGTTCGCGACGCAGTTGACTGGCGGCCGCGTCAACATCGCGGCTGGCAGCGTGGCTCGAAAACTCCTCGAACGAGATGCTGATTGGGAACGTTGCAACCCGGGTCCTGCGCCCGTCAAGAACAACGATGTTGTGCGAATCCTCCCTCGCCCATGACGCTTCCGGAACGATCCGTTCCAAGCAAGTCAGGAAGTTGTAGCGGTCCCGTTCAGTCTGGAACCCAAGCAAGTGATATTGCAGCAGGGAGCGCAATATGGTCTTGCGCCATGGCAGCTTCTCGAAAATGTCCGGCGCTGGAAAGGGAATATGGAGAAAGAAACCAACCCGGGCAGTGCAGCCCGCTTCTCTCAAATATCGCCCCATCAGCATCAGGTGATAGTCGTGGGCCCAGATGAGGTCCTTTGAGGTGGTTGTTTCCATCGCCGCCTGTGCGAACTTGCGGTTTACGCGTTGATAAAACTCCCAATATTCCGGGTCGAAGTCGCAGCGCGATGGCATGTCGTGAAACAGCGGCCAGATGATCTCATTGGCGAAGCCGGAATAGAACTTCGATACTTCCTGTTGCGTCAGAGGAACAGCCTTAAGCCCATACGACCGCCCGCGGGCAGCTTTTTGCAGCAGAGTCGCTGCGGTCTCCGAGTCCACCGCGCCCGCCCAGCCGATCCAGAGCCCGTGATGGTGGCGCCAAATGCTGTCGAGCGCGGAGGCGAGGCCTCCGGCACTGGGGTTCAGCCGAGGATGACCGGCGCGGAATTTGATCTCGACCGGCAAGCGGTTCGAGACATTGATTAAACGCCCTTCCAGCAGCCTCATATTTCCGCTCCACAAGCTACAAGCCAGTCGCGCAGAAACCGACCTAATTCATCCGGTGGCCGCAACCAGAGATCGGCCAAAGTTGGCCGGGGCTCCGGGCGCACCAAGATAGCAAGCCCCCGTCCTTTGATGGCACGAAAGGCATTTTCGTCTGTCTGGTCGTCACCTAAATATGCAGCTGCAACCCCTGGTCCCGCCTCGGCCAAAATGGCGTTAACCGCATCCCCCTTGTTTCGATGAGACGCGCGCAGCTCAAGGCCGCCGTCGAAGGGAAGCAACTGTAACCCATAGTCCTCAATCGGCGACGCAAACAGACAGCGGACTTTTTGCTCGATGCTGGATCGCTCCTCGGGCGAGAGCCCTCGCCAGTGCACGGCCAAGCCGCCGGGTTTTGTCTCAGTCCGCGAATCGAGCCCACAGGATCGCAGGGAGCGTAGGGCAATCTGTAGCGCGTGCTGTTGCTCCGGAGGCGGAGTGTCCGCCTCGTACGATCCGTCCGGCAGCAGCCTCTCTGAACCGTGACTTCCCCAAATTTCCGGATGTGGGTGAATTCCGCTCAGGAAAACCAGTTCCGTTGCGGCACGGCCACTGATAAGGACAACCCGCGTTTGGTGACGCATGATCTGCGAAACCAGTTCGGGTATCTCTCGGTATGGAAATGCCCGCGTCCGGTCAGGAGTGAAAGGCGCAAGTGTGCCGTCATAATCCAAAAGCAAGGCACGCGAGGAGGCACGGCGAACCCGCTCTAGGAATGGAGCGCACACATCCAGTTGTTCGGCGACCTTCATTTGCACCTTTCGAACGAGAAGCCATTAGAGGCTGCTCAACCGCGTTTGAGCTGCCTGGTCTTATGTGCGAAGTGAGCGGAAGGTTCTCCTGAAACACGAACAATAGAACGCGAGCTAACTATTGCGGCAGTAAGGCAAGCGAGAGACGAAGTCGGCCGCAACTGCGACGGGCCGCGACCCCAAATGCCAGCGTCCCGATCACGGTTGCGAGTCTAGCACGGATAGCTAAAAAACCAATCAATTGAAAGTACATTACCGAGGAAGGGAAATGGTACAAGGGGGGATTCAGCCAGGGGAAGCTTTCGGGTGACGCTCGCAACAGCCCACTAAAGGTCGACGGAGAACCGGTTTTCCTGATAGCTGAAGGCTGACAGCTGATGGCTGGTTTACGTCCACCGAAACCAGCGCAACGCGAGCGCGAACGTGATCACCGCCCACGCTGCCATCACCAGGATTCTGGGGCTTTGTGACGCTAGAGACGAACCTTCTAGGATGGTGGCGCGTAGAGCATCATTGAGTGCGGTGAGAGGTAGCGCCTTGATGAGCGGCTGCACTGCCGCAGGAAAGCGCTCGCCTGAGAAAAACACGCCTGAGAAAATCCACATCGGCATCATTACAAGATTCATCAAGCCGCTGGCGCTTTCAATCTTTTGAGCACGGGACGCGGTCAATAGTCCCAATCCGCCGAAAGAAATGGCTCCAATGGAACCGATCAGAAGAATGCTCCAGAGTGAACCGAGGATTCGCATGTGAAACGCAAACACGCCGAAACCCAGCAACAAGGCGACTTCAATCAGCATGAGCAACAAGCGACTGCTGAGGAGTGCGAGCAAGAAGTCACTGCGTCGCATGGGAGTTGCTACAAAACGCTTTAGCAGCTTGCGCTGCCGCATATCTACAATGGCAAACCCGATGCCCCACATGGCTGCATTCATCAAGTTCATGCCGAGCAGCCCGGGAATCAGGAAGTCAATGTACCGGGACCCGGGTTCGCTGGAAGTTACCGCTCTCGTCGGAATCGGATCGCGTCTG
>QHZR01000303.1 GCA_003224755.1 Acidobacteriota bacterium
TGATGGACACGAATACCAAAGCTGTAGTTAATGGAAAGTGGAAGACGCTGGCGAAGGAGCTCGGCATGGAATGAGTTCTATGCCTATAGATATAGCCTAGCATTTCTGATATGCCAATTGTGCCATGTTTGGAGCATTTATTGCAGCAATGGAATCAAGCGTTTGTCAGGAAACTGGGTGCTAGAGGGGCTTGACAAGGATTTCCACAGACGAGCGACCCAGAAGTCCAATTAGAAGAATTAACTTGCATTTGACTTTCGCGGGATACATTGCTCGCGAAATCTTGGTAGTTTAGACACCGCGGGCGAGGCGCCCGCCCCACAAATGAGGACCATGAAACGACGCTGCGTCATAACCGGTATGGGGGTGGTCAGCCCGAACGGTACAGGCAAACAAGCCTTTGCCGAGGGAACGCTTGCCGGCAGTAGCGGCGTGCGGCGCATTACTCGCTTTGATGCCTCGGCAATTGAAGTACAAATTGCCGGCGAAGTGCCCGACTTCGACGAACTGGCCTGGGTCGAGAAGAAGGAACGCAAGCATGTGTCCCGCATTCTGCCGCTAGCGTTTTGCGCTGCTACCGAGGCGCTGAAAAGCGCGGGATTGGAGAGCCCTTCACTATCGCTAGAGGAGCGCCGCCGATTTGGCGTGATCATCGGTACAGGCGGCGGATCGCAGGAGTTTACCGAGGAGCAATATCGGCTGTATTTTCAGGGTCAAGTCAGCAAAATGAGTTTGTTTTGTATTCCGACCGGCGTAATGGGCAGCATCTCGAGCGAACTCAACGTGCGCTTCAATCTTAGAGGTCCAAGCCACGTAATCACTACCGGATGCACATCTTCGACTGATGCGATGGCTTATTCCATGCGTCAGATTGAGTCCGGACGGTTGGACGCAGTTCTGACCGGCGGTGCCGACGCTCCCATTTCGCTTGGCACGGTGCGCGGTTTTATCTTGATGAGAATCCTGACCGAAAGGTGGAACCATGCTCCGGAAAAGGGTTCGCGGCCGTTTTCCGCCGACCGGGATGGTTTCGTCCTAGCTGAGGGTGCATGGATGTTCGTGCTCGAAGAACACGAACATGCCCGCGCGCGAGGGGCAAACATCCTGGCCGAGGTCTGCGGTTACGGATCTACTTGCGAGGCGTACCACCGCGTGCGCCTGATGGAGTGCGGCGAGGAGCCCGCGCGAGCAATTGGTCTTGCGCTAAAACAAGCCGGCATCAGCCCCGCGAACGTTGACTATGTGAATTTGCATGGTACCTCGACCCAACTTAACGATCGCATCGAGACTCGGGCGCTGAAACTTGCGTTGGGAGAGGACCGCGCACCACAAGTACCAATGTCAGCGTTGAAGTCGCAGATTGGGCACCCACAAGGTGCATGTGGCGCTGCAGGCGTGGCCGCTACGTTAGTGGCGATGCAGCATGGGCAGCTTCCGCCCACCATCAACCTTGAGACTCCTTCGCCAGAGTGCGATCTAGATTATGTTCCGGCCGCGGGCAGAATGAGGACTATTGAACACGCGGTTTGCAATTGCATCGCGTTTGGATCGAAGAACTCGGCGTTGGTGCTGAGGAATGTGGCATAGGTCATGTGGGACAGGAGGCCCGTCTGTCTTGTCAAGACGAAGTCCAAATCCAGTTCGGAACTTCGCGCTCCGCGCGCAGCGGACAGGCGAGCCGCGTGTCGCACGTGAAACCAATCACTTGAACACCTGCTTCGGATTAATAATCACGAACACGCCTCGTCCCCTGGCCAGCACGCTTCCTTTGTGATCAAAAATCTCAGCGGTGTGGGTCAGCCGTCGTCCGCGCTTGCTCAACTCCCGCGATTCAACAGTTAGCGGCGCGAGCAGCGGAACGGGCCTGATGTATTCAATTCGGAGCTGGGACGTTGCGGCAATCACATCACGCAACTTGTTGAGCTTGCTCATGGCGTCGTCAAGGATGGTGGCGATAATGCCCCCATGGCAGTATCCTGGCGGTCCGGTAAAGCGCTTGCTGAGGCGAAAGCGCGAAACAGAGCGTTTGCGCTCTCGGTCGAGCACAAAGTTGAGATGCATGCCTTCGGGATTGTCCTGGCCGCAGGCGAAGCAATAATTCTTTTTCAACGGAATTGTCCTGCTCCTGTGTCCCTGAGTTTGACTCTTAGCTGTCATAGGCGGTGCATTTTACCGGATTGCCTTGCATCCCGGTGCTTTCAATTATGATCTAAGATGCTTCACGGCTACGGCAGGCGCAGTAACGCCGGACATGAACGGAGGACGAAATTGGTGAGTCGAACGCGAGACATCCAATTTACAATACCGATTTTTTTATTGTCAGGAGTTTTCTTGGCTTTTTGCCCAATGGCCATGGCTCAGGGAGGCTCCGGCGCAACCATCTTCAAGAGCAAGTGCCAGCTCTGCCACGGTGCTGACGGCACGGGAGACACGACTCTGGGCAAACAACTGCAAGCGGCTAATCTTCGATCTAAAGTTGTCCAGAAAAGGACCGACGCCGAGCTCCACAAAGTTATCCACGATGGAAATGGAAACATGCCGCCATTCGCGGACCAACTCGGCGACGATCAAATCGCGCAAGTAATCAGGTTCGTGCGCGCGCTCGGCAAAACGGCCAAGAAGTAGTTCTTCGACACGAGCAGTCGGTTATGTCAGTTTTCTCGCCTCCGGTAGCGGTCGAAAAGCCTAAATCGGGCCAGGGCGGTGGAGTGCATCCTCCGGGATTTGGCGGAGGGGACGATAATGGCCCCGGCGACAGTTCTCCCGACTATGGCCGCCGCCTGTATCGCGCACGCCTGGCGCTGGTGCTAGCCCTGTTTTCAATTTCCATGATCTTCGTCATTCTGACGGTGGTCTTTCTGTTTTTGCATCATGGAGCGTTCGTTTTCGACAGCCGGGCCGGCGCCTATATCCGCGAATGGGTGCAGGTAAGCCTTCCAGTCCGCCTGTTGCTGCTGAATACCCTGGTATTGCTGATAAGCAGTTTCACGATTGAGATGTCGCGCCGCTCAATTGCCCGCGAAATGGCTCTGGCGCCCGTCCGCTCTATTCCTGGGATTAGATGGGACGAAGGGCTTAGAGTTCCCTGGCTGGCGATTACGATCACGCTGGGATTGACCTTCCTCATTGGGCAATGGATGGCCTGGCAGATTCTGCAAGCCCACGGATTCCACGTCTCAACCCGAAAGCCGACCCCTTTTTTCTACATTCTTACGGGCGCACACGCCGTGCATCTTGCCGGAGGGATCATCGCCCTGTTCTATGCCGGCTTCGCTTCCCTGTTTCATCGCTCCGTTGAACACCGGCGCATTGTGGTTGAGGTTGCGAGCTGGTACTGGCATTTTATGGGGATACTCTGGATGTATGTGTTTGCGCTCCTGGAATTCGCAATGTGATCAGAGACTTGGGCTCCTTTCCAAGCAAACTCATGTTCACCAGTTAGGCAATTGCCTCATCCCGCCTTTGCGTGCATAATCTTCGCGTTCGCCAGCCGTTAACTCCAAATAACTCGAGATAGTTCAAAAGGAGCCTCAATGAAAGCCAGAACGAGTGTCGTGTCCCGATTGGGTTTGATCGCTCTGTTCGCTGTCGTTCTGTTTTCTTCGGGCAGAGCGCTGGCGCAAGAAAATAGTCCTATGGCAGCTGCGGGCCTGGGCATTGGCCTGATCATGGTTTTCCTTATTATCGGCGCGGCGGCCTATGTGTACATGTCCCTAGCGCTGCAGACCATTGCCGACAAGACCAAGACAGAGAACTCCTGGCTGGCATGGATCCCGATTGCCAACTTGGTGTTGATGTTGAACATTGCCAAGAAACCAATGTGGTGGATCATTTTGTTCTTCGTTCCCATCGTGAACATCGTCATTGCCATTATGGTCTGGATGGCTGTGGCCGAAGCGCGTGGGAAGCCTAGTTGGTGGGGCATTCTCACCATCGTTCCGGTCGCAAACCTGATTGTCCCGGGAGTGCTGGCCTGGTCGGACTGATTCTCAGCCGCGCCGAGAAAATAGCCTTGTTGTAGAGTCGTAGC
>QHZR01000086.1 GCA_003224755.1 Acidobacteriota bacterium
GGATTCCTCTATTTCATCTCTCGCCGTACATTCACCGAAGAAACGAAATCGGAACTGGAGGTGCCAGACTTTATGAATTTCAAAAATAGCTGGTTTGGTGTTGCGTTGTTGTCGGCTTGTCTTGTTGTCCTAACGATTTCAAGCAGCGCGCAGACTGCTGCGCCGGCGCCGAGCCCTGCCGCTGGCCAAACAACGAGCCCAGCGCCATCATCTCAACCCAGCACCAATCAGGCGCCGTCCACAGCCGCGCCGGCGGCGGGGACTGCGGCGCCTGCGCCCGGTACTGCCGCCCCAACACCTGGAACGGCGACGCCAAGCCCGGGCAGCACGCCGGAAACGACGCCAAGTTCACCGACACCCGAGACCGCACCATCGAGTCCAACGCCGGAAGCAACTCCGACAAGCCCGACGCCGGAAACGAGTCCAAACGCACCCACTCCGCAGGCCACTCCGACACAGCCAACAACGCCTAATACCGGCACTCCAAGCACGACTCCAGCGCCGGGAAGCACGAATCCTCCGCCGCAACCTCCAACGCAACCTACGACGCCACAGAACACCACACCTGGGTCAACGCCTCCACCTACCACCTAGTGACGCGAAGTGCGCATAGAAAGGGCCTGCCTGTGGGGCAGGCCTTTCTTATGTTTCTTCAACCTCCGAATCCCTGTGAGATAATTTTCCTGAATAGCGAGGACCGGACGATGTCAGAACATCAAGTGTTTTGTGTCAAGTTGCAAAAGGAACTTCCGGGGCTCGACGAGCCTCCTTTTGACACAGAGCTTGGGCAGAAGATTTACCAGAACGTCTCGCAGCAGGCATGGAATCAATGGACAGAATTTTGCAAAATGCTGCTCAATGAATACCGGCTTAATCCTGCGCGGCGTGAAGACCAGGAAGTCATCGTGAAGCAAATGGAGCAGTATTTTTTCGGAGACGGCGCCGCTCCGCCGCCCGATTACGTCGAGCCGCAGTCCGCGTAAGTTGAAATCCAAGCTTCAGAATCTGAACACGATCCCTGTCGAAAACCGCAGATCGTTCTGCGCGGACCCAAAGAAGTGCGAGTGTATGGAATCCATCTGCGCCCGCCAGGCAACGCCCTTGATTAGCTTGTAATCGAGGCCCCCACCGATGGCAGTGGCAAAGGTTGTGTCAGAGTTGGTTGTGCCTCGGCCCGAATCAGTCTGATGTGCTAGGCCTATCAGCAATTGTGCAAAGGGCGTGTATCTACCGATTGAGACGGACGCCCGAGGCCCAAACATTAGCTCGTGCCGGCTCGCGTTCAATCGGAATGGGCTCGTGCTCGTGCATCCTGGTGGAGTGCATTGAGTGACTCCGCGCGATCCATAGTGCCAATCGAAGTCGGCGACCACTCCGATCCAGGGCAGGTATTTGCCTTCCACCGATGCCGCCCACCCGTTCATATTTATGCTTGCGTTGGCCGGGTTTGGAGGGGGCGCAAAGTTGTGGGTAAATGCGTTCCCGCGAGAATACGAATATCCAAAAAAAACATTGCCGCCGGTGGGGATCTGGGCCTGGGCAAGAACAGAGAAAAGAAATACGGCACATCCGATGGCGCTGATCTTACGCACCGAATTTCTCCTTACCGATTGATCGTGTCGCGAGTGGCTTTGATGCCATAAGAGGATGCGCCAGATGCCACGAAGCAGGTGGGAACTGATCTAAATACCTGATTTGGCTAAGGGAGAATGCGTTGTTCAAGCCAGGAACGGTCCCGAGCCAATGTTTTCCCTCCCGCGCGCCTGTTTTTTCCCGCGAAAAATGTAACAATAACGCGCGCTGTCGCATCCATCCTAGATCGGCAATTCATATGGCCGATCAGTGCCTGGTCTGGAGAGTCCTATGCACGCAACTCACGCGCAGCAGTTGGCCTGTAGTCCGCTTCGCGAGCGATATCAGGAAATTCGCAGAAAGAGCCTGGAGCTGACACAGCCGTACTCGGCAGAGGACCAGATGTTGCAGTCCATGCCCGATGCCAGCCCTGCCAAATGGCACCTCGCGCACACGACTTGGTTCTTTGAGACTTTCATTCTTGCGGCCCATGTTCCCGCCTACAAGTCCTTCGATAAACGATACAAATACCTTTTCAACTCGTACTACAAGCAGCTTGGCTCGCATCCTTACCGCGGAGCTCGCGGGTTGATGTCGAGGCCGAGTTTGAATGAGATCCATGCTTACCGGTCGCACGTTGATGAAGCGATGCGGCACCTGGAATTCGCAAATGAAGATACTGCGGCACTCGTTGAACTGGGCCTAAACCACGAGCAGCAGCACCAGGAGCTCATTCTGACCGACATCAAGCATGCACTATGGTCGATGCCGTTGCGGCCCGGGCGTGTGAACAAGCCGCGGGTGGTGACTCCGGATGCGCCGCTGCAGTGGATATACTTCGAAGGCGGCATTCACAAGATCGGTCACAGCGGCACAGGCTTTGCCTTCGACAATGAGGGCCCGCGACACGAAGCTCTGTTGCGGTTGTTCCGGCTCGCCTCCCGGCTGGTCACAAATGCTGAGTATCTGCAGTTCATCAACGATGGCGGTTATCGCCGGCCAGAGCTTTGGTTGTCGGATGGGTGGGACACGGTTTGTTCGCAGGGTTGGCAGTCGCCTTTGTACTGGGAGGAAGACGACGGACGCCGGTTCGAATTCACCCTGGCTGGAATGACCGAATTGGATCCTCATGGACCGGTTTGCCACGTCAGTTACTACGAAGCAGACGCGTACGCGCGTTGGAGTGGCGCCAGGCTTCCACGAGAAGAAGAATGGGAAGTTGCCGCAGCGCAAAATCCTTCGAGTGGGACATTGCTGGAGACCGGACATCTGCATCCTGGCCCGGCGCGGGGCAGTGGGCTGCAACAGGTGTTCGGCGATGTGTGGGAATGGACCTCGAGCGCGTATGCCGCGTATCCGGGCTTCCAGCCTGCCGAGGGATTAATTGGCGAATACAACGGAAAGTTTATGTGTAATCAGTTTGTGCTTCGTGGAGGCTCTTGCGCCACACCTTCCAGCCATATTCGCGCAACGTATCGCAATTTCTTCCCACCTCATGCGCGTTGGCAATTCACTGGCATAAGGCTGGCCAAATGATCGCACGTGCGCTCGTTGCTCTCCCCGAATATGCGGACGAAGTTGTGCAAGGACTCAACTCGGCGCGCAAAACGCTTCCTTGCAAGCTGTTCTATGACGACCGTGGCTCGGCGCTATTTGAAGAGATTACGCGGCTGGATGAGTACTATCCCACGCGGACTGAGTTGGAAATTCTTCGTGACCGCTCGCGCGAGATTGCGCAGGCGGTGGGCTTGCCAGTTTCAATTGTTGAGCTGGGGGCCGGAACTGCCACAAAAACTGGCACGTTGTTGAATGCTTTCGCCTGCCGGCAGATGCGCCTGAAATACTTTCCAGTGGACATTTCTTCAGCTGCACTAGGTGACGCTAAGAAACGGATCAAAATGGATTGCCCGGCCGCTGTGGTGAAGCCAGTGGTTGCGGATTTTGCGCATGGATTCGGCTTTCTGAAGAACATTCCAAATCGCAAGCTTGTCTTGTATTTGGGATCCAGTATAGGCAATTTCGATTGGAACGATGCGACGGCGATGCTTAGGAATGTGCGCGAGCAATTGTCCCCGGGGGATGGCTTACTTCTCGGTACCGACATGGTGAAGCCGGCGGATATTCTGGTTCCGGCTTATGACGATGCCCAGGGGATCACGGCCGAGTTCAATAAGAACATCCTGATGCGGCTGAACAGGGAATTTGGCGGCGACTTCGACTTGTCCTCATTCTGCCACGTTGCTGAGTGGAACCCATTGCGCTCGCGAATGGAAATTTATCTGGAAAGCCTGCGAACTCAAATCGTGAGTTTGAAAGCTCTGAGTCTGGCGATTCGATTCGGAGCGGGTGAGCGCATTCACACCGAGAATAGTTATAAATACACGCTGCAGATGGTTGAACAGATGCTCTGCGTCTCCGGATCCAAACTTGAAAAGAGTTGGTTCGACCGGCGCAAATGGTTTGGGCTGCATCTGGCGCGGGTATAGCCGCCTCTGTGCACGGCGTTGCTTGCAGGGCCGTCATGTAGAATCCTGACAAACGTTACCGTCAGATTTCTCGAAGATGGACACTCCCGGCCCGGTGTCGGTCATCATCGGCACTTACAACGACGCGAACATAATTGAGGCCACGCTTGCGGCGTTCGCGGTACAGAGCTTTCGTGATTTCGAGTTGGTTCTGGCCGACGATGGATCAGACCAGGAGTACAGCTCCGTGCTCGCAGCCTGGGCGTCACGCTTTGCCCACGGAATTCAGCATGTCACGCAACACAAACGTGGTTTTCGCAAAGCCCGAGTCCTCAACCGCGCGATCAAAGTCAGCCAGTTTGATCCGCTGATCGTGAGCGACATGGACTGCCTACCCCATCGCGATTTCGTGCGAAACCATCTCGCATACGTCGAGCCCGGCGTGGCGATCACCGGCCGCCGGACACATGTGAGCCGCGACGTCGTGCCCAGTCCCGAGAAGATTCTTGAGAGCGGTTTGGGATTCGGGCCGCTAACACTCATTGAGTTTGGGTTAAGGGGCAAGGCGCGCATCATCGAGCACGGATTCGTATCACCCATACTCTATGAATCCCGAAATCGCCGTTTACACGGCAGCAATTTTTCTGTTTGCCGCCGGGATATTGTCGCGGTCAATGGCTGGAATGAAGAATTCGAAGGCTGGGGTGACGAGGACTCAGACCTCGGCGTGAGATTGCAGCATAGCGGTGTACGAATTCGAAACCTGAGAAATAAAGTCATCCAGTTCCATCTGCTCCACGATCGGCTGCCGATGGTAAATCTCCAGAACGAAGCACTTTTCCAGCGCACACGCGTTGAGCGGACCAAAAAGGCTCGGATCGGGATCGCTGAAAGCAATGCCGCAGACTTCACCGTTCGTCGTTATGGTGCGGCGGACTGCGGTTCCACAACCTCGAATTGTTAGTCTGGGCCCGCGCGTTATATGCTTGCGCAGTGCGGCAATCGGCGGGGCGATCTCCCACAACTCCACTTTACGTCGGCCTGGTGATCACGTTGGCTGCGGTGGTGGCGTATTCGGGGTATGTCACGAACCGCATCGGCAGCCTACGTCGGCTGCAGAACGATTTGATTGACCGGAACCGCAAAGACTCGCTTCAGTTATTGCGCATTCAAAATGAGCTCAACTCCATCGGCATTTCTATGCGTGACATGCTCGACACGGGTGCGCTGGATCAAGGGCAGCATTATCCGCTCACGGCCTGGCAGCCACAGTTCGAAAGAATGCGCAGCGACCTCGAAGACGCATTCCAACGTGAAAAGCAAGTTTCTCCTCAAGGCCGCACAGACGATCAACAGCATTACTTGGAAAGTTCGCTCGGTCAATTCTGGGATGCCGTGAACCGCACATTCGATCTGGCCGGCAGCGGCAAGGAAGCCGAGGCACGTGAACAGATCAGGATTTCGTTACAAGCCCGCCTGGCCGCACTCACCACGGCGGTTGCGCGCCTGCTCGTGCAGAACAACGAGAGCGAAGAGCAGGCTGCTGCCCAAGTCACGGGAATCTACGATCGCGTCCAGCGGCAGGCTTACGTCTTCGTCACCGCAATACTGATTGCCATCGTTCTGACCAGCCTTTACTTAATTCGCTCAAATCGGCTGCTGTTCAACCAATTGGCAATCCTGTCCGATCAGCGAAGCGATTTAGCGCAAAAACTAATTTCCACCCAGGAATCCACTCTGCGGCACATCTCGCGTGAGTTGCACGACGACTTCGGACAGATCCTGACGGCAATGGGCGCAATGCTGGGCCGCGCTCGCAACCAGGTCGAAGAAGGATCGCAGTTACGTGCCGACTTGCTGGAAGTCCGCGAGATCGCCCAGAGCACGCTGGAAAAAGTTCGTAGCCTGTCGCAGGCGCTGCACCCGGTCATGCTCGATGAAGCGGGTCTTGAGCAAACCATCGAATGGTATTTGCCGGTGGTGGAAAGGCAGACGAGTATTGTCATATCCTACGAGAAATCCGGAACCTCGTTTCCAGTTAACGCAAGCGCGGCCGTCCACGTCTATCGCGTTCTGCAGGAAGCTTTGAATAATATCGCCCGCCACTCGGGGGCGAAGCAGGCTTGGGTGCGACTGCACTTCGCGCCCGAGCATTTGCAACTCGAAGTGGAAGACCACGGTTCAGGCTTCTCGGGGAGTCGTTCTCGACAGGGAATTGGACTAGTCGCCATGCGTGAGCGCGCGGAATTGTTAAACGGGACGATTGCGTTCGCCAGGCCTACTGCTGGAGGAGCGTTGGTGCGAATGGTTGTTCCTCGAACAATATTGGAGCCTCATGCCTGAAGAAAAGATCTCCGTACTGCTGGTGGATGATCACAGCCTGGTGCGCCGCGGATTTCGGCGCATGCTCGAGGACGAGCCTGATCTCCATGTGGTCGGCGAGGCCAGCGACGGTGAAGAAGCGGTCAAGCTGGCACGGTCGTTGGCCCCTCGTGTTGTCGTAATGGATTGCGCCCTGCCTGGAATGAATGGGCTTCAGGCCACCAGAAAAATCTTGCAATCGGCTCCCGATACGCTCGTATTGATGCTCAGCATGCACACTGAAGAAACCTGGGTGCGGCAAGCGCTCGATGCCGGCGCGCGCGGTTACGTGCTGAAGAACGCGATGGATTTGGAATTGGGCGCAGCGATTCGTCGCATCGTGAACGGGGAAACTGTGCTCGACGACCAACTTGCGGAACAGGAATCGTTGAAGGGTGAGCGCAACGCGGGATTGACGCCGCGCGAAGTTGAAATCCTGCAACTGATCTGCGAGGGCAAATCTAATAAAGAAATCGCGGCGCAGCTCGAATTGAGCGCAAACACGGTCGCCGTCCATCGCGCCAATATCATGGATGCGCTGGGCATACACAAGACGGCGGAGTTGGTTGTATATGCGATCCGCAACGGCTTGGTGAATGTTCCGTGAACCGACGGGCCTTTCTCTCAGCTTCAGCGATTGCGGCAGCGGCCAGTGCTTTCAGACCGCTCGATCTTTGGGGAGCTCCGCAGGCAAGACTGGGTTTTCCTCTCACCGACGTCACCGGCTCTGCCGGAATTAATTTCAAGCACAACAATGGCGCGTACGGCGGCAAGTTGCTCCCTGAGACGCTCGGCTCAGGCTGCGCGTTTCTCGACTACGATGCCGATGGGTGGCAAGACATTCTGCTCGTGAACAGCGCCGATTGGCCTGGTCATGTGCGTCAGCGTTCAACTCTCAAGCTCTACCGCAACAATCGAAACGGTACTTT
The DNA here is from genome assembly GCA_003224755.1 of Acidobacteriota bacterium. Taxonomy (GTDB): domain Bacteria; phylum Acidobacteriota; class Terriglobia; order Terriglobales; family Acidobacteriaceae; genus Gp1-AA145. The sequence goes on from QHZR01000086.1 coordinate 7,328, forward strand.
CACCGATGTGACTCGCGCTGCGGGCCTTGATGTCGAGATGTACGGCATGGGCGTTGCGGTCGGCGATTACAACAATGATGGTTTTCCCGACATCCTAATAACTTGTGTCGGGCAGAACCGGCTTTTCAGGAATACCGGCAAAGGCACGTTTGTTGATGCCACAAATTCGAGCGGATTGGGAAAGCGCCAGGCGTTCAGCACTTCCGCCTTGTGGTTCGACTACGATCGCGACGGTCTACTGGATTTATTCGTCTGTAATTACGTGAAATGGGCGCCCGAGCACGACGTTTTTTGCAGTGTCGACGGCAAGCACAAGTCCTATTGCACACCGGAAGCTTATGTGGGTCAGACCTGTTGGTTATTTCATAACCGCGGAAACGGGTCATTCGAAGATGTGACCGCTTCGAGCGGCATTTTCGACAGCAGTTCGAAGTCACTGGGCGCCGCCATGTTCGACTACGACCACGACGGCTGGCCCGATCTGCTGGTCGCAAATGATACGCAGCCAAACAAGCTGTATCGCAATCAGCGTAACCGCACATTCAAAGATGTCGCCGTCGAAGCGGGAATCGCTTTCAGCGCCGAAGGCAAGGCGCGCGCCGGCATGGGCGTGGACATTGGGGACTTCGACAACTCCGGACGAGCCGGAGTTGCGATTACCAATTTTGATAACGAGATGATCGGGCTTTACCGCGCGGATGCGAGTGGTAATTTTTCGGACATTGCCGTGCAAAGTGGCATCGGGCTTCCCTCGAAAACCACGCTAGGCTTCGGCTGCGTCTTCGCCGATTGCGATCTCGACGGCTCGCTCGACTTGATCGCCGTTAATGGCCACATTGACGACACGGTCCGCAACGTTCGCAACGTGGGCTATGCGCAGCCGCCGCAACTATTTCTGAATAATGGCAAAGGAAGTTTTCGTGAAGCCGGAGCTGAAGTTGGCGGCGCTTTCAGCGCGCCCAAGGTCGGGCGTGGGCTAGCAGTGGGCGACTTCGACCGCGACGGCGACGCGGATATCCTAATGACCACAAACAACGGCCCAGCCTATCTGTTTCGAAACGATCACACTGCCGGGAATCACAGCATTCGTTTCAAGCTTGTGGGGACAAAATCGAATCGCGACGCAATCGGCGCGCAGGTGCGGATTTTCTCTGATGGGATCTGGCAAAGTCGCAACGTGCGGAGCGGATCCAGCTATCTATCGCACTCGGAGCTGCCGGCCACGTTTGGACTGGGGAAACGAGACAAGATCGAGCGTCTCGTGATTGACTGGCCGAGCGGGCGGACCGAAGAGTTCAAGGACCTCGCATCAGGCAAGTCCTACGAGATCATCGAAGGCAAAGGCATAAAATCAGGAGCAGGGTTCTAGAATGTCTTGCGGTTCGCTTGGGAGTGCCGCGGAAGAGCGACGCTTCAGAGCCGCGTACGTGAAATCAAGTCAGGATGCACCTTTAGGGTCTGCTGAGCTAAAGCTCGCGTTGGCTGCGTTTCAAATTTAGCGCGGGCATGAATGGCCGCTCTTCCACGGTCCGTTCGCGGAAGGACCAATTCCAGCAATTCGATCGTACGTAGTATTTTTACGCTATTGTGCTTTTCCTGGCTTCGATCAAGAATGCACTCAACGTCCTCATAAAGAAGTGGCCACCTCCGGCCTGAACTTGAGGAGTTCAACCCACGAATCCAAAGCCGCCCGATGAGGGCGGCTTCGGATTTTTAGTCAAAAGTTCCTTTCTCCGCTGGTTGCGCTCTTCGCGCCGTGCGTATAATGTTCGGTTCCTGCATTCAACGTCGAGGGACCACATGTCGAATTCTGATCCGCTCTCCCCAACGCGAAGAAATTTTCTAGCCACGACAGGCGGTGTCATCGCCGGAGCTGTCGCCACTCCGCACTCGCTTTCTGCAGCGGTTCCGCAGGTTGAAGGGACGTCCATGCACGCGAATAGCTCACGGCGGAAGATTCCTATTGGCGTCTTCGATCCCGCATTTCCCGATCTCACGCTCGATCAACTGGTGGAAAAGTACGAGAGTATGGGAGTGGAAGCGGCAGAGATCGGTACAGGTGGTTATCCGAACAATAAGCATTGTCCGGTGCCGGAACTGCTCGACGATCCCGTCAAGCTGCGCGCGTGGCAAAAGAAATTTTCGGACCACAACATTCAGGTTGCAACCCTGAGCTGTCACGGCAATCCAGTTCATCCCGATCGCAACATCGCGCAACGCGACTGGGAAACGTTCCAGAAAACAGTGCTGCTCGCGGAGAGGATTGGGGTGAAAGTCATTGTCGGTTTTTCTGGCTGTCCGGGCGGCAATCCGAGCGACACGAATCCGAACTGGATAACCTATCGCTGGCCTCCTGAGTATGCCGCAGCTCTCGACTGGCAATGGAAAGAGAAAGTGGTCCCATACTGGAAGCAGGCGGCGAAGTTCGCGCGTGAACACGGAATTCATCGCATCGCGCTCGAGATGCATCCGAATTTTGTGGTGTACAACCCGCTTACGTTGCTCAAGCTGCGCGATGCTGTGGGCGAAGAAATTGGCGCCAACAACGATTTGAGCCATTTGTTCTGGCAAGGATGCGATCCAGTTGAAGTCATCCATCTGCTCGGCAAACAGGGCGCGATCTACCACGCGCACATGAAAGACACGGTGCTTTATCCGGATAGGGTCGGCAAGTACGGGGTGCTGAACTTTGTTTTCGAGAAGCAGGATTTGAAGGTCGCTTCCGATGCTTTTCGCGCCGTGGGCTATGGGCACAGCGTAAGCGTCTGGAAATCCATCGTGCAGGCGTATATGGACGTTGGCTACGAGGGAATTTTGAGTGTCGAAAATGAAGACCCGATCCTATCGGGCGAGGTCGGCGTGCAGCGGGCGCTGTACGTGCTGAAGAACGTCAGGGAAGAATTGTTGACCGAACAGGTGGCCTAGCTTTTAGTAAACGGGCGAGGACGCCTGTCTCGCAATGGTCGATCGCGGAGGATAGATGGATCGGAGAACATTTCTCGGAAGCGCGACAGCCGCTGCTGTGATGACCCAATTCAGCTGGGCCGCTTCACAACATCGCATCGAAAAAATCGGACTCGAACTCTACACCGTTCGCGATCTTTTAAAGAAAGATTTCGAGGGGACGCTCGCGAAGGTCGCAAAAATTGGCTACAAGGAAGTGGAACTTGCTGGTTATCTGAGCGACCTTCCAAATGTAAATCCACCTGTAAAGCGCGTGAAGGAAATGCTTGATTCCGATGGGCTGGCCGCACCGTCCTCGCACGTTGCATACAACATGCTGTCGCCCCAGAATTGGCCGAAAGTGATTGAGGCGAGCAAGATCCTGGGGCACGAATATATTGTGAATCCTTCGATTGATCGGGAACTAACCAAGACTTCGGACGGATGGAAGCGCGCTGCCGAGACGTTCAATCGGGCGGGTGAAGAGAGCCAAAAATCTGGAATTCAGCTCGGCTATCACAATCACGTCGAGGAATTCAAAGCGCTGCCGGACGGCAAGCTGCCTTATGATATTTTGCTCTCCCAGTCCGACCCCAAACTGCTGAAGATGGAAATCGATTTGGGATGGGCGCATGAGGCGAAGTCTGATCCGCTCGCCTATTTCGCGAAGTACCCTGGCCGGTTTCCGCTCGTACACGTGAAGGACTTCGATAAGAATGACATGATGACTGAAGTCGGCAGCGGCGTGATTGATTGGAAGGCGATCTTCGCAAAAGCCGACGTTGCAGGAATTAAGCACTACTTTGTTGAGCACGATCAGCCTATGATGCCGCTTGAAAGTATTCAGAAGAGCTACTCATATTTGGAGAAGTTGAGGTTTTAGAAGTCTCTGAAGCTCTTAGCCTTTAGCTATTAGCTTTTAGCCGAACCGGAGCGGCATTTCGCTAAGAGCTAAGAGCTGAACCACAGAATCGTCAGATACAACCGGACAGCCATGGCCCAGGTAACTCGATCTCCGAAGACTTATGACGTCTGCATAATCGGTTCCGGCGCGTCCGGAGGAACGGCCGCGAAAATTCTTACCGAAGGCGGCCTTAGTGTTGTGATGCTCGAAGCCGGCCCGCCATTGAATCCGGAGAAAGATTTCAAAGAGCATGTCTGGCCGTACCAACTTCCTCATCGCGGCGTGGGCGTTGGCGGGAAAGCTGCCGACAATTTTGGCGAGTTCCTGGCGCCGAACGGCGCGTGGGAAATCGAAGGTGAGCCCTACACCGTCGCGAGCGGATCGCGCTTTCGTTGGTTTCGCTCTCGCATCGTGGGGGGGCGGACCAATCACTGGGGAAGAATCGCGTTGCGCTTCGCGCCAGTGGATTTTAAGTCTCGTTCCACCGATGGCATGGGCGACGATTGGCCCATTACCTACGAAGACGTCGCACCTTATTACGACAAAATCGAGTCCTACATCGGCGTTTTCGGCACCAAGGAAAATGTTTCGAGCGCGCCGGATGGTGTTTTCATGCCGCCGCCAAAGCCGCGCTGCACCGAAAACATAATCAAAAAAGCCTGTGACAAAATCGGTGTGATCTGCATTCCTTCACGCTTGGCGGTTATCACCCAGCCACACAATGGTCGCGCAGCGTGCCACTACTGCGGACAATGCGGTCGCGGATGCATCAGCGCGTCTAATTTCAGCTCCAGCCAGGTGATGATCCCGTACGCGGAGAAAACGGGCAGATTTACGCTCGTGACCGGCGCCATGGCGCGAGAGATCGTGGTTGGAAAGAGTGGCAAGGCCGAAGCAGTTTCGTACATTGACAAAGCAACGCGGACGGAAAAGAAAGTTTTTGCCAAAGCTTTCGTCGTTGGCGCCAGCGCCTGCGAATCTGCGCGCCTGCTGCTGAATTCGAAGTCGTCCCAATTTCCTGATGGACTTGCGAATTCATCGGGAGTTATTGGGAGATATCTCACCGACAGCGTCGGCGGTTCCGGCGGAGGCGTTTTTCCTCAGCTTACAAAAATGCCAGCTCACAACCACGATGGAGTTGGTGGCATGCACATGTACATGCCTTGGTGGAAGTTCGACCGGAAGAACGATTTCCTGCGCGGCTATCACATTGAATTTGGCGGCGGAAGGAGCATGCCCGGCGTGGGCGACTTTCATGCCCTTTGCGAATACACCGAAGGCTACGGCAGTAGTCTGAAGCAACGATGCCGCGCGTCGTATGGCACTTACATTGGCTTCGCTGGCCGCGGCGAAATGATTCCCAACGAGCATAGTTACTGCGAGATTGACCCCAACACGGTTGATGAATGGGGAATTCCGGTGCTGCGCTTTCACTGGCAGTGGAGTGATAACGAAATCAAAATGGCGAAGGATATGCAGGAAACCTTCCGCACCATTACCGAAGCTGCGGGCGGAACCTACTATTCACGAGCCACTCCGGATGGCCCCAATCCGTATGGCATCGAAGACGGCGGCGTAATTATTCACGAGTTGGGCTGCGTGCGCATGGGAAGCAATCCAAAAACATCGGCGCTTAACGGATACTGCCAAGCGCATGATGTGAAGAACCTCTTTGTCACCGATGCGGCTTCGTTCGTGAGCAATCCGGATAAGAACCCGACACTGACGATCATGGCGCTGACATGGCGAGCTTCGGATTACTTGATGGACGAGGCGAAGAAGGGGAACCTGTGACGTCGAAACTTTCCCGCCGCGACGTTTTGAAATCGCTCGCCATGAGCGCGGCAGCGACTTCTGTGTTGCGCGTGATTCCGGCCCATGCGGCAGAGTACGCGCACCACATGATCGCTGCAGAGAAGGCTGCGGCTCCAGCAAAGGGTTACACGCCGAAGTTTTTCAGGGCCCACGATTACAAAACACTTCAGACCCTGTGCCAGACAATTTTCCCTGCCGATGCAGACTCCGGAGGCGCCATCGAGGCGGGCGCGCCCGAATTCATCGACCTACTTACCAGCGAGAATCAGGACTACCAGCGCATTCTCGGCGGCGGGATCATGTGGCTGGACAACACCTGTTCCGATCGTTACGACAAAGTATATCTCGACTGCTCGCCCGAGCAACAGAAGGAAACTCTGGACAAGATTGCTTACCGAAAGAATGCCGCAGGCGATGCGTTTCTCAGCCAGGGAGTTGAGTTCTTCTCGTTTCTGCGCAACATGACCGCAGACGGCTTCTTCACCAGCGAGATTGGGATCAAGTATCTCGGCTACATCGGTAGTACTTATCTCACGGAGTTCCCTGGATGCCCGCCGGTGTCCGAAACCTGAGCTGCAATCTTTCTGACGGCCGCTGTGATCACATCCGGCCTTTTCATGGGCACATCATGCCCGCTGCCTGCGGCCACTTCGAACACGGAATTAGATGAAAGCTTTACTCGCTCTCGCTGCAGGCGATTCCAAGTCATTTCACGAGATGAATTTCCCGCGACACTGGGATCACGAGTGATCACAATCAGAGGTATGGATCCGATGCTGGTGATGGCTCGGATCTCCGTCGCGCTTTGAGGGAAACTGGACCACTCGCGATAGAAAGTTTCGAACAGCGATGACCGGCAGCTGATTGCCTGCTTCAACCCGCGAATCTCCTCATGCGCCGCGCTCCCGCACCATCCTCGCCAGCGTGGAAGCCCAAATGGAATGGCCGCCTGCATCAACCGGAGCCGCGCCCGGTCTTGCCATCGCAATCGCGCCATCATATCTGGGAGTGACGCGTCAACCAGCACCACACCTGCGACCTCCCCCCGAAATTTCTGCGTAAAAGCTAGCGCGGCTAATCCGCCGAAGGAATGCCCCACCAAAATGTACGGCGGAGTTTCGCCCGCTGTGTGCAATAGATGCTGAAGCTCATCCGCCATAACACTCGGAACGCGTGGCTTCGGACTGGGATCACTCCATCCATACCCGCCACGATCGTAGGCGCAGACGCGCGCGAATTTGGCGATCCGCGGCTGTATAAGATACCAATCCAGATAAGAGCCCTGGTGTCCATACTCGAGAACCACAGTCGGCCCTTCGCCCGAGCAAGCTAAGTGGAGGCGATAGCCGCCGATATCCATCAGTCTTCCCGGAGCGCGATAAAGTTCGCGGTCGCGCCGCTCTGCCCGCTGTTCATATAGTAGGCCGAGCGTTGCGAGAAGCAGCAGCGCAACCAGCTCTAGACCGGCGAGATAGCGAACCGATCTGATCGCGTAATGTGCGAGAGCATCCTGGCCTGCGATTTTGGCAATCAGGAAAGCTAAAGCCAAAGAAACGGGAATCGCGAGCGCAACAATCAGCGCCCAACGCACTGGATGGAAACTTGCCTCGATTACGACCTCGCCTGCGAGATTATAACTGCCTACGGCTGCGAGGGCGCCCGCGCGCCACACGAAAGCTGGTGTACATTGAAATGCGATTTGTTTGATGTCTCCAAGGAGGAGTTTTCATGGCGATGGGCGGGTACACGGCTCCGGGACGGACGGTTTTGCATACGATGGTGACCACACAATTTGAATTGGACGGATTTCGCGTGGTGCGCACGCTCGGCGTTGTTCGCGGAATTGTGGTGCGTTCTCGCTCGATTTTCGGGACCATCGGTGCGAGCTTGCAGACCCTCGTCGGCGGGAACATTACGCTGCTGACGAATCTATGCGAAAAGACTCGCGCTGAAGCCTTCGATCTCATGCTTGCCCATGCAGCCGAATTGGGTGGGAACGCGGTCGTCGGCGCTCGCTATGATGCAACAGAAGTCATGCAAGGCGTGACTGAGGTTCTAGCTTACGGGACGGCTGTTCTGGTCGAGCCAGTAAAGTAAGTTTCCGCGGGGCCCATTTCTTCGCGAGACGGCCCAATTCCAGTGTGAAAAGTTTTGCAGCATCATTGTCGTAAATTTGTTAAAAACCGCGTCCACAGCGGTTTCGAGTTGACAACAACACAATCGCACCCCGAAAATGCGGCGCGTTCAGTGTAGTAAGGTTTTGCACGATCAGTAGCGCGGGAAGGTGAGCCGTAACGGTTTGATCACCAAGTTCCATTCGCACGAGAAGGACGCTTCCTTCGCAAGGAAGGAAGAGCTGTCAAAGCACCGGGGGAGGAGGACAGCGCGCGGCTCTCGCCTGGTACATCCTCAACCCGGTCGTGGGTAAGGTCGTGCTGCAGGGCTATCTCGGGGCTGCGGGTTACGACTTCACCTATCCCGCAATCGGAGTCACAGCTAGCGGACGCGGCGTGATCGGTTTCACCGCCACCGGTGACACCGTGAATCCCAGTGCCGCCTTCGCGCCGATTGATGCCATTGTTGGAGTCGGTCCCTGGAACGTCATTAACGGCGGAACGGGTGCTGCCCAGGACGATGGGTTCACCAGCTATAAGTCCCAAGTGGGGAACCCGCCGCGCACGCGCTGGGGAGATTACGGAGCGGCTGCCGTGGATGACAACTCCGTCTGGCTCGCCAGTGAGTACATCGCCAACCCCTGCACCTATACGAACTGGGGTGGGCCATTCTTCTTGGGCGGGTCCGGCGACAACTTGCTGGGAACCTGTGGGGGCGCAAGCCACGGACCCGGCGCTCGCGCGGCACTCGGCAACTGGTCCACGCGAATTAGCCAATTAACGCCCTAGTACGCGCATTACACAATGTGCTTGAGCCGCAGTGGATCACGCTGCGGCTTTTTTGTGTCTTCGATATCTATCGTCAGTTCGCTATGAGAACGACTCCATTGATCGAGATTCTCGGATACGTGTGGGCTGCATTCGGCGTGTAGTGGCTGGTAGCGGCCCGCGGGAAAACCCGCCCGAGTAGGAGAGTCCTCGGGCTTTACAAGAGAGAGGACAAAATCTAGGGGAGCGTTTTCGGCACGAGTGCCAGGACTATCAAGAACAGGCAGGGTTCGTGTTGCCACGCGTTCGGCACTTGGAAGCGACATTTGTAGTTAGCATTGGTCCAAGTTCCTAGAGTAATGCGGAACATCTTTTGCACTTCTATTTGCAACGCGATTGCCATAATATGCAGGCGAACCGTGTGTCCGTGGAGGCGTGTATGAAAAAATTGACAGCAGTTCTGTTTCTGATTGCGTTAAGTGTACCGGCGATTGCGCAGTGGCAGCGCTGGAACCTATCCTCTGATGACCAGCAGCACTTCGACAGTTATTACTCGCGCTGGCAGGAATACCGGCAAAGAAATGACCGGGAGCAAATCATGAGCATGGAAAAGCGCATGCTCGAAGTGTACGCGCATTACAACATTCCCGCACAGACGCCGTACTGGCGCGTAGCTTCGAATGTCAGAGCAGGTCGCGATCAATGGAAAGGGCGACTTTCAGCCAACGAGCAGTCGCGATTTGACAGCTACTATTCGCGTTGGCAGGAATATCGGCAGCGGAACGATCGCGGGCAGGTCGCCAGCATGGAAAAACGCATGCAGGATGTGTATGCGCATAATCACATTGCGTCGAATACGCCTTACTTCTGGATCGCTTCCAATGCTCGCGATGAAGATTGGGACGGTTGGGAGCGTGACCGCTGGCGCGGAAGGCTTTCCAACGAAGATCAGGGAAGATTTGACAGCTATTACACCCGCTGGCTCGAGTATCGCCACGATAACCGCCGCGACGATACCGCAAGCATGGAGCGGCGCATGCGCGACATCATGGATCACTATGAAATTCCCGCGCAAGTCGGCTATGAGGAGCTTGCATCCACAGGAGCTGGATACTGAACCGCTTCGATTATCCACGGAGTCGCGGAGACATAGCGAAGAAACGCCGAAGAATAAAGTTAGAGTGCAGAAGTAGAACCTAAAAAGCGCATAGTGCCCGGGCCACTCTGGTCATCAGTACTCTGAATCTTCGGCATTTTCAGTTAATGCTTCTGCATTCTTCCTTCTAAGTTATGCATTTCACAGGCGTTCACCCGTACACCAACCTTGGTACCGTGTGTTGTACTTCGGTTATGTACCAGGGTTCGTCCCGCATCCGACGGGTAAACACTACCGCTAATTGCGGCCAGTTTACTCGCAGATACTACATATGCATAGTGGTAGCATCTGTCCTCGAAGTGATTTCCAGAAAACAGGCATAAAACGCTGCAAAACGCGGAATTCTGCCCTGACCTCGCCTGTTTCAGGGTTGATATATGCTCAGTCCACTTAATCCACTCTGAGTGCGTTTCAGAGAGGATTCTTCTCCCAATGATGCCCTGCATGGGTGGACATGGCAGGACGGAACCTCTGTGGAAAGGACCGATATGGCAGATTCACGCGAAGTCATGAACATTCGCCAGGCGTCGCAGTATCTCGGCGTCAGCCCGGACACGCTTT
>QHZR01000322.1 GCA_003224755.1 Acidobacteriota bacterium
CCCGTTCCAGCTCGTTCCATCGCCCTAAGCCCAAAAAAAATGTCGCACAGAGAAGGATTCCGCTGATCGGTCACACTTTCAGACACTACCTCCGCGGGTTCTCGTCGAGTTGCTAGTGAACATGCTGGTGCATCGCGACTATGAGATTCCCGAAAAGTCCAGCATTGAGGTGCAGCCCGGAACAGAAATTACATTCATCAATCCAGGTGGACTCACGCCGAAATTGGCTGGGAAGCTGGGACTTGGATCGGATGGCAGAATCGTAGTGTCTGAAAGTGTGACCGATCAGCGGAATCCTTCTCTGTGCGACATTTTTTTTGGGCTTAGGGCGATGGAACGAGCTGGAACGGGCTTGATGGACGTTACACAGCTAATGGGGAACTCAGGAGGTGCGTCAGCCTTTTATCACAGCCCTGTCGAATCACGATTTACGGCTGTTGTGGCACAAGCGCAAGCGTCTGCGGGATCGCGCAACGTGGCGCGCTCGGATGTCCCGACAGGAATGTACGTGCTAAATGTTCTTCCATTTACTGCTGTGCCCGAAAAGGTCTCAATCATTCGATTGACTGTGCCGTTACATCAGCGCCCGTCCACCGTTGACTTAGCGGAATGCGGAACGTTCGTGCGGCGCGCAGGAGGGCTCGAATTATGGAGTTTCGTGCCATTCCCTATTTTGGTGTCGCTGCTCGATCCTATCGTTGATAAGAAGTCCAGCGCTGCTCTCCTGCGGGGGGAAATCGAGGCATGTCCAGATTCAAAGCGCGTTCTGTCGTGGCTATTACGAAACCACGTGGAGTACCACTTCCTCGGGTTCGAAGATCAAGGATTGATTCTTGAGGACGCTGGGAGGCATCGCGCCTATTTCGCGGGCACGAGGAAAGGCGAGCGAATGGTCGTGTGGAACAGTGCCCAAAGGCGTGGGATTAAGCGGGAAGTTGTCAAGAGGCGCGCGGACGGGCCACGAGCTTGGTTCGAAAATGAAGGGTTTGGTTACGAGGTTGTGGATCTCGGAGGATCGTGGTGCCTTCGCATTAAGCCGTTCTACATGTTTACAGGCCAGAATGCGAGGACGCCTCTACCGTCTTTTGCGCGTGCCGCCAAGGCGACACGTCGCATTAAGTTTGATCGGAACAAGAACGTGGAGGCGGATCTCGCATTTTGGGCTAATTTTATCGGTCGCGGTGCCGAAACGATCAACGTTGGCGACCTGCATGTCGACGATTTGCTCATCGACACCAATTTTTTGACGGTAGAAGTGCCGGAGATTGGATTGAGTAACAATGAGCCTGAACTTAAGAATCGAATGTCTGCCTGAACCGGTGCTGTTGTTCGGAGGCAATGCGACGGGCGTCGAACCACGTCGCATCATGGCGAAGTACGGCGCGGCTGACAAAGTGGCTGCACCGAACGAGCTTCGCATCGGTATCGTCGGTCCCGCAGCGGACGTTCAATTCGCGCGGAATTGGCTCCCCGCGGTTGAACGGAGTTGCGATAGCGCGCGAGAAGAGCGCGAGGCGGTATCGGGATTGGCCTGGTGCGCGGCAGGTCTTCGGCGCAACGTTTGTGGCAGACGATCGGTTCATTCGCCCGCTGGACGATGATCGTTTGAACCTGGCGTTCCACCGCGCGGCCCCTTCTGAGCGGTTTGACGAGCTGCTCGATCTGTTTGACTCTAGAATTCAAGGTCTTTTTGGCGATACTCGCCCTGACTGCATCATCGTGTGTTTACCTGATGAGTTGGCAGACTTGAGGATCAGCAATCCGAAATTGTCTGCAAAGGAATGCGAGATTCTCGAGCGGCTTCAGCGAGAAGAAGAGCAAGAACAGATGTCTCTCTTCCAACCTACGCCGGAGGAAATGAAGGCGGCCGAAGAGTTACGAACAACTGCTGAGGATTCGCTGTTTCGGACGTTCTATCGAGCGCTAAAAGCCCGCATCATGACGCATCAGAATCCTGTCCCGATACAGGTCATCCGCCGAGAGACATTCCTTCGGCCCGATGAGGAAGGCCAGAGTTTTGCGACGCGAGCTTGGAATCTAGCGACTTCTCTTTTTTACAAAGCTGGACATGAACCGTGGCGGCCAGGTGATTTGCTTGGCAACACGTGTTTTATCGGGATTTCATTTCATCATCTTAAACGCAGAGAAGGTGATGTGGTTTACGCGAGCGTGGCGCAGGCGTTCTCGAACGACGTGGAGCCGTTCGCTCTGAAAGGATCTCTGGTTCCGCATAACCAGCGCAGGGATCGTCAGCCGTATTTGACAGAGTCTCAATCTGCAAGTTTGATGGCGGACGTCCTCGACAAGTACAAGGATCGCGCCGGAATGCTTCCCGGGCGAGTGGTGGTGCACAAGACGAGCACCTATCAGCCAGAAGAAGAAGCGGGGTTCCGGTCTGTCGCAGAATCGAAGGTATCGGCATGCGAGTTGATGTGGATGCGAAGTACGGCGTTCCGGCTAATCCGCAAGGGAATGCAAGAGCCCTGGCGCGGAACCTTGTGCAGCGTGGGCGAGGAGTCATATCTGTTCACTAGCGGATATGTTGCGTGGTGGGACGAGTATCCCGGTCCTCATATTCCAGCCCCACTGGAGATCGGGTCGTGCGGAAAGACAGATATTCGGGAACGAGCAAGAGAGCTTCTCGCGCTCACGAAGATGAACTGGAATTCCAGCGAAGGTCTTGGGCGTTTTCCAATCACGATTTCTTTCGCGCGGCGGGTTGGAATGCTAATGACGGAGTTGTCAGAGAATCAGATCCCAAATCCATCGTATCGGTTCTATATGTGAGAGGCTGCTGACACGGAAGTGGAGAATTAGCCCCGTTTGGGCGTCCGTCAAATAGGCGATCATCGCCGGAACATTTTCAGGATTTTCGCGTGCTCGACGGGCCGGTACAACATGGCGACCGTGCAGGGGACTAAGGGTGCCGAAATCGGGGAATTGGAGGGCTGCTGCTGCGCGTTTCGGATTCCCTCTTTAGTTCACGCGCATGGACAGATGCGTTCGTCGTAGGGCCTCCTGTACAGGATTGGATTCGGGTTGCTTCCTGTCCATTTCCTGTCCATTAACCCCCGGAATTCGGTTATACGGGGTGGACGTGGATGAAACAGGCGACACTATGGACGGTAAGGAAAGACAGGAAAATCAAGGTTTTCCCACCAACCCATGAAAAACAAGCTGGGGACGTAGTTCAGTTGGTTAGAACGCTGCCCTGTCACAGAGCCCCACCGTCGTCGCAGACAGACTGACTATGAGTCAGTCGCAAACCGCGGTTTTGCCTTTTGGGCAATCCGGTGTGCCAGATGATGTAGAGATTCACTCGGCCTGCGACCGCGCCTGTTGCACCATTTCAACCAAGACTTTCCGAGTCTCTGCCGGATTCTTTACCTCCTGCAAGAATGCGATGCGTGCACCACGCATGCCATCTGGGGTCTTCAAGCGGACATGAAAACCGAGGCGATCGATTGCTGTCATCGTTGCTTCCGTTGACTCAACGCGAGCAAATTTCCGGGCAAGCGAGACGAGCGCATCCTTGTGGTCGGCGTTCATGTGCTGAATAATTTCGGCCATTGAGTCAGCAAGAGGGTCGGGTTGGCTGTGGTCATATTCCGAGGCAGATACCCAGCCCATCACTCCGAAGCCGCCCACGTAATAAACGTCCACCACATCCATGCGGTAAAAAGAAAAGTCTTCAAAATCTACCCAGTACTTGCTGTTGACATAACCTGCTAGGTAGAGCTCGCGAGCCTCGGCCACCTCCGACTCCGGTAGTGGCAGAACATTTCCTACCAGCGTGACTCGGGATGCTCCGAGCGGGTCGCTGCCGGTGTCATCCTGGGTGACAAGCAAGCTAGCGCGAGCGTCGGCCTGCAAGTTCTGCGTGTGCATGGCCATTGTGCTGATAAGGAAGATGGGACGCCCGCGATCGTCCAATCCGTAGGGCATGACTGATCCGAACGGGAACCCCGGCTGTTTCCGCGAGAGGGTCGAGAGGCTGCCAATGCGGCCCAAGCACATCAGGGTACGCGCACGCTCGGCAAACGCAGGCTCGGGGACCGCAGGCTGGTCACTCGCCGGCCCAGTGCCCGCATGTTTTCGGATGGATGAGGAAGTCATGATTGGTCTCTCCTAGAGCCTTAGAGCGCTCTTTGAGGTCATGCGCAGCGTTGCGGTACATCGCCGATTATCGCCGCGCTGCGGATCTGAGAATCGGCGCGCTCCGGGAACGACGTACCACTAACCGTCGGGTTTCGGTACGCGCCGCATCCAATCGGACCGCGAGCGCGGCGAAAGCGGGGGTGGGGCCGTTCCAGCGCAATTGGTCTACATGGTCGAAAAGCGCGATGTCGGTTCGAAGGGTG
>QHZR01000323.1 GCA_003224755.1 Acidobacteriota bacterium
GTGGGCGGCCCCGACACCCAAACCATCTCCAACCAGCTTCGCGGAGTCATCGCCGTGTCCGCAAACGATGTTTGGGCATTCGGAGATACCGACAGGTTTGGGCCCTCGAAGATTACCAACCTTGTATTGCACTGGAATGGTACCGCGTGGTCAATTGTACCCTCTCCCGATCCGAATCCCAGGCACACACTGATTGATGACGTGATCGCAGGCGGTACCGTGATTCCCCAAGGGAACCTGTGGCTAGTGGGCGTTGCGGACGGCTTCGGCACGATGGTGCTCAATGCAACAGGACAGTAACCAGGGGTGAGATATTGGGTGGCCCTCGATAAGAGCGAAGTCTCTGCCAAGGGCAAACTTCTCCTGGGCGGTGCGCTGGAATCCGCAACTCGAGATCGAGTTGCGCGGAAAATACCACAACTACATTGAGCACCGAGAGAAGACTTCTTTTCCCCGTGGGACGCATTGAGATCGGTAAGATCCATACAGCGGAACTTCTCACGGAGAGTTCGGCATCAAGTGGAAACACTAACGCATGAGCTGAATTTCAACACTGCCGTTGATCGGTGTATAAGATACGCTCTTTGGCTACTTGTCTGTGAAGCTCAGAAGTGGCAAACGGCGACGCGGAGATAGCGACCGAATCATGCGCTTGAACCGATCGCTTCGATTTTTCGAAAACGTCCCTGTGGATCATTCGAAGTCGTTCTTAAAGAACTGTCGGATGGCTTGACTGAATTGGAAGTGACAATCAAGGGGCAATAACCATTTAGGCATTGTGGCGGCGTTCGTCAATCTTCGCTGGTCATGCTTCATCGCCTGCTCCGTAACCACATAAAAGCGGGGCTTTTATTTATGAATAGAGTTTGCTTCACTGCAGATACGCATTTTGGACACGCTAATGGACCCACTCGTGCGCGATCCGAGTCGGCTGCCGTTGTCGCATAGTTACTATGACAATGCCTTGAGAGTTGCCGTTGCGATCATATCAAATTGGGCATTCGATTACAGTCCGGTGATGGTCAATTTGTTGTACTCGATACTTTGTTGATCAACTTGGATCAGGTATTTGAGCGATACATCCGAAACCGAACACGCTTTGCATTTCCACCGCATCGAATGCTCCTCCTGGGACTGCTCGATCTGGTTCAACGCCTTCATCGCCATGTCTCGAATTGCTTCAAGGCTCGATTTCAACGCCTTGAGTGTCGTGTCCATAAATTCAGTTCCATCTGCTGACGTTTCCCACTCAGTTTGCGCGCTACACATGCTCAAACGCGACGTAGCAGTGATGAAAAAGGATGTCGACCTCGATCTGGCACTGCTTTCCGTCCGGATGAAACCAGGCGAGGCGTTAACTCAGGAGGATAACGCTGCATGGTGCAACTGATCCTCTCCAATTGCTACCTGGGTAGAACTTCCCTGCCCCCCAGCTGTAAAAAGAGGCTGGGCGCCACCCTTCGGAGGTCCCACATTTCCATCAAGTACCCGCAAAAAGGCAAAGTATTGCCAATAACGCTACTGGAAATTCCATCGCGGCTACCCAATGGAGGAGCGTCAACCTCGCTCTGGCGCCAAACAATGGCGCAGAAATCTTACTGGTGATCCGGTTGGGTAACAGAAGCTCACATCTTATTCTCAAAGATTTTTGGAATAAAAATGCACCGGATTGGTAAAGACAGGTGTGAGGCAATCTGCCAAGCACCTAAACAAAACCAAAAACAAAATAAAACCCATATCGTTATGCAACCATCACCTTCTAATGATTGCCGACATGGTGGGGCCAAAACAATAAAGAAAATTCCAAACAAAGGAGAACATGAAATGAAAGAGAGAGTTAAACCTTCAAAAAGTTCCATCAGTCGCCGTTCCTTTTTAGGCAAATCGCTCGCCGTGGGAGCGGGAACCATCGGCGCGGGACTGTTGGCCAATGTCCCCACCGCACGAGCGAGTGGCGGTCTTACAGCGGGAGACGAGGCTATTCTTCGGTTGCTGGCGGCAGCGGAACTCATCGAAGCCGACTTGTGGCAGCAATACAACGAACTCGGCGGAATCCAAGACCCCGAAGTCCCCGGAGGAACCGGGAGTCCGGCCTATACCGCCGCCATTCAGGTCCTCGATGAGGACATGGATCAATATATCCATGATAACACCGATGATGAGATTACCCACGCCG
Source organism: Acidobacteriota bacterium (assembly GCA_003224755.1). GTDB lineage: Bacteria > Acidobacteriota > Terriglobia > Terriglobales > Acidobacteriaceae > Gp1-AA145. The sequence continues at coordinate 2,177 of QHZR01000323.1, forward strand.
CGTTCCTTAACGCCTATCTGGCCTCGAAAGGGGCCGAACCCGTCAGTCTGGATCAATTTCGCACTCTGCCGAGCAGTCAGGCAACGGGCGCCCAGCAAATCGGACGGCTCACGAACCTGATGCAGCTGACGGTCGACACCAGTTTCTGGACGCGCTACCGCAGCGACTCGCTCAACCCCGACTTCGGCGACACCCTCCCGCAAGCCGTCCCAGGCCTAGCTGCTGGGCAATTTCCGGCGATTCCGCGAAACGATGGCGACCTCACTCCTCCGGACCACCTGCAAGCGATCGCCAACACGGCCGGCTTCCACTTCGCGTGGATCGAGCAGGCTGGCACCAGCGTATACGCCTCGCTCGCCCAGCGGGTCACCCACAACGAGGTGCTGCGAATTCTGCTCAGCATCGGCGGCACCGAGATTATGCACTTCCAGACGTGGCAAGATAAAGCCGGCAATGCGCCTCCCCTGACCGATCCCACGAACGGTCTGGTCTTCCCTGACCTCAACGCCGACGGCGAACTGACCCAGACCAACCTGATCATGCCCGAGCCGACAATCTTCCTCAATCGTACCTTCCCGATCTGCTCGATCATCCGCCCCACCGAGACCGATGGCGCCGCCGCGCGCGCGATCAACGGCTTTATCGCCGACGGACTGTTCATCGGTCAACCGCCGGCGTTCTTTGCTCTCCTAAGCCAGTTGATAGAGGCAGCGGATCACGCCAGACACGGGGGAGGCGGGAGATAAGCGACGATTCGCAGGGGGAGCTTCGCCGTTCGGCACGCCGCGCTTCGGGCAGACGCCTGAGCGCGGCGTCTTTGCGAAGGCATCTGGCGAAAAACACCGAGTGAAACAATCAAACAGGGCACAACGCGGAACACGGTGGGAATAAAACTGCACCAAATCAGTAAAGAGAGATAGAACGAACTTAACACGAAAATCTAACCAAGGATTCAACATGTCTAACTACATTTCTCACGACCACGAACACGACGGAATTGATCGCCGCGGTTTCCTAAAATGCATGGCATGGGCCGGCACGGGAGTACTTTGGACCATAAGCGGCGGTGTCCTTGTCTCAAAGACCCTCGCCGAAGTCGCAAAGACTGGATCGTCTTTACCTACGGCTACTGATCTCAGCTTTCTGCAGATCAGCGATAGCCATATCGGCTTTAACAAAGCGGCGAACAAGGATGTTACCGAGACATTCAAAATCGCTCTCGATCGCATCAACGCGATGCATACCCCACCATCTTTCCTCATTCATACGGGAGATATCACGCAACTCTCAAAGCCCGAGGAGTTCGACACCTTCGATCAAGTTCTCAAGAGCTGCCGAACCAAGGACGTTTTCTATGTTCCTGGGGAACATGACGTCTTGAACGATGGAGGGAAGATGTACCGTGAACGGTATTTAAAGAGCGTCGAAGGCAAAGGCTCGGGCTGGTACAGTTTCAATAAGAACGGTGTCCATTTCATCGCGCTGGTCAACGTCCTGGACCTTCAGGCCGGCGGTCTGGGTCAACTCGGCGACGAGCAACTTGAATGGCTCGAGGCCGACGTGAAAGATCTCGGAACGAGCACGCCGATTGTAGTCTTCGCGCATATTCCTCTCTGGGCGATTTATCCGCAATGGGGCTGGGGAACAAGCGACAGCGAACGCGCTCTAGGATATCTGAAACGCTTCGGTTCGGTGACGGTGCTAAACGGTCACATCCATCAGGTGCTCCAGAAAGTCGAAGGTAACGTGACTTTCCATACGGCGATGTCTACTGCCTTCCCTCAGCCAGCTCCTGGAAGCGCGGCGTCGCCCGGTCCTATGAATGTACCGGCTGAAAAACTGCGGAGCATGCTTGGCCTAACGAGCGTTCAGTATAAGCAAGGCAAAACGGCACTCGCGGTCGTCGACTCAACCCTTAGCTAGATCCATTCAAACTATAAACATTCAAATCCTATGAAGACGTTCATTACTAAAATTAAGATCACAGCGCTCTTGTGTGGTATCACTGGTTTCTCTGTCATGGCGGTAGCCGGCGAGATGAAGGACGCGGGCAGCAGTGGTGCCGGTCAAAACAAAATCGAAATCAAAGACTTCGCCTTTGATCCGCAGGCCATCACGGTCAAATCCGGTGAGAAGATTACGTGGATCAATCGGGACGAAGAACCGCACACCG
>QHZR01000324.1 GCA_003224755.1 Acidobacteriota bacterium
ATCCACTCACGTACCAGCGAACGAGATTTTACTCCCGCTGATAGCCGCCTTGTCTTCGCGATTTTTGGGGCGCTAGCGAATCGCATCGAATCTCAGATGGCAGGTCTTTGATCCAATCGATTCGACAGTAACATCGGCGTGCTTCTTAACGGGCGGTTGGCGGCCCGAACAGTTGGTTGTTGAAAGATTCGCAGTCTGTTTTGTGTCTTGTTTTTTCCCTCATTTCGTGTCTTATCGCGCAGCAAAACAGCCCTGTTTACGGACTGTGGCAGCATGTGCGGACTGTGGCAGCAATGACTTAGATGTTGACCTTTTGTTTTCAATATCCCAAATATGGTTTGGCCGATCAAGCCGGACGGAGTTGCCATTGGTGAGAATGTTAGGTCGGAAGCTCACGAAGGTCAACCGCAACGCTATCGGTTTATGAACGGGCTACTGCAATCTCGCGTACTCCGTTCAGAGATGGACATGCGAGAACGTGCTAGAGTGGCTACTGCCGAGGCGCAGTACCCCGGAATTTTTCCAACGCGCACCCCCGGCCGGGTGGCCGCTATGCCCCATCCCACGTGGCGGGAGTGGTACAACGCCGCTCTTGTCGAATTCGATCTCGCTAAACTTCCTGAACGTGTCGAGGTCGCATGTCAGGCGATTCATCAACACCGAATACAGAAAGGACATACTCTCACTGCGGAGGACCGCAAGGAGCTTGACGATGCTTTGCGAGTGCTGTTCACGTTGATGCAGAGAGCCGCGTAGTTCCTGCTGTATCTGCTACAATCCTCGCCCGAGGCGAACATGGACATAATCGCGCTGTTGAAGGCTGAACGCGATAAGGCAGCACAACAGGTGAACGCATTGGATACCGCGATTAGAACACTGAGCGGATTGAGCAGCACTCGCGTGTCACATGGACCGGGCAAAATGAGTGCCGCTGCACGAGCAAGAATTTCAGCATCTCAAAAAGCACGTTGGGCACGCACGCGGGGCCAGAAGGTCGTCTTCTCAATCGCTCCCAAACGACGCCGCATCTCAGCAGCAGGTCTGGCGCGGATCAGAGCGGCAACACGGGCGAGATGGGCAAAGTGGAGAGCGGCACAGAAGAAAGCCTAAAGCTGCCCAATTCCGTCAGGCTGCCCATGTTGAGACGGTGGTAACCCAATCGAAGGGTCTATCATCTAAGACTGCTTGACGTGGGGAGCACGCAGCCATATGCTCATAGTCCCCGCGAATCAGAAGGTAAATCTTATGCCACACAAGAAACGTTACAAAGCGAATCGTCGCAAGAACGTCCGCGCACCACGTCCGAAAAGCACGGCAATTCTGATTGGAAATGCGGTCACCACGTCCGCAGAAATGCCCACCCGGGTGAATCCAGGCGTACTCTATTCGGGAAAGATTTGGGGAATCGGGCCTTCCGGGAATGTCTCAGAGCGAAACGCCGAAGCCCTGTAGAGCCACTTTCGCGGACTCCATTTTGATACCAACAGAGTAGACTGCGTGGATATTTTCCACGTAGTCTCTGCTCATCCCTTGCGGAAGTGCAACTTGCTGTACTGCCTGAGCATGTCTCTGCATTATGGTCTGCGCCCTGAATCCGTGAACGTAGCCCACTACAAAGCCATTTGTTGCACGGAAGATCGGCCCTCCACTATTGCCGGGGACAAAGAGAAAGTTAACTTCCAGCATTGGCACCACTGCCGTGGACTGAATCTCAGGCGCGTCAAGTGGTGCGTCGTACGTAGCTGTTACCGTTCCGCGTGCAACGCGATACAGTAAACCATCGTATCGAAGTTGTTGGTTCACCACAACTAGATTTGGCAATGGATAACCCGCAACTCCGATGTCTGCACCTTGTTGGACAGAGCCATAATCCAAGTTGACGTAAGCCTGATCGGCTATCGGGGTTGAGAAAGTGAACAGTGCCAAGTCCGCATCTTTGAAAAGATGGATTTCCTTGCCGAGCGTGGTATTTACAATTGCGTGGATGACACCTTTGCCTCCTTTGTAATCACTAAGATTATTGACTAAGTGATAGGCATCCCCGTCCTGATGCAGATTGCTTTTTCCGTTTATCACGTGGTAGCAGGTTAGAAAGACTTTTGATGAAACGAAAAAACCTGAGCCAAGTGGGAGAGCGCGAGTTTCTTGCCCTTCGGCGCGATGCCGCACTACGGAGAAAACTGTTTGCTTTAGGTCCCCGCAGACCTGCTCAAAATGGCGTGTCTTGGTGCTGAGCTTGCCTTTCACTAATCAGAATTCTATCAGGCTTATTGACGCGCCACATGCTCCGGCGTAATGTGAGATTTTGAGTGTTGGAAACAAGGTACAGGTGCGAAGGCCCGGCTGTGTGAATATGCTCCTGTGCATCCTTGGAAGGACTACATGTCAGCCGAAGCCGTTCTCGCCGTACCAATTGCTCAATGATACTGTGCCCTGTCGGTGTGACCTAAACATGCCAGCACCAGCTTGTGTCCCCGAGCCTTCACTACAGCGCCGTACAACAGAATGCTATCCGTGTACGATGTGACCGCTAAAAGCCGCACTCGTAGCGGTATTTGCCTGTACGAAGCTTGTAGTAGGGCAGTTTCGCTCTAAACATGGGAGGGAACACAGTACCGAGATTCCGCATCAAAATATCTATGGGATGGAGCAACACCGAATTCTTCAGCGAAGAATACAGAGTGGTCGCAGTTGAAGCCGAACGTCTCACCATCAAAGGAATCGTCACGGGCACCGTGCTGACCATCATTAACAGCGACCCAGCCACGCCTCTTACCGCAGAACAATATCCGCTTGGAAAACTAATTGCGCTCAGCGATCCTTCGGCTTCTGCGCCAAATTAGTTTGCCGCTTCCATTGCCTCGCCTATTAACTCGCTTCTTCCCTTAACTCGCTTCGGCATCTGATTCGGCGACCTTCTTTGCTCCCTTACGGCGACTGCGGGATGCCCTTTCAGAGTTCGCTTGCTGAATAAATCCGCGTGCGGAGTCCTCCAACAGAGCATCGACTGGTGCCCATAAAATGAATCGTATCGGGTACCAGATAATTCATCTCGATGGCGGTAAAGTTACGCTGGATGCAGTCTGCGAGTGAAGCCTGGAATAGCCTAGCTTCTCGAATGAGCAATGGAACAGTGAACTTTCATATTCTTCTGGTGAGATGTTCAGAGCCTTGACGACTTGCTCAAACGAACTCGGGAAGAAAATGAGAGGCTGAATTGCTTCCGGCTTTGTAAAATTACGATTTATGCGGTGACGCCGCATACGGCACCTCAAAAAATTCGCGCCAGGATCTCATTGCTCGGGAGACCGACTTTCTCTCACCCGCTTCGGACCGGATACCGCTTCCAGGAATTCATCGACATTATTTTTGATTACAGCCTGCTCCGATTTCAGAGCGGAGTACAGCCGCGATAAGAGGTGCTGCCGTCTACGGTCATCTCTCTCGGAAGCAATCAGCTTGCAGAGTTGACGGATCGCCTGATTTTCACCCGACACAGCCATTCCTTACGCTTCTCTGGCGGATACTGATTTCTCGACATCGAGTGCAGCGCGGTAATGCTCAAGAGTGAGTCTTACGGCCCGGATTTCACTTTCGACTGCATTGGCCTTGTCACGCGTGTCTGTCGTCATCAGGGTATTATTCAGGGCTTGCTGGCGTTCCTCCAGCCATTCAACGTGCTGTCTTACGGTGCGATCCATAAAGTTGCGCCTCGGACACATGCGGCAACTTAAGTTTCAAACCAGTTTTATTCCCGCACCAAGCCTCCTGCAACCCTCGAAGCTGTGTTGAGTCATACCCCGAACTCGGTACCCGTGAGGCGGTTTTCCTTCGCAGGAGAACAGCAAGACTCAGACACAGCCCCGCTCAAACTTGTACGCCGACTCCTGTCCGCTTTCCGTACTAATCCAAGACCCGACGAGCAACTTGATGACCGCACCAACGACGGCAAAGGAAAGCCCGTTAGCTGCGATTAAGAACCCTTGTTTGTTCCCCGCCGATTCGCGTTCTCTACGCGACCCATTCTGCTATCTATTGGAACGGGCGTCGTCTTCCTGCTGGCATAGGCAAGCTCGCGCAGTGTGGAGGCCACGCCGCCTTGTTCTTTTCTAGCCATGACGCTGCCGACTGACGCTTGGGCGCATGCGTACTTGATCCACGCCTGGTCGAACTCCGCCAGTTCGACGACGTGTATGCGAAGGTGGGCCGCCCGTCCGGTTGCCGCCTGCGCCTGCACCGTTACCGAAATTCCTTTCCCAAATTATTCTGACAATCCCGCGCACGCAATGCAAAAGCAGATCAATTTCCAAATTCACGTAGTGGTGTAGCAAAGCCAATCCATAATATTGGACAGCGGAGATTTAAGGCTCGCTTCAGAAACGTTTGGCACTCGCCTTGCACTGTAAATCCATAGGCCGATGTCCATAGGACAGAGGTGAATGCCTTGCAGTGTAAATATGTCTCAATGCGGGTCGGAGGAGCTGAGTGTTACAGTTGCCAGAAGAGTTGCGTCAGTTGTGCGAGCTTGCATCGAAAGAGATGGATACCGAAAAGCTCTTTGCTTTAGTGGCAGAGATAAACCGCCTGTCTCAAGAATACGAGAAAAAAAACAAGCAAACGATACAAAAGTCTTAACTGATGCGGCGTTTGTTCTCCGTCCCCTTCTGAGGCGCTTCTCTGATGAGGCTTCCATATCGCGGCGAAAGTCTCGGTCACGCGTGATCTCTCTTAACTCTTGCAGAGCCTGAAACGCGGTGACAGGATCGTTCGTATTAGCAGCCGTCGCGCAGAGTTCTCGGATTCTATCCACCAGGCGCATGGCGCATCCGCCAGCCTAAATTATCCTGAGATACGATGACCTTTGGATGACACTCTCGGGCGAACGTTGCGTGTGAGCACCAAGAATATGTGTACCCGCAGCGAACAAAAACGTTTTGCGGTCGTCCATGCCCGATACAAACCGCTGAAATAGCGCAGTTCCGAACTCTCAACATTTCAATCGAAAAAGCGCGACGTTTGCCCTTGGCTTTGGAGCAAAAGGTGCTAACAATGGGCGCTCCGAAGGGCTTGCTCTGCGCTGTTGCCAGCGAACGGCGG
>QHZR01000336.1 GCA_003224755.1 Acidobacteriota bacterium
CAAACGGCAGACAAGCGGCATCAGTTGCTTCTCAACGGTGGAATCGGAGTGCCAACAGGCTCGATAGACGAGGAGATGGGGGGATTTCGAGTCGATTACTGCATGCAACCCGGCTCGGGCACGGTATCACTGTTGCCAGGCCTCACATACTTGGGACAAACTACGGCGTGGAGCTGGGGCGCAGATTTCAAGGCCACCGTCCGGCTGGGCCGCAACGATCACAACTACCGGTTCGGGAATCGCTATGAATCGCGTGCGTGGGTCATGCGACAGCTAACTAGTTGGTTGGCGATTTCGACTGGACTCAACGGCGCGGTTTGGGAAAACATTGAGAGTGCTGATCCTGATCTCGATCCGAGCATGGAGCAAACAGCAGACCCGAACTTGCAAGGTGGCAAACGTTTGGATGCATCCTTTGGTCTGACGTTCTGTCCAATGCCATGTTGCCACGGGCGCCCACCGTGTTGTTCCGCGGCGCAAACCTTCCTAGATGGTCAGCAAGTATTCGTTGAAGGTCGGCTACCAATTATTCAGTCGCTTGACGGCCCGCAGCTTCAGAACAGCTGGAGCATCAACGTCGGTTGGCAATGGATGTTTTAAAGGGGCACTGACCGCTGTTGCAATTGGACTGGTGCAGGACGGCGACAGCGCTTCCAGTCACGTTTGAATCGCCGTGCTCGGAAGTGATGGCGTTCGTCTTGGATGTCCGTACGTGAAACGCGCCGAGATCGCTCTCGGCGCGAGGCTTTGATCCGGAAGAGCCGATCAGAGCTACATCTTCATTTGCGGCGCGCGGTCGTATTTCTCCTTGAACTTCGTGTACTGCTCCGGAGTCATGATGGCTTTGGATTCCTCCATGTATTTGGCCTCGCTCGCTTGGGTGCAACCGGTCTTCATGTGCTCGGCCATGACCGTGTTCATCTTCTTCATCTGCTCGGGCGTGAGGTTGAGATCGCCCAGTGGAATGGAGCAGGCCATCTTCATTTCCTTCTTTTCGTTTTGGACATTCCGCAACCCCTCGCCATGTTCGGCGGCAATTAAGGTCGTTGCCGCAAAAGATCCCGCTGTAATTAAGGCAATCAATTTAGTCATAAACTAATTTTAACATCCGACTGCGCCTGCGCTCTGGTTATTGGATTGTAACCCGCTTGCGTCTCGAAGCTATTCCGTTTGCCACGACTTCAATGCTGCTCGAGCCGATCTCTGCGTTAGCTGGCACATCGACCATGGTGGACACTACTGTGTTACCTGTAGCGATGGCCATTGTGCTATGATCGTGGGTTCGGGCATAAAACACATGTCCTGTAGCGATGTTTGTGATACGCACGAGCGGATAGTTCGTGGCATTAGTGCAATCGTCTCCGTAATCGGAGCCAACTGAAAGCCCATTGAACTGTGTGCCTGAGATCTGCACGGTCGTGCCACGAGTAAGGGTGGCCGGCACGGAGGTAATATTAGGCCGCCACGTGGGATCCGGCCTGCCGTTAGATGTGAAGAGTTCAGCATCGATGTGAATGCCGTCGGCTACCACCGACAAAACCTGACCGGTCGGTAGTAACAGGAAGCGTTCCTGGTAAGATGTGAGGCTGGCTGACGTTTGGGTGGCCGGCGCCTGCGTAAAAGTGGTCCCGTTAAAGGTGAAGAATGTGACGGGTGTCTGGAAAATCCCGGGACTAGTTGCAACTAACACGTCACCATTCGGCAGTACGGCAGAAGGAGCATCAGCCATATCGTTACCATTTGGAAAGTCAGCCGTGGCAGTCCAAGTGCCGGTCGAGAAATTATAAATCGCGTTGTGAACCGTTCCTCCAAAGGCCACACTCGTGCCGTCAGGACGCTGAATATGGGGACCGATCTCGAGGCTTCCTGTATCGGGCAGCTTAACGATTGTGCTGCCGGCACTGCTCCATTGGCCGGTCGCTGGATCATACAACTCCGAATTGGTCCCGTTCGAGCAATCAACGAGCAAAAGCTTTCCGCTCGGCAGCTTGCAAAAACCTTCTTCGGAAAAGTTGTCCGCCTTGCCGGTGCCAGTGGTCGTCCAGGTCAGGGTAGTAGCGTTAAACAAGACCTGCCTTTTGGAAAAGATGTCACCTATCGTGAAGGTGCCATTGTCCAGCACAGCACCGGGAGCATCGCCGATGTTCGCCCAGCCGACCGGTGGATTAACAGACGTCCATGTGTTGGTAAAAGGGCTGTAAATGGCACCCAGGTTCGTTTCGACGCCAATAAGGAAGTTATATTCGCCGCCTTCTACAATTACTCGACCGTCGAGCAGCACCGCTGAGGCGAAGTAAAGCGGCCCGTAGCTGGATGACATCGACGCAAGCTGAGACCACGTGCCATTGAGGTAGCTCCCGTTCGCATCAGGAGTAAGGGCCCACCAATTATTCATGCCTTGTCCATTGTGGTTCGGATCGCCGTACTGGTGCATCATCACTCTTCCATCAGTGAGCAGGAGAGCGGTATCACAGAGGACGGTTGGTTGATTAACCAGCCTCTGCCATCTGCCCGCGGCCGGCTGTTCCGAACCGGAGATGTCCAAAGCTTGCCCGTGGGCAGTTCCAGCAATTGCCCACAACGTTACGCTGGCGGCCGCCGCTCCGAAAAGAGCGATGCGAAGTCGCCCGAGCGCCGCAGGAATTTTTGCTTTATTTTTTGTCATATCTTCGATCCTGACAGGCTCGTAATGTTCCTGGCAATAAAAATTTTGAGTTTCTCGCTCCGATGATGATGCATCGAAAGGTAACAGCGTTGTTACCTTCAGAGATCCCCTTTTGAGGAGGGCTGCCCGATCGCCCTCTCCGGCGAGATCTGTCGTAACGAGGATGGTTCTTGCTCGCGCGGTTCGCGTTCAATCCCACCGGAGATTCAGTATGATCGTTCTCCAAAGAATACACGACCATTCAACCATTTGTCAGACTCAATGCGCGGCCGCGGCTGTTAACGGAGCGTCCGTAGTGTCGCGCGCGAGGGACCCTGACGCGGTTTAAGGATTGTTGACCATCTGCGGCGCGGGCTTGGTCGCTTCAAGCTGTGCGCTCATCTTCTGGATTTGTGCTGCCTGTTCGTCCAGACGCGTAGTAAGTTGCGCCACGGTTCCTCGGAAATCCCTCTTTAGCTGCGTGATCGTGGCCTGTTGTTCCTCTGCTTTGCGATGCTCTTTGAGAAACTCATTGAGCAACATCGCGTTCACCGCTTCGTAGCGGACTGTGTAGGGCTTGCCTTGCTCGTCACGGGCCACTAGATCAGGGTTCACCTTTTCCACCTGTTCGGCGACCAGTCCGAATTGCGGGATGCCCTCGGGGTCAAGGTCGCGCTTGTAGCGGAAGGTCACTGGCTGGAGCGCCAAGATCGCTTCGCTCGCTTTGTCCATCGGGCGGACGTTATCCTTGAAGCGAGCTGAAGAGGTAACGGTGCCGAGGTGGCCGCTGGCATCAACAATCACACCGACGCCACCTGCGACTGTGACTCCGGTAATTCCGGCAATATAGGTATTCTTCTGGTTCTTCTTGGTACCGATTCGAATGGTTGCAATGTCACCGGGCGTTCCGTGATGGGCGATTTCGATGTTGTGGCTGCCGCCCTGGACCATTTCACCGGCGGTAAAGCCGATGAAGATATTGTCGTTGCCGGCCTGGATGGAGTCCCCGGCGGAAGCGCCGATCGCGGTATTGTTGCTGCCGGAGTTTAGGAAGAGAGCGTCCATACCGACGGCGGTGTTGTTAGAGCCAGAGTTCGTTGTATTAGCACCGAGCGCGGCTGCGCCAATAGCGCAATTGTTGCTGCCCTGGTTTGCATACAGGGCACTGGAACCCACGGCCGTGTTATGGGTGCCAGTCGTGTCGGAGAGAAGCGCGTTGAAGCCGAGGGCGGTGTTGTCTGTGCCAGTGGTCAAATCCAAAAGCGCATCCTCGCCCAAGGTCGTATTGTTGCTGCTTAGGCAGCCTTCCTGGCAAGTCGCACGCGCTGTTGGTGAAAGCGCAAAGCAGGCAAGCACAAGCAGGATGAGAAGGAAACCGCGGCAAAAAGGTGAGCGGTTCATTGAATTTTTTGTAGGTGAAGTTTTCGTTTTCATAAAACAAGCCTCTCCGTTCCCCCGACCGGGCTAATTCTGCCACCGCGGGTCTGAAGAGGGAAAGAAGCCGTCGGGAGAAGCGCCCTTTTCCGGATTCAGATCTTGCTTTAGGGTTTGCGAAAGATCTCGCCAGCTTGTCAAGAAAGAATTGTGATGCAGATGGCTGAAATGGGGCGATGCGTTACAGCTTTCGGTCTGCTTCGCTGAACGGAATTATACGCTGGTGCCGCCGCTTGAATCCAGAACGCGAATCTCGCCGGAGCGAAAGCACGCGCGGCCGGTGGCGTGGTCAATCGCATCCTCTTGATCTAAGAAAACTGGCTCGACACCGGGAGCTTCAAAGCACTTCCAGCCGTTTCGGAACGGTCTGGTTTCGATAATTGTCACAACTAGTGCTTTTCAGTTTGCTCGAAACCAGCCTACCTGTTCGCGTGAACATTATCCAAGCCAAAGAGTGACCGGGATCGGTTCACTTCGGAGCCCGTCGCGCGAACCCGGCCAAAGACTTACCGGGCTATTGTAAAGCGTCCGCGCAAGCAGAGAACGAGAGGCTGTCGTAATAGCCGAGCGAAAACGACGCCTGATGTCGATCTTTGCCAACGTCGGAGAAATATCAACCGAGCGCATGGAAGAACTGGCCGGACAAGCAACGTCGGGCTGCAGGCGGAATCGAACCGAGCGGGCTACACTGGCTACACTGGCTACGAGGCGTGGCTGGGGGCGGAATCGAACCGCCGACACGTGGATTTTCAGTCCACTGCTCTGCCGACTGAGCTACCCAGCCGTCTACTTATGAAGAATGAGGTCTATGGCTAATCGAAAAATTCTGGCCGCCATGAAACGACCAACCCTCAGAGTCCTCGAATATCGCCACAGTAAAACCTATCCTTGGTATCTCGACCTCCGTCCTTTTAACCAGGGCAGACGTTTTTTCAAGACGAAAGCCGAAGCTAAATCGAACGACTCCGGCAGATCACCACACTAGGCCGCCACGGAGGCGAGGCCGTTGGCCTTCCCCCCAGCTGAACTTTCGGCAATCTTCAGGCTCGCAAAAACTTGGCCGTTCACGGCAAGACCATCGGAGACGCGGTCGAATTCTACCTCGATTATCTAGAACGAATTCGCCGGTGCAGTGTGACGGTTGCAGATCTAGCGAAAGAAGTACTAGAGGCAAAGCGCAAGGATGGAATGAGTGCGACCTACCTTGCCGACCTCAAAAAACGTTTCGCTCGTTTCTGCGCGGACTTCGGAGAGCGCAAGATTGCTGAAATAACCGTTGAGCATTTGGATAATTGGCTCCGAGCGCTTCCGGGTTCCCCGAAAAGCCGCGCAAATTATCGGGCAAACGTTGGGGTCTTGTTTAGTTATGCGGAACGGCAGCGGATGATTGACACCAACCCGATTTTGCACACTGCGCGTCCGAAACTCCCCGACAATCCACCGGAGATTTTCACGGTGGATGAATTGATGGCTTTACTCAATGCTGCCGCAAGGCACGCGCCGGACGTTGTTCCGATGCTGGTGACTGGAGCATTTTCAGGGTTGCGCGATGCCGAGATAAAACGCCTGGATTGCTCGGAGGTAGATCAGAAACGTGGACATGTCGAGGTAAAGGCCCGCAAAGCCAAGCCCGCGCGAAGACGAATTATTGAAATACAGCCAAATCTTCGTGAGTGGTTAAGACGTACGCAGGAAAGAACGGACCAGTGGTTGCGGTGAACTGGCGCAAGAAGCTCGACCGGGCACGCAAAGCCGCCAAACTTGCGCGATGGCCGAAAAATGGGCTAAGACACGGCTACGCGAGTTATCGACTCGCTGCAATCCATGATGCCCCGCGGGTTGCTTCGGAGCTAGGCCATAAAAGCCCGCAGATGCTTTACAGCACATACAGAGAGCTAGTGCTGCCATCGGAGGCTCAGCGTTACTGGCAGATTATGCCTGACAAGATAGCTAACGTTGCAGCCTTCTCCGCATCTTCGCAGACAACAATTCCTGGGTTATCACCGGTCGCATCTTGCAGCGCCGAATGGATGTCGCCGTCTGCTTCGAGTTTTGCGGCAATCACCGAGCGCCGCAGATGTTGACACGCGGGACCGCGAATCGGAAGGTGCCGGGGCATGGGAACGACGGCACACCGTGACGCATGGGTGAAGCTCCTGAGGGAAGCTGAGGCGCGCCTCTGCATACCGGCCGGCTACCCCTACGACTTCGGCTTCATCCCCGCGATGATGCGCCTAGTGTTGGCCCACGACGAAATTGCACCTGCGTTCGCAGCACTGTTCGGCCAGATCATGTTCGCGCCGGGCCGCCTTGATCGCCGCGAGCGGGAGATGGTGGCCGCAGTTGCGACTGCAGCTCAAGACTGTCACTACTGACTGCAGACTCACGCAGAGTTTCTGCGTATGGAAGGCGGCGTCCCCGATGTCGTTCAGGCCATCAAGGAGCGACGCTGGCGCGATGTGCGCTCCCTCACTGACCGCGACCGCGCGCTCTGCGAGGTGGCCGAGAAGCTGAGCGCCACCCCGACGCGGATGACCCAAGAGGATTGGATGCCGCTACGTCGCCTCGGCTTCGACGACCGAGCATGCCTGGAGGTCGCCCACATCGTCGGGATCTTCAACCACCTCACGCGCCTGGCGGACGGCTTCGGGCTCGAGCTCGATCCGGCCACGCGCGAGGCCGCCGAGACACAGCGGCCGCTCCGGCGGGGCGACAGGCCGGAGGCGCCGTAGCCCTGTCCAGCGTGGTTGGACTTTGGGCTGGGTCTCAGCCGTGGATTCAAAGGGGCAGACGATCTGGATTGCCGATGCCCATCGCGACGGCTGTTAGTTGTGGTCCTGGAGATATCTGAGTACAATCTCGTCCGCGAGGGGTTCGTCCTGCAACGGCTGGGGATAGCCGCGTAGAGTGAGATAGACCGTGGCGATGTGAGAAGCTTCCTTCGGTTTTAGTGCGCTCTTAAGCAACACTACCGGCGTCGACAATACGGCTATCGGTGCTAACGCACTCAGTACCAACACAACCGGCAATTTCAACACCGCCACCGGTTTTGACGCTCTCCTTCGCAACACTACAGGGACCTTTAACACCGCCAGCGGTCATC
>QHZR01000337.1 GCA_003224755.1 Acidobacteriota bacterium
GCACCGCTGCCCAAGCGAATTCCTGGGCCTTTGGCCAGCAAATTCTCGTGGGCGCGGACGATAGTCCTGACCGGCCTAATCGGCTGGCTCTATTTCTCCATCATTTTGCATCTGGCAGGTCAGTGGTGGCAGGATCCCAACTTTTCTCATGGTTTCTTCGTCCCTGCATTTGCTTTGTTTGTGTTGTGGCAAGATCGTGGCCGGCTGGCAGGCTTCGTTCCGGCACCTTCAATCTGGGGACTTGGCATTATCGTCTCTGCTCTCTGTGTGCTTGTCATAGGAGTGTTGGGCGCGGAGCTTTTTCTGTCGCGGATTTCTCTCCTGCTGCTGATTGCAGGCCTGATCGTGTACTTCCGGGGCTGGCAGTTCTTCCGGGCAATACTCTTCCCCTGGGCTTTCTTGGTCCTAATGATTCCGATCCCAGCGATCGTATTTAATCAAATCACCTTCCCGTTGCAGTTGCTGGCGTCAAGAGTGGCCGCAGGTGTGCTGCCGTGGGCAGGCGTTCCGGTCCTGCGGGAAGGCAATGTGATCAACCTGCCAGCAATGGCCTTGGAAGTGGCAGAAGCCTGTAGTGGAATACGTTCCCTGCTCTCACTGGCTACCCTGGCAATAATTTACGGATATTTGATGGAACCCCGGATTTCAATTCGCATCATCCTGGCTCTCGCTGCCATTCCTATCGCAGTCACCGCCAACAGCTTGCGCATTCTTGGCACGGGTCTGCTGGTGCAGTACTGGGATCCGCAGAAAGCAGAAGGCTTTTTTCACGCCTTCTCCGGATGGCTGATTTTCGTAGTATCGCTGGCCATGCTCTTCGCCCTGCATCGCGTATTGCTTGTGAATCCCCGGGGAAGGAGGCTTGCGCGTGAATCCTAGCGCGCGTTTCCTTATTGCTGCTGCGTTGCTGGCGGTCACCGCGATTTTCCTTCACGCTCGCGGCCAAAATGAACTCGTGCCGGTGCGTCAGCCGCTTAAGGCTTTCCCCCAGCAACTGGGCGAGTGGAGCGGAAGGGATGTCGCTATACCGCGGGATGCTCTCGACGTCCTGGGGCAGGGAGATTTCCTGCTGCGCGTCTATCAGGATGATTCCGGCAGAAACCCTGACGTGGATTTGTTTCTGGCCTATTTTTCCAGTCAGCGCGCTGGCGATACGATCCATTCACCGAAAAACTGCTTGCCGGGTGCCGGATGGTCGCCGATCGAGGCCAGCAGAATTTCGATTTCTTCGCCAGGGCGCGCCCCTTTTCCAGCCAATCGCTACATCATTGGTAAGGGAGCCGAACGGCAACTCGTGCTTTACTGGTATTGGGCACACGACCGGGCGGTGGCTAGCGAGTATCTGGCGAAATTTTACTTAGTTGCCGATTCCATCCGTATGAATCGCAGCGACGGCTCTCTGGTACGAGTGACCACCCCGCTGCGCTCCGGAGAGTCAGCGGATGCGGCCCTGGATCGCTTGCTGGCTTTTGCCGGAAAGGCAGTTCCAGTTCTTAATAGCTTCGTCCCGCGTTAGGCGTATTGTTGTGTGCGGAGGAGTAAATCTCTAGCATCGGATTCCCACACATCCCCAGGCGCGCATTGCTGCACGGTGACTGGCGTAACTTTTTATGGTGGGTGAGTTTGCAGTAGGTTAAAAGGGGCATTCTTTCGGCCGTAGCCGCACTCATCTTTGGAGATTCGTAATGACCCGTTCTTTATATTTCCGTTTGTTTCTCATTTTGGCGCTGATGGGGATCGTGTTCTTCGGCTGTTCTCGCGATCCCAATGTGCGCAAGCAGAAATATTTTGAGAGTGGCCAACGCTACTTCGAGAGGGGCAAATATCGCGAAGCAGCCATTCAGTACAGCAATGCCGTCCAGGTTGATCCCCGCTTCACCGGCGCCCACTACCAGCTTGCCCAAACATACTTAAAATTGCAGGAATGGACTCGCGCTTACCAGGAACTTAGCCGAACCATCGAGCTCCAGCCCGACAATTACCAAGCCCACATTGATATCGCGAATCTACTGATCGCCGGTCACGACTTGAAGCAGGCGCAGGAACATACTGACTTGCTGCTCGCAAAACAGCCAAATAACCCTCAAGTACATGAGTCACTAGCCAATCTGTTGGCGGGCCAGGGGAATCTTGCTGCTGCCATTCAGGAAATGCGCAAGACGATCGATTTGGGCCCTGATCGCTGGGAGGCGTACCTGAACCTGGCCCTTCTGCAAGTGAGAACCAATCAGGGCGAGGCGGCGGAAAAGAATTTTCAGAAGGCGGTCGATCTGAATCCGCAGGCGATGAATGCCCAGCTTGCGCTGGGCAGCTATTACCAGTCCCGCAATCGCCTGGCGGATGCGGAAAAGCAGTTCAAGCGCGCGATTCAAGTTGATCCCAGAAATGCAGACCCGCGCGCTGCATTGGCACGCCTGTACATGGCAGAAGGAAAAAGAACCGAAGCCGAAGTATTTCTTAAGCAGGTGAAGCACGATCTTCCCGATAATTCTGCTGCCTATCGTATGCTCGGTGATTTTTATTTCGCCACGGGGGATCTCGACAAAGCTGCGGGCGAGTACGGCTCCTTATATCAGCAGTATCCCCAAGACGTGCAGGTGAAGAAGAACTACGTTCAGCTCCTCATCTTGAAAAATCGTCTTGATGAGGCTCGCAAGCTGAATGACGAGTTAGTAAAGTCGAACCATAGCGACGTTGATGTCTTGGTGTATCGCGGTCAGATCCAGACTCGCGATGGCCATCTGAACGATGCGGCGGACACACTGCAAACTGCCATTAAGAATGATCCTGATAATGGAGTTGCGCATTACCACCTGGGCGTAGCATTCGATCAAATGGGCAACCTGGCACGCGCCGAGAGCGAATGGCGTGATGCGGTGCGCTTACGCCCGGAACTGATCGAGGCACATCGCGCGCTGGCCGGCGCTGCGTTGCGCAAAGGCGATATGGAGGCGCTCGAGCAGAGCGCTACTCAGGTCGCCACCTTGCAACCGGCATCTCCGGATGGATATGCGATGCGCGCCATTTCCAATATCGCTCGCAAACAGTTCGTTCGAGCCGAAGAAGACGTGAAGCGGGCCATCAAGGTCGCCCCACAAAGCCCCGCCGGCTACGTTCAGCTGGGTAATCTGAGACTGGTTCAAAGGCAATTCGGCGAGGCCGAAAAGGCTTATCAACAGGCTCTGGATCACGATCCGAAGTCGTCCGATGCTCTAAGCGGTCTCATGAACGCATATCTTGCCGAGAACCAGACAGATAAGAGCATTGCCGTGGCCAACGCGCAAATCGCCAAGGTCCCCGATAGCAGCGCATTTTACGATCTGCTCGGCACTGCGCTGTTTAACGCCAAGAAGGACACGAATGGCGCCGAGGTCGCGCTGAAGAAAGCCGCTGAGCTGGACAAAAACAACGGCGACGCTTTGCTTAAACTGGGCCAGGTACAAGTGGCGAAGGGCGACACTACTGAAGCCATCGCGACCTACCAGAACTCGATCAAAAACAACCCTCGTGAGGCCAGCTTCTACGTTTTGCTCGGAGAGCTATACGAGTCGAAGCGGGACTGGAGCAACGCCAAACAAGCCTACCAAAAAGCGCTTGATCTCAAGCCTGACAACCCTCTGGCGTCGAATAACCTGGCCTACGTGATGCTCGAGACCGGCGGAAATGTGGACGTGGCACTCTCCCTTGCCCAAACGGCGCGTCGCGGCATGCCGGATTCGCCTAATGCAGCTGACACTTTGGGCTGGGTCTATTACCAGAAAGGCGCGTACAGGTCTGCGATTGATCTCTTCCAGGAGGCCCTCAAACTCGCTGAGAAGAACAAAGTACCGGAAAATCCAACGGTGCACTATCATCTCGGACTTGCTTATGAAAAAACCGAGCAGCCAGCTCTAGCCCGGCAACATCTGGAACGCGTGCTGAAGATCAATCCCAATTATTCGAGCGCCGCAGACGTGAAAAAAATTCTGTCGCAATTGCGCTCCTAGTGGCCGCGTCAGGAACGGAATAAGCTACACGTATCCCAGTCAGGCCAATCGGTCGTGCACAATCCTCTCTCCTTCATCGCCTGAATTGGAGCTCTTCTTCTCCATTCCAGCGACCAGCGATCGTCCCTGCATGGTCTCAGGGATCTCGTAACTGGCCAGATCCAACAGCGTCGGAGCTATATCGAGCAACCTCGCGCCCTCGTACTCGCCCCTCAACGGGCAATTCGGCGCGCCTAAAATAAACATCCCGTATTGCGCATGATTGCAGCCTTCCAGCCCGGTATCATTTTCCTGCGCGTGGATTTTCGCGTGCCCGACGGTCCCGATGGAGCGCCAGTACAGCCCGCCGAAGTGTACGATCAGATCAGGCGTAACGTTCCGAACATTGCGATAAATCTCTTCTGGCTTAAAGACCAGCGACTTGAGTGGCTGACCTTTGTCGTCGGGCAACGCCTCGATTCTCGCCTTCATTTCGTTCTGGAAAGATTCGTACTCAGCCTGCGGAATGACCCCTTGCGGCTCACGCC
>QHZR01000338.1 GCA_003224755.1 Acidobacteriota bacterium
TTTCCCCGTGCTCGGGATAGCGTCCCAGATGTGAGCTCGTCTTTTTCTGCCAAAAATCTCTTCACCAAAGGACATTTCCATGCGGAGCAGCAGAGGTCGCCCCACGGGGCTCGCGGAGCAGTTTTGTGCAGATGACAACAAAAAGAAAGGGGCGGAAACCCGCCCCAATGAGCCTGCCGTTGCGAACGCTGTCAAAATTCATAACGCAACGCGAACTGCATCACTCGCGGCTTTGTGAGAGTGAATCCATACTTACCGAAGTTTGTCGTACTGGTGAGGTCGAAGAAGTTCGCTGATTGAGCCGCATCAAAACGCACTGAGTTCGTCGCGTTAAACGTCTCCCAGCGGAATTGCACATTTTGGCCTTCAGTGATCTTCCAAGACTTTCCGACTCCCGTATCAATTCCGAAAAATCCTGGTCCACGCAGCTCGTTGCGAGTACCGGATTCCCCAGGGTAGGGGAACCGGAAAGCACTGGCCGCTCCGGCGCCGTTTTTGAAGATATTGGGATCACCGTTCGAATCGATGAAGGTTCCAACCGGTCCAGGGTTGCCGGTCTTCACCGATAGTCCTTGTAGCTCCCAGTTCGTTGGCCAACCGCCGCCTGGGAATACGCCAAAAGGCAGACCGCTGGTCCAGTGGAACAGGCCTGAGAGATCCCAGCCACCGAGAATGGCGTTGGCGATCCGTCCCATGCCGCTGCCCACCGCTTTGCCTGGACCTACCGGCAGCTGCCAAACCCAATTGAGATTAATCTGGTGGCGCATGTCGAAATCGGAAACCGCACGTAGCTGCTTCGGAGACCAGGAGTTGATCACCTGATCACCAAAACCGCCGGTGTTAGTCTCGAAGACGTTTATGCGCTCTGCGTTGGAGCCCTCGTCGATAGACTTCGATAGCGTGTAGTTGAGGTCGAACTGGAGTCCGCTCGACATCGGGTGCCGCAATGTGAATTGCAGGCCATGGTAGGCGCTGGTCCCCTGACTGCGCCACGAGTACAACGAGGAGAATTGGTCGTCGAAATAGGCGAACGGCTGGCCTCCCGTGACCGCCGAACAAGCTGGCAAACAAAACAGATCAGCAACGAACAGAGCCGTGGTCTCGTTAGCCGCGAAACAGGAATACATATCGTACATAGCCTGGGTTGCTGTGTAATTGTTTGCGGAAACATTATCACCAGGAGCGCAGCCCAAATCGTTCGGGTCTCCGGGCGGCCCGAAGCCCAAATTCCCTGCTGCGGCGGGAAACAAATTCTCCCAGTACGGAATAGGTGCCAGATTGTTGATATCCACGCCAGCATTAGCAGCTTTGGTTAACTGTGTAGCTGCGGCAAAATAATCCGTCCCCGACTTCGGGTCACGGATGTTGAGTGGCATAGCCAAATCCGCCTCCTGCAGCAAGCGCGTACCCAAGCGGCCTACGTAGGAAGCCTGTACTGTGAAGTTGCGCGCGAGTTCGCGCGTGATGGAAAAGTCGAACACCTGCGAATACGGCGTTCGCAGTTTGTCATCCAAGCCCCAGTAGATTGCAAAGGAGCCGTCGTTAAACCCAGTGGGTGGAGTTACGGGGAAGTTGCCGGGGGGTGGACCCACCACATTCTGCCCACAGAAGTTGCCCGAAGGAAGGGTCGTCAGCCCCGTCAATCGCGCGACACAGTCCACGTCCTGGAACCCGGCGGGGTTAACCAGAGTAGTCGTCAGACCGAATGAACCCTGGCGGTCAAAGGTATTTACTACGCCTTCGCCGAAGTGGTCGTAATAGATTCCCCAGCCTGCGCGGATCGAACTCTTGCCTGAGCCGCCGAAGATTGAGTGCAGAAAGCCGCTGTCGAAATTCGGGGAATACGCAAGCGCCAGTCGCGGTGCAAAATTCTTGTAGTCCCAATTCCAGTACGGTTCTTTACCGTTCGCCTGCCCTGATAAATTAAGAGTAATCGTCTGGTGGAAAGTTTGGCCCTGCTCCATGGCAGCCGCCCGCTGGTTGAACCAATCATGAAGGCTGACGCTGGGAGCAGCCTGGTTCCCGTGCGTTTCATAGGGGGGCTGCAACAGACTGTATCGCAATCCTCCTGTCAGGACGAGATTGGGCTTGATCCGCCAACTGTCCTGAACGTAAAACTCGTACTCGTTCGATTTGAAATGGCGGGGCACGAGCGATCCCGGTGCAAGGATCTGGCCAGTCTTGTCCTGGTTGTAGACTTTGTTGACTTCCGTCAGCATGCCAGTGACTGCTGCGGTTGCGAAGTCATACGACTCGCCGAAGCCGGGATCAACTGCGGGATAGCCGGTGAAAGCGCCGGGATCCAAGCTGCTACCGGACCCGGCAATTCCAGCGTTATCCAACCAGAACACGTTTGTAAACGCTTCCGAGACATTTTGCGCGTTGGAGGCTCGGTTATTAAGAATTAAGCGCCAATTACCACCAAACTGGATAGTGTGCTTACCCTTCGTCCAGCTAACATCATCAACGAAATTGTAAACCGGAACGTTGGTCAAAATGCTGTTTGTGAAACCCTGTACATCGGTTAAACCGCGGAAGTGGTTGAAATCACTGGAACTTAAGCCACTGTCGCCTAAGCCTTGGCGCACTAATGCCCAACGGAAATTGTTAATAACATTATTACTAAGCAATGCGGCGTATCCAACGGCAATGCCTTTGCTGTTGTCGGTGACGTGATCGTTCGGAGGCTGACCGGGGAATTGGGGTGGCTTGGATTCATTGTCATTCTGGAGATTCCCGCGAACGAAAACCGAATGTTTCCCGGCCTGGTCTATCTTGAAATCCAGCTTAGCGATGTAGGTGTCGTGCTTGAACGGGTGCGGACCAGCAAAAGTAAACCCACTATAATCAAGTAGGTCGCCCGCAGCGTTGCTGTTGGGCTCGGGATACTGATTAAAGATCGAAAGAACCGCAGGGTTTGCTCCCGGACCTAGCGGGCAAGTACCGCTTGCCGTGCAGTTCGGGTCCAAGTTCGTCAATCCCTGGGGTGTGAGCGTCACTAGCAGTTGACCTGCGCCGACCCGAGGGTCGTTAGTGACATTGAAATTCGCCGTGGAATTGCCCAAAAAACAATTGGGATCGTCATTCGTGTTACACGGGAAAAGCATCATCCCCTGTCGCAGCGTCGCACTTGGAACAGTGCGGACTACTTGCTCCGTTTCTCGCGTACGCTGGCCTTCATAAGTCGCAAAGAAGAACACTTTATCCTTTTTGATCGGACCGCCAATTGCAGCTCCAAAAGTATTACGGACCAAGTGTCCTGGGACGTTCGGCTCGCCAGCGCGCAACTCTGACTGCTTGTTAAACCAATCATTGGCCGTGGTAAAAGTGGGCCGATGATATTCGTATAGTGAACCATGGAGATTATTGGTGCCGCTCTTGGTTACGAGGGAAACCTGTGCTCCCGACGACCGCCCAGCGTCCGCATTTGCACTCGAGGTAGTGACTCGGAACTCCTGCAGTGAGTCCAAGGTCGTGCGCAGGGCCCCTTGGAAGGCAAATCCGTTGAGTTGATCATTGTTGTCTAAACCATCGAGGGTGACATTGGTTTGGTCGCTACGCGCGCCCCCCACCGCCCCTCCGCGGCTGTCATGTACCGGATCTACGTTGTTCCCGATGAAGGTGACGCCAGGCTGCAAGCTCAGAATGGCAACAGGGTCCCGGCCCTCTGAGGGCAAGGCGATGAGCTGCTGGGAATTAAATGCGTTGCCGATCGTCGCATCCGTCGTGTTAACCGCCGGGGCGACACCTGTCACCTCAACCGTCACTGCCGCGCCCTGAACCTGCATGGTGAGGTTCAGGGTTGCGGGCGTGCTCACTTGAAGTTGTACGTTGTCTTCGCGTAATTGTGCGAAGCCCTTCGCGTTCGCTATCACGGTGTACGTAGCGGGCGGAATCTGTAGAAACTGATATTCCCCCTCGGAGTTGGCTTGGGCGCTGCGCGAGAACCCGGTCGTGGAATTTTGGATCGTTACCGTTGCATCCGGCAATACAGCACCCTTGGCGTCTGTAACGGTTCCACGCAAGGAGGTGGTAGCAGTTTGCGACCATGAAACTAGGCTGAGTACCAGACAAGAGAGAATTAAGAAAGCTACCTGCGAGGCAGAACGCATAGCAACTCCTTTTGACGATTTGTGGTCTGGCTGCTGTCGAGCCTGAAACACCTTTACTGATTACAGGTACTGATTACAGGGAATGAGACCCTGGAGGACTTGGATGGGTATTTTGCAATTCCGTGGCCAAGCAATGCAAGCTGAATTTTCAGGGATTTAACGCTTTAATGAGACAAAAATCCAGATTTCAAGAGATCAGATACAGGTTTTTGAAAGGCCGACATCAGCTTTAAGCTCCTGCCCCGGGGCCAAGGCGCTCGCGAGCAACAACAGGACTGGGTAACACTCCAGCGTATACCGAGGCTCCGGATTCTCGAGCGTGCCCAGGAATACGGATCGCAACACCACAAACGCCAGCAGGAGGCCCAAATGTGGAATTGCGTATCCGCG
>QHZR01000339.1 GCA_003224755.1 Acidobacteriota bacterium
CAAACGCCGATTGCCCAGGCGGATCTTCAAATCGCACCGGAATCGTTCCCACATTCAAGTCCAGTCTGATTTCGGCCATCCCCGTGTTTCGACGTAACGCAAAGGCCGTGCCCAATGTTGGATGTCCGGCGAACGGCAGCTCCTCCTGCACCGTAAAAATGCGCACTCGTACCCCGCGCTCCTTTTCGCCGGCTGCGTCACCGGTAAGGACGAACGTCGTTTCCGACAAGTTCATTTCGCGGGCAATCGCCTGCATCTGATCATCGCTGAGTCCTCGGCCATCCGGAAAAACAGCAAGAGGATTGCCCTCAAGCGGATTCGAGGAGAAAACATCAAACTGCGTAAAAGAAAATCGACGGGGATTTGCGGACGTTGCAGTCATGCAGCATTGGATTCCAGTCGCTGAGTAGAGGAAGCATGATTTTTCTCTGTGGGGCGGGCGCCTCGCCCGCCATCCTTGTAGGCTTAGAACTGCGCTCTTGGTTTGACGGGGTTTTGGAGGGTGCGTATCCTATCCAAATGCGAACCTGCCCAGCGCGGCGCTATTGTTGTTGTCTCTGCGCACCGGCGTGTGGGTAGCCGAAAGTTCTCTGGACCCACTCGGCGCAATGCGTGTGGGTTTTAGTTTTTGCGCAAGGCTCATCCCGAAAGTGCAGTCGCGTTGGTTCCACGAATCCGGCCAAGCCCGGAAATGATTATTGAGGAGGAAAAATGAGCACAGCAACAGTGATCCCAGCCACATCCAGCATCCCGCGCATTAACGATACCGCCCCTGACTTCACCGCCGAAACCACCCAGGGCACTATCAACTTTCACACCTGGATCGGCGATGGTTGGGCGATCTTGTTTTCGCATCCGAAAGATTTCACTCCAGTCTGCACCACCGAGCTCGGCTACATGGCCAAGCTGCAACCCGATTTCGCCAAGCGCAACACCAAGATTATCGGGTTGAGTGTGGATCCGGTTACCGATCATGAAAAATGGTCCAAGGACATCGAGGAGACGCAAGGCGCGAAAGTAAACTATCCGATGATCGGCGACCCTCAACTTAAAATTGCCAAGCTCTACGGCATGCTGCCGGCTGAAAGCGGCGACACTTCTCAGGGCCGCACCGCCGCCGACAACGCCACCGTGCGCACAGTCTTCGTCGTTGGGCCAGACAAGAAGATCAAGCTGCAACTCAGCTATCCCATGACCACGGGCCGCAACTTCGACGAAATTCTTCGCGTCATTGATTCACTCCAACTCACGGCGAAGCACAAAGTCGCGACGCCGGTGAATTGGAAGCCGGGCGAGGACGTGATCATCAGCGGCGCCGTCTCGAACGACGAAGCCAAGCAGAAATATCCCGACGGATGGAAGTCGCCGCGGCCCTATCTGAGGATCGTGCCGCAGCCGAAGTAAGCGGGCGGCCACGC
The DNA here is from genome assembly GCA_003224755.1 of Acidobacteriota bacterium. Lineage (GTDB taxonomy): Bacteria > Acidobacteriota > Terriglobia > Terriglobales > Acidobacteriaceae > Gp1-AA145. Next base: position 1,419 of record QHZR01000339.1, read on the forward strand.
CAACTTCATGGCCACGGATTCACGCGGATTAACATGGATTCTTTTATGCTCAAGATCCGTGAAAATCGGTGTAAATCTGTGGCTGGTTTTTTGCCCAGAGCCAACAGCAGCTTTTTTGGAAGCGCAAGGGGTCCGGTGACTCTCGCGGTCTTCAAAACCGTAGATCGTTATCTCTGATGGCGATGGTGGGTTCGACTCCCACTCGCTTCCGCCACTTTTCAACAACTTACAGCCACGCAAATCACTCGCAAATCAGTTCGTTTTCTCCAGGGCCATCCGCACCACCTTGGAATGGGCCTCTTGCATCTCGTTAGTGACCACACCGCCGTATACGTTCATAGTGGTGCGAATGTCGCCGTGACGCATCAGTTTCTGCTGTACCGCAACTGATGTTCCGGCTGCATCGAGCCATGAACGATACGTATGCCTCATGCTGTGAGTGCCGAGTCCGCCGATTCCCGCATCCCTACCGGCTTTTACGAATGCGCGGAGTACGGTGTCAAAGGACCACGGTAGTCTACCGAGCTGTGCCGGGGACGCAAACATCCAATCCTCATTTGCCGAGAACTGAGTTGTTTGCTTCCACAGCTTGAGCGCATCCAGCATCTCCGCGTCTATGGTCATCCTCTGATTCGAGTAAATTGTCTTCACGTCGTCCACTCGTTGCTTGACGATTCCACGTTGGACGCTGAGTTTACTGGTGAGCCAATCCACGTCGGACCATCGAAGAGCCATGCACTCAGAGATGCGGAGGCCAAAGCAAACGCACACCAGGGAGATGGTGCGAAACGGGTCTTCCAATCCCCGCAAGAACCTCTGGAACTCGTCTACCGTGAGATTTCGAGGCTGCCGGATACGCCTCGAAGAGCCTCTTACAGTTACGAGCGAAATCGGATTTGCTTGCACTGGAACGAGCCCGCTCCACATTGCATAGTCCCAGATTATGTGTAGTAGCCCCCGAATATGGCCCCGACTCTTAGGAGACAAATCCATGGATGACAACCAAATCTCAACAGGCCGCGGCTGCAACGCCGTAATCGGTTGTTCGCCCCATCGCGGTAAGATGTGGTTCTTCAGCCACACTTCATAACCCCGTCTAGTGCTGTACCTAGAAGGCATCTTCTCAGCTCGGTATTGCTCCACTAGAGTTTTGACCCTTGGAACCGAGGTGGGTGGTTGAAACCTCAACTCCATCCGCACCGCCTCGGCCTTCCTCAGCGCAGATTGCTTCGTTGGCAGTTCTGACAAATCGCCCAACTTCCGGGATCTCCTCTTGTCTTTTTCAGTCCAGAGGAAATTCCAGGTGCCATACCTCTTGTTGAATACAACACTTCCGTTTTGTACCCGTGCTCTTTTCAAAATATCCCCCTTTCGGAGAGCACGGTCAGCGGCTCGGATGGTACCACGGGAGATGCCAAGAGAGCAGCGTCCAAATCTTCTTTGCGCAATCTCCAGACTCTTCGCTTGGTACCGGACAAGGCATAGGCCTTAACTTTTCCTTGTCGGACCCAGAGCAGAAGTGAGCGCGGCTTCACCTTCACGTAGGCGGCTGCTTCTGCCGCCGTCAGCCACTCGGAATGTGGTTCTGAAGTCATTGCTTCCTGAGCAGATTCCTAGTTCGACGATTTAACGCCAACATGTCCACCCGCGAATCGTCCGTTCCGACGCGCAAGCGTATTCCTGCAGCGCTTTCAGGTCGAGCCATTCGGATTGTGATCGTTCCGACTTCATGCCGTTTGGGGTGCCCAAGGCCGTACTCATGTGCCGTAAAACTCCAATGGTTCACGGTTCCCACCCATAAGGGGTGGGAAAACCGGAACCACCTGAGTGATACCAAGTGGTTCTCTCCAGTTGGAATCAGGACCGGAACTACTCTCGGAAGCATGTGCGTTGTGGTTCCGGCTGGATCCGACAACAATGCCGTTCGGAACCACTTGAGGTGGAAAATAAAGCTGTGAACGGTTGGTCCCTTTTCTTCTGTGCCATTGTTTGCCGTCCAGACCGTGGAGCAACTCGATCGCGCGCCCACGTTGGATGCCGCATTGTTTGATGACCTCGTTCTGTGTCAAGCCTGGGGAAGAGTGAATCACATCCGCGAGGCGATCCACCTCCGAGGCGCTGTTCAGTTCCGGCGTATCCACCACAGCAAATTCACCGCTCCAAAAGTTGGCCTTGATTTTGACGCTCGTCTCCACAGCAAACCGGTTCTTGATGGTCCGCAGCTCCAACAGCACGTTCCGCCTTAGCAGCGAAAAGGCGACATCGGCGCCCGCCACAATGTCGCTGCTCCCTCTATAAGATGACGTGTCGCCTTTCGCTTTATGGTGGAGGACTACTATGCTGGCGCCGACAGTTGCCAACTCTCGAAGAGAGGCCATTACCAACGCCATTTGGGTGGCGGAATTTTCGTCCGCCCTATGGAACCTGATCATTGAATCGATGATCAGAACTGGCTCCGTCCGGGCAAATTCCAGCAACCGCTGATCCCCGATCAAAGGCGGTTCTTCTTGGCACCATAATCCCCACGGCCGAAGGTCGGATGGACCTCCAAATAGGACTTGGAGCCGCTCTCGGATGACACTCAACGGATTCTCTCTGTCGAGGTAAAGCACACGTTTAGGACTCGTTCTTCGGCCCAGAAAATTACCGCCGACTGTCGTAGCGCGGGCGAGTGCCAACGCCAGCCATGTCTTTCCCGCTCCGGCCTCGCCGGCAATGATGGTGATACCCCGGGCAGGAATCAGACCGGAAACAACCCAACCTATCTCGTCCGATTCGCACGCGAACGGATCCGGAATGTCTTCGGCTCTGGTTATCCGGTTGACCTGCTCGGCCTCATAACCCGCTGCGTCGCGTTCGGCCTCAGAGAAATGTCTCCGTAGATCTGCAATCGTTGCTGCCGGATCGTTCGCCGCCTGCTCTCGAATCTACTCCGCAGCCTGCGCAATGCGGCGCAGCCCCGCGAATCTGCGTACTTCCCCCACGTAGTGCCTGACCGACTCGAGCGGCCTGTCTGGCAGTCCGTCCATTAGCCCGGAAACGTAACCGGCGCCGCCGACCGCATCGAGTTCTTTCCGATCTTTCAGCTTATTGACCAGCGTCAGCGGGTCGATGGGTTGGGAATCTGTGCCTAAGTCGCGCAT
>QHZR01000325.1 GCA_003224755.1 Acidobacteriota bacterium
TTACTCCGCTCAAGCATTGGCGCACAACCTGCATTTCGTAATGCAACTCTGATGCTGCCTATCCGATTCGCGTGGGGGGTCGCGCGGGATAGAAGCTTCGGAAATATGGGACAAATCGAAAGCAGTTCGAATTTTGAGGGGGAGATAATGAAATTTGAGAGACGCGTGCAAGATGGGCTAACTGGATTCCGACCCGCAATTGTAGGCCGGTTCTTCATTGGATTCTTGGGAGTGTTTCTGTTCCTTATGCAAGCTTCAGTGGCGCGCGGACAGCGACTGGATGGCAGCTTGCGCGTGGAAGTGGGAGACACGAGCGGCGGATCTATCGTAGATGCAAAGGTAACAGTCACGAACGAGGCTACCGGTGTTTCCATTTCCACAACCACCTCAAGCTCCGGGACGTACGTGTTTCCAAATTTGTTGGTCGGCACGTACACAATCACAGTGGAAAAAACTGGATTCAAGAAATCGATTCAAAAAGGCGTAACTGTAGAATCCAACGCGACTGCGGAAGCCAAGGTGGCACTAGAGCTTGGCGAAGTTTCAGCAGTGGTGGAGGTCGAAGCGGGAGCTGATCTAGTCAAGACCGAGTCGTCCGAACTGAGCGCGACGTTCAGCGGCCGTGTAGTGAACGAATTGCCGGTGAACACGCTTGGAGGGGACGTAAAAGAATTTGCAGTATTTGCGCCCGGAACGACAACACAGCAGGGCGGAGTTCTTGGGTCCGGCGGTTCGATTGGAGGAACACGTCCTCGATTCAACGGGTTCTCCATTGACGGTGTGGATGACAACCGCTTGGATGTGAATGGCCCGACACAGCCTGTTATTCAGGAGTCGGTCGCGGAATTCACGTTGCTCACGAATCAATTCAGCGCAGAATACGGCCACTCTTCTGGCGGCCAATTTAACATCGTCACCAAATCCGGCACCAACAATTGGCACGGCACAGGGTGGTGGTACAACCGAAACCGCGATCTGGACGCTGCGACAAACCAGGAAGTAGCTAGTTTTGTTCCTGGAAGTGGCGACGTGAAGAACCGCTTCGATTACAATCGGGCTGGCGGAAGCGTTGGTGGGCCAATTTTGAAGGACAAACTCTTTATCTACGGCGCGTATGAGTTCCAAAACGAAGGATTAGCATCGCAAGGCGCCACGGTAACAATGCCTACTGGAAATGGAATGAGTCAGCTACTGGCGTTGAACCCGGACTCTGCCGTGCTGGCTGTCCTGAAACAGTTTCCTGCGGCCACGACAAAGACCGGAACGACCAATGTCACGGTCAACGGCACAACACAAGCGATCGACATTGGCCAGTTTGCGGGAACAGCGCCGAACTTCTCCAACCAACATGATTTCACGATCAATAGCGATTTGAATCGAGGAAAACACCAACTTCGCACCAGATACCTTTACGATCGTTTCCGCGCCCCGTCCGTTAACCCAGTACAACCTCAGCCACAGTTCACCGGCACTCAGGGCAACGACGGGCGGAAGGTCATTTTCACGGACGCCTGGAGTATCAGCAACCATGTTGTCAATGATTTTCGCGCGTCCTTCTCACGGCTCGACGGTCCGAAGTTCCTTGCGCCATCCGCGTTTTCGAATTTCCCGAACGTGGAGATCGACGCATTCGGCAGCAACGTCGGTCCTTTTAGCGGAGCGCCGCAGAGCTATGCGCAGAACATTTATCAGGGTTCCGACAACCTGTCGTATATTCGCGGCAAACATACGTTAAAAGTGGGCGCCGAATTCCGCAATTACATCGCTCCTACCAACGTTCTTCAACGTTCCCGCGGCGAATGGGACTATGCGTCGCTCAATTCGTTCATCAACGATCTCGTACCTGATGGTGCGAATGGGGCGCTGCGAGGCGCAGGAAGCGGCTTCACGGCGGACAATTATCATGCTGTTTACTGGTTCGCGCAAGACGATTGGAAAGTGGCTTCGCGCCTCACGCTGAACCTCGGTTTGCGTTACGAGTATTCCGGTGTGCCCCGGGACGAAGCCAAACAAACCCTGAACGCTATTGCCAACGACTCAAAGTTCGGCCTTATTTTCCGGAAGCCCACAGCGGACACGAACAATTTCGGGCCACACGTGGGCTTTGCATGGGACCCGACCGGCCGCGGAAAGTGGTCCATCCGTGGAGGCGGGCAGATCGCCTACGATGTGATCCCGAACAACTTTGCCATCAACAGCCTGCCTCCAGAGCTGCAATCGGAGCAGAACCCGGCCCTCACTTGCGGGTTGAGCAATCCGCCAGCATGGTGCGGAAGCGGTACGGGGTTCCTTCTGGGTGGGGGGTTGTTACAGGTGAATGTGCCCCCGACGACGCAGGCGAACGCCCGCGCGGCAACAGGGAACATCATTCCGGATCAAGTCGATCCAAAAGTGATCAGCTGGTCCCTCGGAGTGCAGCATGAGTTGTTCAGGGATACGAGCGTGGAGGTTCGCTACGTAGGCACGCGCAGCCTGGAGTTGCCGGTGCAGCAGCGCTTGAATTCAGCGTCGGCGTTCGATCCGAACTTCCCCGGTGGCGGGCTTGCTCCGCTGCCTACTTATTTCAAGCCGAGCGACGTCCCGGCAGCCATTCCGAGCCCTGTGGATACGCGAGCAAGCTTCACAGCGTTCTGTCCATCTGGGGCTGTTCAACCAGTGGCGGAGTGCCGGCCGCTTTCCGTGGACGGGTTCCTGGGAGTAATGACGACATTCCCACCGATAGGGGTGGGAATTTATCACGCTGGTTCAGTGGACTTTATGCACCGGTTCGCAAAGGGTTTGTACTTCCGTGCGAACTACACCTACGAGAAAAACATCGACAATTCTACAAACGAATTATTCAGCAGCTTCGTCAACCCACGTCGCGCGCAAGACGGATTTAACTTCACGAATGAGCGCGGCCGTTCCGTGCTCGACCTGCCGCAGAAGTTCGCCGTGACGTGGGTATACGATTTGCCAAACGTCAGAACCGAAAACCGCTTTCTGAGAGGCGTAGCGCACGGATGGGAGCTAAGTGGCTCCTACCTGGCGCAGTCGGGACAACCGGTAACGCCGCTATCGGGAGTGGATTCCAATGCCAACGGTGATGCTGCCGGTGACCGCACCATCTTGAACCCTGCAGGCGTCGGGTTAACCGGATCAATTGTCGACCGTGTCTGCAACGATGGACCAGGCGGAGCTACTCGCATCGCAACGCCGTCCAGCACAGCCTGTCCGTCAGCTAACACAGTGGGCTACGTAGCTGAAATTGCGACAGCCCGATTCATCCAGGCTGGACTCGGCACGAAACCAAACGTGGGCCGGAATACCGTCAGTTCGCCGGGGCTAAACATCTGGAACATGTCAGTGCTCAAAACGAACAAAATTACGGAACGTACCTCTTTGCAGTTCCGATTTGAGACCTACGACACTTTCAACCATCCCAACTTCAGCGTCGGCCTGCCAACCAATAACGGCGCGGTCGATGCAGCGAATAACACCAACCCCTTGGATGCCGGCTACATTTTCGTGGCCTCGCCGACGTTCTTGAACAAGACCTTTTTCAATGGAGGAAGCCGCAACGTGGAACTCGGCCTGAAGCTGACCTGGTAATTCAAACCAGAGTTGCATATGACGGAAGCGGGGAGGTGCGTGCGCGCCTCCCCGCTTTGTTCTTGCGCGGACGTTTCCCAAGCGATTGCCCACCTGAATTGCATTTCAGCGACGATTCCCGCACAATTCCCATAAAGGCAGCAGATTCTCCTTCGGCCGCATCTTAACGGGATGCGGCATGTCGCGAACTTCTGGTGCGCGCAGAAGGAACATGACTTCACTTCGGGTCACACCCAGTCCTCCCGAGCGTTCTGAGCTGCCTACGCGGAGGAAGAAATGCCCAAGAATAAGATTGGTGTCCTGGCTATAGTGCTGGCGCTTACGATGAGCGTGTCCTGCTCGCGCGTCGGCAAGCCAAGCGATGACGCGATCACCACGGACGTCAAGGCAAGAATGTTTTCTGAGCCGGCGCTGAAAGCGGCGACCGTCGATGTGGTCAGCAAACAGGGAGAAGTAACCCTGACCGGACAAGTGCCTGACGATGCGGCGAGGCTGGCGGCTTACAAGATTGCTTCGGAGACCAAGGGAGTGACCCGCGTAAATGACCAGATGAGTGTGGCGACGGCACAAATCTCGGTGCCGCAAGCTGCCGCGCCAACTCGCGAAGCCGCGCGTGCCAAGCGCATCGCAAAAGCGAAACCC
>QHZR01000326.1 GCA_003224755.1 Acidobacteriota bacterium
TGGATTTGTTTCGTTTGTTTTCAATAGCTTACTGACTTTCGTATATGGGAAATCTACATAAAAGGGGTTAACCGAATACTGAAGAACAAGCCAAACCCGATAAAGCGCGAAGAACATCCCGAAGAGCAAGATTTCAGGCGAACCGACGCGAGCGGGGCACGAATAGAAAATCTCATCCTAATTACGCATTCCGGACAAGGAATATAACCCAATCCGCCCTCGGCTCCGGGTCTTCGGGCTCGGTTGAGCCGTTACGCAAACTTCCAGTGCTTGCGAGTATCGCAAATCGCTGCTTGTAATCGGTTTCACGAAATTGAGCAACGCCTTGCGCGCTGGCTACTGATGAGTCAGGACAGAGTTGGTTCCGCGTCGTTGCCCTTTACGCACGAATTCCTGGCGAGCATGCTCGGGACAGGACCATCTGACGCAAAGAGCGGAAGGCTTCCCGCTGGGAATTGGGTGATGCTGTCGACGCCCAGCAACTTGCCACATATCGGTTATCAAGTACAGCTTCTAGCTGGCGCGGCGCGCAAGACGATGGGCGCCGAGGCTCCCTGGTTCGTGGAGAACGAGAGGATTTGAAGACAACCTGTGATCCTTCAGAGCGTCGTCTAGCACATTAGACTCGCGAGACAGGCGAAACCTTACGGATCGGATTGTGGGGTGAAATTTTTGTGTCGAGTTTAAGCTCAGAGGAGTGGTCATTTTCTAGAGGGCCTTTCGGTTCTTGTGTGTCCGACACCTGAGCGGTCGTTGTCCCAGTTTTCATGGCGTACCTGCTTGCACCCAATCCGGCCCAGCGCCGTTATCTGGACCAGTTGGTTCTACTTCGGCTTAATTTTGATCGTGCTGGCGGTGCCTGCTGCTCACGCCGGCGAATAACGGATGCCAGCCAGACGCGCAGTGATTCGCCTTGACAAAGGCCGTTTTGAGAATAGACTTGCCCCGTTCAGCCACTCCTCTCCTGCGGTAGTTCGACCAGAATGGACGCAGTGTCATGCCGGAGCCGATCAAGGCGGACACGCCCGTTTCTCCGCTCAGGTGCCGTAAGTGTGGCAGCAACAGATTCGTCGTCCCAGGCCATTCGACAGATGACAGCCTCGTCAGACGCCTCTGGCTACTTGCTGTTCGTGAGGGATCAGGCGTTGCTGGCGCAGGCCGCCAATCCACGCCAGGCTGGAAATCTCGGGACCAGCGGTTGCTATTGCAGAACATGGCGCGTTCACCACCATGGTGCCCTCGTCGGATCCGCCGGCGCTTTCGCCCCATGGAATGCTGCTGGTTGGTGGAGCCGACTATCCGGGCGACACCATACGCCACGCGTTTCTCAGGAAGAAAGGTCTCATGACTGACTTGGGGACGCTGTATCCCACATGCACTTCCATGTTCACAGGTAGTGTCGCGCTGGAGGCATAAATTCAAAGCAGCAGATTGTGGGGAAATTCTGGTGTGCGATGGTGCAGCCGCAGCTGGATTTCTGTGGCAGAACGGCGGACCGATGGTCGATTTGAACACTCTCATTCCTCCCCCGGATTCGGGTATGCAATTGTTTGGCGCGCAAAACATTAATGAACGTGGTGAGATTTCCGGTCTTGGATTTCTGCCCGAGAGTGGGGAGATACAAGGCTTCCTGTTGATCCCGTGCGGAGTGAGCACTGAGGACTGCGGGGATCAGCCTCAGAATGCAGCCACCGAATTAAACGAAAGACCGAGAGTCCTCCCGACTAATATTTTCAAGATGCTTCGGCAACGGCAGAGCCATCCGTACCACGTTCCTAGCCGGCGGTGCGCGAAGGGATTAGTTTGCTGCAAAGATACCCGAATCAAGCCGGTGTGGACGACGGGTTTCAGACCTCTAAGTTTCGCCCCGGCTTAATTCCGTTAAGGTCAAGCAACAACGGTTTTGTTGGGGCTTCTAAGCTGTTTGCCGAGTTTAAACGAGCGCGACCTGGTACGCCAATGGTACCGAGCTGATCGAAAAACGTCCCAAGGTCATTACCATCCAACCCTAATTTGAAAATCATCATCGGACAGTCCGCCGTCAACCTTGGCCCTAATCGTTTTGAGATTCGAAGCCCGCTGCTCCTCCAACCTGCGCTTCAGGGTCTTTGCATCTTCTGCAATTTTCTCTTTTCGCTCCTCCCATGCCCGTGCACAACGTCGGCAGCTTGGCACGGACTTCAGCGGTCGGCCGAAGTAGAGACAACAGTGCATTTTCCCAATTCTTCCTTAGAAAGGTGCTACACCCGTCCCGCCAGCATGCTCAGCATGCTGCGCCCAATTTGGGGGCTGCTTCGAGCGCCTCATTAATCGCCAGAAGTGCCAATGAGCTGCCTCCGGTTGTGACACTCACGCCGCCACCACATGAGCCGCTGCTATTAAACTGATGTCGTCGGGGCTTTGTATTTTGTGAAGGAATTGTGAAGGAATTTAGTTGACAACGGCTTTCGTCGTACTGTTCGTTATTGAAGGATGTACGGACACTTTTCAACGCAAATATCTTCGACTCCCGCCGCCTCCACCAATCTAAATAGACGGGTTATAAAAGCATGGGAAAAATCGTACGGTAAACCTGCAAATTCCCAACAGAGGTTTTATCAGGCGCTCTTACAGGAGCTGTGGCGCACTCACCCAGGTGGCGGTAATAAGAATCAGAGTAGCTATAACCCAAAGAAGAGTGATCCAGCGCAACACTGTATCCAGACGTTCCTGCGACATGAGACCTCCAAATTTTTGGATGCCCGGAAGTCACACGACGTTTCTTGCCGCAACGCGAAAGTGTGAGATCCAAAGTGTGAGATTCAAAGTGTGAGATTCAGGAAAACGATATCTAAGGTCTTGACTGCGGTCTGGACTGCGCCCGTGCGGTCTGGATTTTGCGGCGGTGCTCACGTTCGGCACTCATCTGCTCGATGCTTTGCACGACCAGAGGCGAGTAGAGCGCCTTCACCCAGCGTGGGTTCGTCCACTCGGGCTGTGCGGAGGTGGCGCTCTCAAAATCTCTAAGTGCTTCATCATTTTGCTGCGCCCGCCACAAGGAGACGGTCCGAGCCATAGTGCGTTCGGGCTGAGCTTGGCCTTGCTCGTACGCCAAATTGAGCACTTGCAGGGCATCGCTGAATCGACGCAGCTCGATATTTGCCCAGCTCAGGCGCACCCCCAGGCGCAGGTCCCGGGGGCGCTGCTGAATGGCTTGGCCCAGCAGATCGGCTGCGGAGCGGTAATCGCCCGCCATATAGAACCACCAGCCCAGCTCCCCCAGCCACACCGGCGCGTTCTGTTCCAGCGAATTGGCGGAGAGTTCGGACCGCAACCTTTGAGCGGCCGCCGCATTCCCGCCAAGCAGCTCAAGGCCGGAGATCGAGACCTGCAAGTTTTGCGACGTTTCTCCTTTTATCGAATCAAGCGCACGGCGGAATTCCTCCGCCGCGCTCTTTGGGTTGTCTGCAGCCAGGGAGAGAGCTAGAGAATTCGCTACATCCCGATTGGTTGATTCGATCTCCAGAAGCGTACGGTAGGAAGCCGCGGCGCCAGCAAAGTCCGCCCGCGAGAACTGCGCCTCGGCCAGCACTTGCAACGCTTTCTCCTGGCCGGGATGCATCTCAAGCGAGCGCATGGCAACCTGCTGCGCATGCGCGTATTTCCTGGCCTCAAACTCAGATTGGGCCTTGTCAGTCCAGAAAATATAGGCAACGGCGAGATCGCGTTCGGGATTAACATCCCAGTGCTCGCTGGCGATCATTTTCCGCACTTGAGCAATCCGCTCGGACGTCAGCGGGTGTGAGCGGAAATATCCGCCCAGCGTGTCAAGTGCGACTCGTGACAACTCTTCTTGCGGCGTCTTCGCGCGAGCCTGGTACTCCTGATACAGCCGCT
>QHZR01000346.1 GCA_003224755.1 Acidobacteriota bacterium
TGAACCCCAAACAGGGGCAGCCCTGCCGCCTTTTACGGCCTCATCTATGCTCGGAGGTGCCATGGGATTCGTGACGCAAGCAAGAACGAGGACCGCCAACCCAAACTTTCGGGCGGTGGCCTGAGGCCGTCCCGCATAAGACTGAGAGATTTTTTTCCTGTTAGTATCACACTCAGCACAGAACGGGTAAAGCGAAATAGCTTCAGTCCAGTTTGGTGGGGCCGTTTCTCGGATACCTCCCTGTCACAAGCGAGAAGTGACGCGATGTCGAGTTCCGAAGCCGCCAAACAGCCGAAAATCACCAGCCTCGCTGCATCAACTGAAACCCTTCCACCGAAATGCCCGCACTGCGGAGCAACAGCCGGAGTGGAACTCCATGGGTGGTGCGCAGCACGACTTCGAAACGTGAGCGGAAATCAGTGGCCCTGTAGCAGGTGCGGGCACCGGTGGGATGCGAGTCCTAGCGATGTAGACAGGATGCTGTTTGGGGAAAAGGCTGCCGCTGCGCTGGAAGCAGAGAGAAAGGCTGAGGAAGAAGAATGGCAGCGCGAGATGGATACTTTGTTTCAGCGCAAGAAGGGTCGGCCGCTAGACAAACTGCGCGAGCCACGGCGGCTGATCATTCGCAGGGTCGCTGCGAGGGGTGTCAAAGGCGCAAGATACTGCGAAGCTCTAGACGCTGCCGGGCTGTCGACGCCTGTCTCGTGGCAGCAGAATGAGGGTTGCCTCAAAACGTACCCCCAAGCCTATTGGCATCAAGATCCGGTCGAGCGCGCAAAATGGCGGCAGCGCATCGCGAACGAAAAAAGCAAAATGACGCACTAGCCAAAAATCCCACTAGCCAGTGGCTAGTAATTTCACAATTACGAAAGCCGCATAAACACTGCTCGAAACTAGCCTCTTTACTCGCCAAAAATCAATTTGTTCGTGACATTCGTCCGCCCAATCGCTGAAATTCATGCATTGTAAGTCACGGCATGGAGGAGCAAATGGCCGAGCTTCTGCTAGTAAGCAAGTCAGAACGGACGTTATCGATTTGCGTCCGGACCCTCGACAGCCTTATCGCGGCAAACGAGGTTCCCGTCCGCAGATTGGGAGGCGAGTTTTGATCGCTCGTCGATACCTGGAGCAGTTCGCCCTTGGCGAGAAGCCACAGTGCCCACGTGCCCGCAGGTCGTCTAGTGCACGGGAGAGAGAAGCAGCAGAGCAAAACCGCGAGAAGATTAAATCAAGGAAAGAAGCCGGCAGAGGAGCCCTGCCTTAGCAGGCTGAAACATACGTGGACTTAAAACTGAGAAATGGGAGACCGACGAAGTGATGGCCTTTCCCCTGGGGTCAACTCAACCTCGCCGGCCTGGAGTGTCAACAAACATTGGCGACTTTTGCATAAATCGCCCAGCTTCGTCGAGGGAGAATAGTTTGCCAGACATCGATTTCCTAAAACAAATTGCGATTGTCGATGTCGCTCAAGAACTCGGGGTGGAAGTTACGGGACCACGGACCGCGCGCTGCTGGAGGCCGGAGCGGCATCAGCACGGCGACAGAACGCCCTCGGTCGGCTTCTGCCGAAAGCGGAACAAGGCGAGATGCTTCGTCTGTGACCCGCGCGCTCTCTCGACGATCGACCTGGTACAGCAGGTCCTCGGCAGCTCCGTAATCGAAGCGGTGCAATGGCTCGACGACCGATTTCCGGGAGCACCGCGGATTGTCAAAGGAAAACATATTGTTAAGCGCCGCGCCCAGGAAGAAATCGGGACTCGGATTGGTGTTGATTCGCTCTGGACAGATCTCAGGCGCAGCGCGTTTTTGGGGGCAACGATGACGCCCGCAGAGCAATGTGTACTCTCAGCCTTGGTCGAGCTGGCTAATCCCACGACTGGCGAAGCGAGATTGTCCTACCGCACAATCGCGAGGATTTCCGGCGTTCGGAGTGACACCTCGATCGCCCGGGCGTTGAGACGATTGGAGCAAATGTCTCTGCTCGAAATCAACCGCGGACAGGACAGCGGACGCGAGGCAAATCGGTACAAACTGACGGCCGAAAACATTTCGTTTCAGGAGCTCGTCCGCGCCGTCACCGAGCGCATGCGGCGCGACATTGCTTCGGAGAAAGAACTCCGCAAGCTTAGGCGGCAGCCCAAGGCTACCGGTATATATGTCTCCAATAATTGGAGTAGTGGTCAATCTCATCGCTCCAATAAATGGAGAACAAATGCAAAACTGAGCGATCCGGCACAAAAAAGTCACCCATCGCCACGCGAGAAGGGGCGTGAATGTGCAGTCGGGGGCATGAGCGCGCCACAAATCAGTCCACTAAAACTCGAGCCGACGCAGAGGCAATCCCAGAAATGACAATCACCGACTTTGCGACACAACACCGCCTCAAGACCAAGCACGACAAGGGCGACGACACAACCATCATCCCCGGCAAGGCGGGGCAGCTCTACGAGTACAGCGACGAGGAATTTGCCGTCATGTACATCTTGCCTGCGACGAAACCAGCCCGCCCGCGAGTGTGGAACCGGATGCGCGACCTGTGCGCCGCGGCGGGCATGGTACTGAGGCAGAACGGCGACGCCGAGGGTGCCCTCAGTTTCAATCCGGAGAATCGCGAGCAAGTCAAGCTGGCTATTAAGCTGGCAGGAGTGAAGCGCAAGCGGCAGATGTCGGAAAAGCAGAAGGCAGTCGCTGAAGCTGCGCTACGGCTTGCCTTCGCTCGTAAACGTGGCACGGCTGTCCCGACAGAAGGCACTTTAGCGACCTAGAAACGGCGACCGGGCACGAGGTGATGGTTTGGGACGAACGGAGGCCGGAATTGAGCTTTTGAGTCTCAGGCGAGAGCACCAGGGCGATGGGTTGAGCGACCCCCATTGTTGGGCGCCCTCGCCTCAGGAAATGTTCGGACGGACAGAAACGGTAACACAGGTTTGAGGCGAACGCGAAGCATGAACGATACAAATACGACCACCACAGTAATCATAGATTCCAACGAGCTGGCCCGCCGCTGGAAGCTGCCCGCAACTTGGATCCGCGAGCAGACCCGCAGCCGAGCCCTAGACCCTATCCCGCACTTGCGAATGGGAAGATATGTTCGATTTGAATATGGCTCTCCGGATTTAGCCAAGTGGCTGGAACGTCGGCGCAGCAAGCCTTAGCGGACATTCCCAGTCTAGATATTTTCTTGTTGACAACCAACCTAGCGGTAGGATAGTATCGGCGCGCGTTATGAATACCAAGAAAAACCCAGCAGCCGCTGCTCTTGGAGCACTAGGCGGTAAGGCCAGAGCAGAGAATTTATCTGCTGCCGAACTGTCCAAGATCGGCAAAAAGGGAGCAGCGGCTAGGGCTAAGAAACTGAGTGCAGCAGAGCGCAGGCGTATTGCGATGCTGGGCGTGAAAGCACGTCGGGCTCGCAAACAAGCGCGCAAAAAGGGAGCCAACTAACATGCCGAGAAACCGCAAGCAATCAGGTTACATCTACCGGCGCAGCGGCTTTTGGGTACTGCGTTATCGTCAAACCATCAATCAGGGCGGGGAACTGAAGACGATTCAAAAGGCAAGGCAACTCTGCCCAGTGGATGCCACTCACAAAACGAAAAAGAGTGTGCAGGAACTGGCAGAGGATGCGCTCGCTCCCGTCAATGGGCACAAGCGCCCGCCCGAAACCATAATCACGATGGGTGACTTTGTGACTGATATTTACCTGCCATTTGTGACAGCGCAAAAGCGCCCATCCACCTACAAGGGCTATCGGGATATGTGGGAAGATCACCTGAAGCCCCGCTGCGAGAAAGTTTTGCTTCGCGATGTTCGCACCTGCTACGTGCAGCGCTGGCTTGAGGCGGTTGCTGCCGAAGACAGAACGAAAACAGATGCCAAGCTGAGCCGGGAATCTCTGAAGCACATCAAGAGTCTCTTGAGCGGGATCTTCGCCCATGCCAAGCGGCAGGGGTTCTTTGATGGTGTCAATCCTGTGGCGGATACCGCCATACCGCCGGCACCGAATGGGGGTGATACCTACGCCTACAGCCTCGAAGAGATAACGCGGATGCTGCTCGTACTTCCGGAGCCGGCCGCAACCCTAGTTGCCACGGCTGGTTTTACAGGAGCACGGCGCGGCGAGATTCGCGGAATGCGTTGGGAGAAGTACCATGACGGAGCTATCTACATTGATCGTTCCGTCTGGGAATCGCACATCACGGAACCAAAAACCAAGGCGAGCAAAGCGCCCATTCCAATCATCCCAACCCTTGTTGCCATGCTCCAGCGCCATCGGGAGCGGTTAGGGAATCCAATGTCGGGAGTAATGTTCCCAGCAAGCAACGGCAAGCCCGTGAGTTTGAATAACGTGCTGAACCGCCAAATCAAACCCGCGCTCCGTCAGGCCGGTATCGAGTGGCACGGTTGGCACGCTTTCAGGCGCGGGTTGGCAACAAACCTTTACCGTCTGGGAGTGCCGGAGAAAACCATTCAGGCGATACTGCGCCACTCGAATCTGAGCACCACTCAAAACATCTACATCAAGAGTGTGGATGCGGACTCGGTGACCGCGATGAAAACGCTAGAAGCCTTAATGTGCGCTAATCGTGCGCCACAGCAGCCAACAGCACGCCCCGCTGTTGTAAACTAACCTAACCGAAGCAGTCTTTTAGGCCCCGTAGCTCAGATGGATAGAGCAGCGGTTTCCTAAACCGAAGGTCGGGTGTTCGAATCACCCCGGGGCTACCACGCTATCTGCCTGAAAAACAAGCATCACACCGGATGCGCGGAGGCCGGGAGCGCCGCTTTCACTGTCCGATTACTGTCCGATAAGCGATTTTCCAAGTCGGTTTCGAATTTTTCCATCCCCGCTTTCACATCGGGGCGAGTGGTCTTCACGTAGCACTTCATCGTGGTAGTGACGTCGGCGTGCCGCAGAATCGCCTGAATCGTTTTGTCGGGTACGCCGAGGCGATAAAGGTTGGTTGCAAGGCCGCGGCGGAAGGCGTGCCAGCCGTGCCACTCGGGAAGGGAAGCATCGCGTTTGTACTTATGGCCCGCATCGGCACCATGGACTGATTCCGATTTCTTGCAGACTTCGCAACGGTTAAGCACGGGAAGAATGAGTCGGTTTAGCATGTTGTTCAAGTCCGCGGGCCTGCCCGCTTCATTGGGGAACACCGGTCCACTTTCCGGATTGCCCAGGCGCATGCGATGAAGGTCGAGACGATTGCCCAGGCGCTTGATAATTGGAATCGCCGCCTTGCTCTTTGGGCTCTTGGGGTCCGTCGCATGCCGGTTGCGATCACGGTCGCCCCAGGTTCGGGAATAACAGCCAACATTTCGTCGATTTCCTCGAGCGAGTGCGCGAAGGTTTCATCAGCCGGCCGGGCCTTGGGTATTGAGGTCTGCTGTACCGGGTTGTGATTGCTCGCGTAGTAGTCGAGCTGGATTGCCAGCTTGAACACGCCGGAGAGGAAACTCTTCAGGTGCTTGATGGAGTTCGTGCCGAAACGGCCGGCGGACGCGAGACTGTTCAGGACGGCCTGCACGTGGCTGGTGCGCACCTCGCGCAGCCAAAGCCGGGC
>QHZR01000347.1 GCA_003224755.1 Acidobacteriota bacterium
AGTCAGGGCCATCTGAAAGCTGCATCCGCCTTTTATGAGACGGACAGGCTGACATCAGCAGCACGTAATACCCTTTCGGGTATCGCCCTCAATCCCAAGTGTCTTTTAAATCGCCGTGCTCAATTTCTCGTGGCCGGGCTACTAGCAAAAGCGGTACTCCCTAGGCTAATTCGCCGCTGGATCAGCGCACAACAGCGGCGATTGAACTGTTGGCCGCCAGTAGGATGGGTGTGGTTTGGGTCCTTGCGGCGGCTCCAGCCCGTCAGCCGGGTTTTCGGTCTCGATCGCGGGCAATGCATCGACCGGTACTATATCGAGAGCTTCCTCGGCCGGTGTGCCCAGGACATTCGCGGCTCTGTGCTCGAGGTTGGCAATAACGCGTACACGATGCGTTACGGCGGCGCGCGTGTGACCCAATCGGATGTCCTTCATGTCAAGGAAGACAATCCAAGAGCAACGATTGTAGCCGATTTGACTTCCAGCAACTCTATTCCGTCAAATAATTTTGACTGCATTATTCTTACCCAGACATTGCAGTTCATCTACGACTCACGAGCGGCAGTTCGTACGTTGCATCGAATTTTGAAGCCGGGTGGCGTCTTATTGGCAACGATGTCGGGCATCAGCCAAATCAGCCGCTACGACATGGACCGCTGGGGCGAGTACTGGCGATTCACAAGCCTGTCGGCGCGAAGACTTTTTGAAGAGGTTTTCTTGCCGGCGGATGTCACTGTCAGGAGCTATGGCAACGTGCTTGCTGCCAATGCTTTTTTGCACGGCCTCGCTACGGAAGAACTGCGCCAGGAAGAGCTCGATTATGACGATGCCGACTATGAGTTGCTGATCACGGTCAGAGCGGTAAAAGCTAAAGAGAATTCATGAGAATTCGCGGAATCGGTAGACTGCAGCGGATCGCGCGGCGGGTCACGAACCTGGTTGTCCCAAGAGCGATAATTCTACTTTATCATCGCATCACCGAATTGCCGTCCGATCCGCAGTTGCTTTGCGTCACGCCGCAACATTTCCGGCAGCATCTCGAGGTGTTGTGTAAAAAAGGCTATCCGCTTAGCCTTCAGCAAATCGCGCAATCGCTACGCGATGGAAAGAGTTTGCTCCGTAGCGTCGTTGTTACCTTCGACGACGGCTACGCGGACAATCTCTATAATGCCAGGCCGCTGCTGAAACGTTATGACGTGCCTGCAACGGTTTTCGTCACCGCGGGCTATGTCGGATCCGACCGGGAGTTCTGGTATGACGATCTGGAGAGGATCTTTCTCTCTCCCGGGCGCTTACCTGAAGTACTGCGGTTGAGCGTAGAGGGCAAGCCCTACCAATGGGAGCTCGGTCCCGCGGATGATTACGACAACGAGACCTATCGAAGTTGCCGGGGCTGGAATGTGTCTCGCAAAGAGAACCCCACCATGCGCCACCTTCTTTATCGTTCCATCTCCGAGATCTTACGACCGTTGCCCGACGCGAGACGGCAAAACATATTGGATTATCTAAGACAATGGGCCGGCGTGAATACAATCCAACGACCCACGCATCGCACGCTCTCGGCCGACGAACTAGTCAGGCTCGCCAACGGGGGCTTGATCGAAATCGGCGCGCACACGGTAAGCCATCCGGTGCTCGCTGCGATGCCTTTGGATTTGCAGAAAGAAGAAATCTCTCACAGTAAGACGCGTCTGGAAAAAATTCTCGGCCGTCGGGTTAGCAGTTTCGCCTATCCTTTTGGCGGGCGCTCCCATTACACGGACGAAACCGTCGCCGCGGTGCGGGAATTTGGATTTGAATCGGCTTGCTCGAGCTTTGCCGGGACCGTTTGTCGCGGCACGGACCGCTGGCAACTGCCGCGCTTTCTGGTTCGCGATTGGGACGGCGAGCAGTTTGGGCGCTATTTTGAGGGATGGATCAATGGTTGACCGCTCGCTCCGCATCCTTCAGGTCAGTCCTTCGGACAGCATCGGCGGCGGACATATAATTCCCTGGAACCTGTTTCGCTCCTATCGCGCGCGCGGACATAATTCGTGGCTCGCCGTCGGATCTAAGCGGAGTGATCATAGGGACGTGTTGGTCGTTCCTAACCATATGCGCGCGACGCCATGGAGTCGCTTCTTCGGGGCACTGGGACAGAAGTGTGAGCGGTTTGAGAGTAAAGTGCCAGGTCTGCGGCGAGTGATTCGGGCTTGTGAGCATCCGTGGCGCGGAATGGAGAGCCGGTTAGGCATCGAGGATTTCAACTACCCAGGAACGCGCCAAATCGTCAATTTGACACCGCAGAAGCCAGACATCGTTCATTTCCACAACCTTCACGGCGGCTATTTTGACCTGCGTGCCCTCCCATGGCTGAGCCAGCAAGTCGTAACGATCTTGACCCTGCATGACGCGTGGCTGCTCAGCGGCCATTGCGCTCACTCGCTCGACTGCGAGCGATGGAAGACCGGTTGCGGACGGTGTCCTTATCTGAGCATCTATCCGGCCATTCGCCGCGACGCCACGCACTACAATTGGCGGCGCAAGCAGAGAATCTACGCCGGGAGCCGGCTCTACGTGGCGACCCCGTCTCAATGGCTGATGGATAAAGCAGCGCAGTCGATACTTGCCGCCGGCACGGTCGAAGCGCGAGTCATTCCCAATGGCGTGGACCTGTCTGTTTTTCATCCGGCAGACAAACGCTGGGCCAGGGTATCCTTACATCTTCCCGAGGAGGCACAGATCATTCTTTGCGCCGGCTTTCGGATGCAAACCAACATCTGGAAAGATTATAAAACTGTGCGGGCGGCGATCGGGCAAGCCGCCGAGCGTCTCCAGAAACAGCGCGTGATGTTGATCGCCCTCGGCGAAGCGGGAGCCAGCGAACGCATCGGCGAAATGGAAATACGATGCCTGCCATATCAAAAAGATCCCGCCGTCGTGGCGCGCTACTACCAGGCGGCGGATCTCTATGTCCACGCGGCTCGAGCGGACACTTTTCCCAGTTCAGTCCTCGAAGCACTCGCCTGCGGCACGCCGGTGGTGGCAACCGCGGTGGGAGGAATTCCGGAGCAGGTGAAGGGACTGAAAGTCTCCAGTTCCAGCGATGCACGTAGGGACGGAAATCTCTACGGGATGGACAAAGCTACGGGGCTTCTGGTCCCGCCGGCGGACGTCGAGGAAATGGCTCGCGGCATCGAGCGACTGCTCGAGGCCGATCTCCTGCGCCGCCGCATGAGCGAGAATGCGACAAAAGACGCGAGCGAGCGGTTCGACCTCCAGCGACAGGTCGACGAGTACCTGCAGTGGTACGAAGAACTAGTGCAGCGCGCCGGCGCTGCGCGCAAGATCGCAGCGGGAATTCGCTGATATGTGGAACGGCGTACGAGATATTGCCAAGGCAGTTGTGAAAAAACCTTTGAATGCCCTCGGGTTGGATCTGATCCGATTTAACCCCGTCAGGTCGTCCCTGAGCAACTTCATGTGGATTTCTTCATTCGACATCAACACCGTGATCGATATTGGCGCGAACACCGGCCAGTTTGCGATGAGGATCCACGCAATCGTGCCCAATGCGTCAATCTTTTCTTTCGAACCGTTGGAGGAGTCCTTTAAGCAGCTGCAGACCAACCTTGGCTCGCTGCCGAAGTTCCGGGCCTTTCATTGGGCGCTCGGTGATAGCAACACGACGGAAGCCATCCATCGAAATGAGTTCGCGCCCTGCTCTTCTTTGCTGCCGATGACCGAGGTGCATAAAAAAGCGTTTCCTCACACTGTGCACGAGACCCGTGAAATCGTGGAAGTCCGACGTCTTGACGACGTTGTCGCCGATCTTTGCCTCCAGGATAACATTCTCGTGAAGATTGATGTGCAAGGGTACGAAGACAAGGTGATCCTGGGCGGCGAACGGCTCATTGGCCGCGCCAAACTGATTGTAGTGGAGGTGAGTTTTCAAACCCTCTACGAGCGCCAGCCGCTATTTGATGAGATTTACCGTGCTCTTCGGTCCAAAGGTTTCGCCTTTATCGGACACTTAAATCAACTCAGCAGCCCGCTCGACGGGAGCGTGTTGCAGGCCGACGCCATCTTTCTCAGAGAATCATCGGCGGATCAGGATTAGCCACGAGGAAGACGGCGACTCATGGTGAAACGGTACCGAACAAAATTTGAGGAGAATAGATAGAATGTCCGGCAGAATGACAGAAGTATCTTCTTTTCCTGACTT
>QHZR01000348.1 GCA_003224755.1 Acidobacteriota bacterium
AAGCTCCGCACAGATCCAGGGAGACAGAGATTCTATGACATACGTAATTGCAGAACCGTGCATCGGGACGAAGGATACCGCCTGCGTGGATGCTTGCCCGGTGGATTGCATTCATCCCAAAAAGGATGAGCCCGCGTTCGCGGAAGAGGAGATGCTGTACATCGACCCAGTCGAGTGCATCGACTGTGGAGCTTGCGTGCCGGTGTGTCCAGTCTCGGCGATCTTCGCGCTTGATGATTTGCCGGAGAAGTGGAAGGACTTCACCGAGCGCAACGCCAAGTACTACGGGCGGTAGCACGTCGCAGATTGACGAAAGGCCGCACGCCTGCGCATCGAGTTTGCGCCTTTTGCTTTTTAGCACTCAGCACTCAACACCTAGCCACCCGAGCCCCTCCCATTTTTTTTCATGAACATCAAAGACTTCAAATGACTGAGCGCCAACTGCTGGGTGCTCCTTTCCATCTTCCAACCTGTCAATTACAATCGAAGTTAAATCTGCTGCGAATGATTGACGCAGTGTAGCGACGCAAATTTGCGTCGCGGGCTTACAGGCTTCCATGGCCCTGAAGGAGTCGGAAGCGATTGTCTTGCGTACTTATCCCTTGCGCGAGGCGGACCTGCTGGTCACGTTATTCACGCGGCTGGAAGGAAAAGTGCGCGGGGTGGCGCGTTCGGCGAAGAAATCCAAGCGACGGTTCGGCGGGGCACTTGAGCCGCTGACGTATGTCCGGGCATCTTACGAGGACCGCGAACGGCAGGAGTTGGCGCGGCTCGATTCCTGCGAAGTGTTGGAATCGCCGCTGGCGACGGAAGTGAGCTATCCGCGAGCGGTGGCGCTGGGGCACATCGCCGAATTATTGGATGAGTTGTTGCCGGATCGCGAGGCCAACGATGCGATTTTCCGGCTCGCGATTTCGGTGTTGGGATCGTTACGTGGACCTCATGTGTGGATGCCCGTTACCTACTTTGAGCTGTGGATCACGCGACTAGTGGGCTTCCTGCCTGAATTCGGGGAGTGTCTTGTATGTGGCAGAGCTTTGAATGGGCATCGGGCGTTTTTTCACGCACTCGCGGACGGACTGATGTGCGCAGATGATAAGCGGCTGGCGTCTTCGGAAATGTCGGCTGAGTCGCGTGCAATTGCGGTACAGATGTTCCGCGCGCCAGTCGAGAATTTCGCGGGCGAGCCGTGGCCCAAAGTGCGTGGCGCGGATCTGCGGCGTTTCCTGAAGCAGGCGCTGGAGCGGCATATCGAGAAGAAGCTGGTTACGGCGAGGATGCTGGAGAAAATCAGCAGTTAATTTAGCACTCAGCCTTTAGCCATGAGAGGTTCCTGCCAGGTTCGCGAAAGCCGCTTTTTGGGCACATGCTAAGCGCCAAATGCTAACTGCTTGATCAAAAACGTAATCCATTCGTGAATTCATCAAAGACCAATCCGCCCACTTTTCAGGAACTGATTCTTCGGCTGCAAACCTTTTGGGCCGAGCGCGGATGCGTCCTGCAGCAACCCTATGACGTCGAGGTGGGCGCCGGAACCATGGCTCCAGAAACTTTTCTGCGCGTGCTCGGGCCTAAGCCTTACAAGGTGGCTTACGTCCAGCCTTCGCGCCGCCCGGCCGATGGGCGTTATGGCGAAAATCCGAACCGGCTGTACAAGCACATGCAGTTGCAAGTCATTTTGAAGCCGCCGCCGGAAGATGTGCAGGAACTTTACTTACAATCGCTGAGCGCGATGGGCATTCATCTGCGGCAGCATGACATCAAGTTCGAAGAGGACAACTGGGAATCGCCGACGCTGGGCGCGTGGGGGATTGGCTGGCAGGTGATGCTCGATGGTCTGGAGATCACCCAGTTCACTTATTTTCAGCAATGTGGGGGCGTGGATCTGTTCCCCATCTCCGCCGAACTGACTTACGGACTGGAGCGAATTGCGGCTTTCCTTCAGGATGTGGACAGCATTTATGACATCGCGTGGGCGCGCGATCCGGAAACTGGTCAGGTCACGACATATGCGGACGTTCGGCTGGCCGAGGAGCAGCAGTTTTCTGTGTACAACTTCGAAGCGGCCGACGTGGAGAAGACGTGGAAACATTTTGAGCTTTGCGAATCCGAATGCAAGAAGGTGCTCGAAGGGTATGCTGCACTTCAAAAGGAGAAGCGTGCCACAGACGGATTGGCGCGGGACCGAGCGCGATTCCCGATGCTTGCGGCCTATGACTTGTGTTTGAAATGCTCTCACCTATTTAACATCCTGGACGCAAGGGGCGCGATCTCCGTGACGGAGCGCGTGGGCGTGATTGCGCGTGTGCGCTCGCTCGCTGTAGGGATTACGAAAGCGTATTTGGATCAGCAGGGGGGAGGCAAGAGTGTCGCGCAGCATGACATGATCAAAGCAGTACCGAAGCCGCCGAGAGCAGCGAAGTCAAAGAAAGTAACCGTCACTTCTTAAAGTGCCATCGGACAGGATGTGATGAGGGCCACTCTCTCCTGGCAATAATTCTGGGGCAGTAGTCATTTACTTCATGCCTGATTTTTTACTCGAGATCGGCTGCGAAGAGATTCCGGCGCGGATGATCGACGCCGGTTCGCAGGAATTGGAAAAACGGGTGAATGACCTACTGAGTCGGGAGCGGCTTGCACCCGCGCAAACCATCATCCATCTCGACACCCCGCGGCGGTTGGCCATCTTGGCTCCGGGTATTCCAGCAGCGCAGCCTGATATTACTGAGAAGGTCACCGGTCCATCCGTAAGCGTTTCCTTCAAAGACGGCCAACCTACTCCCGCTGCACAAGCTTTCGCCAAGAAGGCCGGGATTGATGTTTCGCGACTGGAGAGGATCACAACTCCAAAGGGTGAATACTTGGCTGCTACGGTTCGAAAGAAGGGTCGCGCAGCAAGTGAGATCCTGGCTGAGTTTCTTCCCAAGGAGATTGCTTCGATCTACTGGCCAAAAAATATGTATTGGCGAAAGCCCAATGAGCGCTTCGTACGTCCAGTGCGATGGCTGGTCGCGATGTTAGATGACGAGGTGATTCAGTTGGAATTCGATGGCATTCTTGCCGGCCATCAGACACGCGGACATCGCATTCTGGCCAAGAGCGAGATCAGTATTCCTCGTGCGGGCGCCGCATACATTCAAGCTTTGGAGCGGACGAAGGTGCTCGGCCGCGACGCACGCGAACAGCAGATCCGGAAAGGGCTCGATGCCGCGACGCGAGCTATTGCGGGCGCGCGCTGGCGCGAAGACAAGGTGCTGCTCGACACCGTGGTCAATTTGACGGAGTTTCCTTCCGTCATTCTCGGTAACTTTGATGGTGAATTTCTGGAATTGCCGGAAGAAGTGCTGGTCACAGTGATGCGCGACCACCAGAAGTATTTCGCTGTCGAGGACGCCAATGGCAAGCTGGCGCCTCATTTTCTTGCCGTCTTGAACACCGACGGCGATCCCGAAGGCATCATTCGGCATGGGCACGAGCGCGTGCTGCGAGCACGTTTCAACGATGCGCGTTTCTTCTGGCAGACGGATCAGAAAATTCCGCTGAGAGAACGGGTACAGCTGCTCAAACACGTCACCTTTCAGAGAGATCTGGGCAGCTACTACGAAAAAACCCTCCGGGTGCAGCGGCTTTGCAGTTGGCTTTCGGAGATCGTGCGGCAGAGCGGCATCGCGGTTCGTCCAGGGGTTGTGCATAAGGCGGCCTGCCTGGCGAAAGCTGATCTCACGACCGAGTTGGTAAAAGAATTCACGGAGTTGCAGGGAATTGTGGGTGGGTTGTACGCGCGAGTGCAGCAATTGGATCCCGATATGCCGGAAAGCACCCGGTTGGCAATCGCGGATGCCATTTACGATCAGTACAAGCCGGAGTCTGTCGAGGATTCGGTCCCGCGCACAATTGAAGGCGCGGTGCTCTCGATTGGGGATAAATCGGACAGCATTTCCGGCATGTTTTCCTTGGGACTACAACCGACGGGGTCGAGAGATCCATTCGCGCTGAGACGGCAGGCGAACGGGATTGTAAAGATCATTGCCGAGCACAAGCTGCCGTTGAGTCTTGGCCAACTATGCACTGACGCACGCGAAGCCTACAGAGGATCAGAGGCGGAGAAGAAATTTTCTGGCAAGGTCGATTACGACAGGAGCTTACGTGAGTTCTTCCGCGAACGGCTGGAGTTCTTCCTGCGCGACGTTCGTGGCTTCGCGTATGACGTGGTGAAGGCAGTGTTGGCGTCTGATGCTGACGATATTGTGGACGCAATCGCGCGCGCAGAAGCTGTAACTAAAGCCCGCCCGTCACAGGATTTCGAATCGATCTCCATCGCTTTCAAACGAATCAAGAACATCCTACGCCAGGCCAGTGAGGCAGGAAAAAAGATAGCCGACGGCATTGACCCGAGTGCATTTCAAGAACAAGCGGAGAGAGACCTGGCATCCGCAATTCCGGAAACGGCGCAGAAGGTGGAGTCCCTGCGCCGGACACGCAA
>QHZR01000349.1:0-4344 GCA_003224755.1 Acidobacteriota bacterium
TAATTCTTTCCGCAGAAATTCGTCGAGCTTTTCAAGCATGTCCGCGATCCAAAGCAAGCCTTCTTCGATCAAGTAGAGGACGGTATCGATGAATCCGCGGATACAACCAGCAGCGGCGAGCAGTGGGCTGCCTTGTGCATTTATCAGCGTTGGTTTCGGCCAGTCCGACTGGGCCACACTCAGCCGGGCGCGATGGTCGTTCACTGGAACGGGTATTGTTGCCGGGTTGTTTGCTCTACCAGCGAAATGATGCTTATCCATAATTGTTTGTCCAAGTGCAGTCCTTTGACACGCCGCGCACGTCGCTGGCTTCGTGCCCGGAATCAGAGCCTCCGGTCTTTTCTCGCCGCACGAGCAAGCGGCATCGAGACCGAAATGTCGAGCGGACACAATTTTTCGACGATAAGCCCCAATCTGATCACGCATTGGAAGTTGCCGCATCACAGGCTCCTCGCGTAAAGAGATTCGAACGAGAGCACACCAGCAGAGTCCAGCTGATCCAACTCTTCGAGGTCGGTAAGCAATGCGACTCTCTTTCCTTTAGCATCGATGACGTGCTTGCCATTGAACCGCGCGAGCGCCGAGGCATCGCCGGTTTCGAGGTAACGGTGGACAGCAGCTGAATGCTTGGCTGCCTTGCTGGCTTGGCGCGAGTCCCGCGTTGCGACCTCCAGCAACCCTTCGCGCTTTGAAACTACAATCACGACACGCAGGAGACGATCATAGGCTTTGGCGGCGTACCGGCCGTTCTTAAGCTTTTTGAGGGCGGGGCGGCCCCAGCGCATCACGTCACGACGGGAAACCCCGAATTGCCGTGACGCTTTAGGTAGCGAGTCGCCGTCCGACCTCATCTTCGAAACCGTGTTGGCGACTCCAATCAAAGTCTCCTGGGTGCGCTCTGGCATCGCAAAAAACTCTTCGACGGTTGTTGGGTTGACTTGCTTTCTTGCCGCTTGTAAAGCCGGCCGCTTTTTCTTCCTTTGTTTACGTCTGGTTTGGCGTTTCACGTCTTCCTCCGTCAGGCGGCGAGCACCGCACTCTGGTCTTTGGTCTAAAGTCTTCCATTGAAGAAACAGGGCGGCAAGAGTAAACTGGCTATTGTTGGCATACTTTGGCACGAATTATTTTGCTTAATGGGTAAGCGCGGACCTAAACCGGCAAATATGGGGTTGCTGAGCACTTGGGAGTTCGAATTTTTTAAGGCTTTTCACTTGCTTCGAGATGGTACGCAGCTTCCTATGAAGCAAGATCCGCCGACCGGTTTAACCAAGGCTGAAACTCGTACTTTTATTGAACAGCTGAGGCGGATGAGCCCCAACGAGTATCTGCTTACCACTAGGCGTCTTGCTGTTTATTTTGGAGAACGCGGAGACCTGAGAAGACCTCCAAACCCGGTGGAGCGCTGGTGGGCAGAGGAGCAACGAGATCAAGAAATCCGTTCGCTCCAAAACATGCACAGGAGTTACCTCATTCTAACTGCAGCAGCCCGACGAAAGATCTGGGCGGACTTGATTCGAGCAGATACCTATGCGGCTCTGCGCAAAGCGTGCGGTCGCTGGGCAAGATTGCCCGATGTTCGAAGAACTGGCTTGACGCCGTTTCCAGGGCATGTGTTGGAAAATGCCGCCCAGTTTCTTGCGATGAAACGGAACAAGCGATTTCCACGGTCGAGCTACGGCGATGACTCGCGCATAGAGTATTTGGCCCGTGGTATGGCTGGGGCGTTATGCGGACTAAGCCCCATGACCGCAATTGAAAGACTGCGCAACATGAAGCATGCAGCAGGTGGCCCGTTTTGGATAACGAACTACGGAAATCGCCCGCTAGCTGAAAATGAACGGTACTGCGGTTGTTGGCGTTGTTCCATTAGGAAATCGGACGAGCGCAGCAAAATGTGGCAGAAGTGGTATGAAAATGGCTTGAAGGCTTTTATGGAGATGGCGCGCACAACTAAAGTACCGACTGAGTGGAAAACGGCGCACTTCAAATCGCAGTAAGTCAGCGCAAGCGGGCCTGCCGCCTGTTACCAGCAGACGACAAGCCCTGACCACCAAAGGAGGGATTGGCTCCAAATGGCAGCTACACAAAACGTATCTCAAGTCCCAGCATCTCACAATTCGTCTGTACTCCGACATGGCGTCTTGAGCCTATTCGGGTACGGCATTCAGGTTCGAGTGGATAAAGGACACCTGATTGTTGAGGATGGAATCGGCGCTGAGCGCAGGCGATTTCGATTTCCACGTGTTGGGCACGGGCTAGAGCGGCTGATCGTGATCGGCTCGGACGGCATGATTTCACTTGCCGCGCTGCGATGGCTGACGGATCAGGATGCGGCATTCGTTATGCTGGAGCGCGACGGCTCTGTGCTCGCAACAACCGGCCCGGTTCGCCCCTCAGATGCCAAACTGAGACGCGCTCAGGCTTTTGCAGCTCAGTCTGGGGCTGGATTGGTAATCGCACGCGAGTTAATTTCTCGCAAGCTGGCGGGACAGGAGCAGGTTGTACGCACGAAGCTACGTGATTTACCTACTGCCGACACAATTGCCAGATTCCGAGCTGCTCTTCCGAACACAACGAGACTTGATGAAATTCGCTTGCTCGAATCACAAGGGGCAGCCATCTATTGGGCAGCTTGGCGAGATGTGCCAATCATATTCCCGAAAGCTGACCTGATTCGAGTGCCCGATCACTGGCGCATTTTCGGCACCAGAAAGTCGCCACTGTCTGGGTCCCCTCGGCTCGCTGCCAATCCTGCAAACGCGATGCTGAATTATCTGTACGCACTCCTTGAAGCGGAATCCCGGCTCGCCGCGGCAGCTTTGGGACTCGATCCTGGTCTTGGCGTCATACACGTGGATACGCGCGCTCGCGACAGTTTGGCATGCGATCTCATGGAAGCGATTCGCCCGCTCGTCGATGCTTACGTGCTCGATTGGATTCTCAGCCAACCGCTGCGACGGGAATGGTTTTTCGAGCGGCGCGATGGAAACTGCCGCTTAATGGCACAATTCGCGAGTCGCCTGGCTGAGACTGCTCAAGCATGGTCGCATGCGGTTGGACCTGTCGCCGAATGGGTCGCTCAGCAGCTTTGGCCAACATCTCGCAGACGAACGCAGAGCAATCTCCCGCCGACGCGGTTAACCCAGAGCCACAGACGCGAAGCGAAGGGCATCGCATCAGCACCGATAGTGCCAGCATCACCGCGAGTAGAGAACCTTTGTCGGGGTTGTGGAAAGACCATTAGGGATGGGCGAACGCACTGTGCCAATTGCGCCGTAACTAGTGCGACCGAACGCTTTGTGAATGCTGCGCGAATTGGGCGGGTGGCGGCGCGCAGTCCCGAAGCCCGTGCGAGACATGCAGAATCCGAACGTCACCATGCGAACGCGCGCTCGTCCTGGGATGCGTCCAGCCAACCAGCTTGGCTCACGAGCGAAGTGTTTTCGCAAAAAGTCGAGCCGTTACTTGCAGACATTTCAGCATCCGCCATTCGATCACGGATTGGAGTTTCCCGCTGGTACGCAGGTCGAATACGCGAAGGCTACCGCCCACATCCGCGGCATTGGCAGGCTCTGGCAGAACTCGTGAAAGTTTGCGCCTGATTTGCGAAGTCAGTCCCCGTAGAGCAGCTGACTCGTAAGCGGTCGCCGCTACAGGGACCGCCATATTTTTCAGTCAGTGCAAAGTTAGTGCAAAAACGAGGCGGGTTTGCACTACTGATATCAGCGCCGCATTTCAGGCTGCCAGCAACTCCACGACGCTAATTACTTCTGGTGGCGGGTTGCCTGTATCTGGCGTCCGCCAAGCTGCGGATTCTGCCTCCACGCGCAGGTCGCATGGCCCGCACAAATGACCTTTCGTAGCGGGTTCCGAACATGGTACGCCGCGATGATTAGGGTGATCCGTACTAGTGCAATCGCATTCCATTAAAAACTCCTTTCTCCTGCCCGCGAAGAGCAGGGCTTATACCTAAATCTACTCTTTAGCCTCAAGCTGTGAAGACTTGCAAACTGCGCGCACCGCGCGTAGTAGCCGCGCCGCACAGCGCCCCAGCTTTCCACAGTCCCCGCCGATAATTCACAGTTGCAACGCATCTGGTGCACTGATAGAAGAAAGAGCTATGGAAATGACATGGGCACGCGGCACGTTAAGCCAGCAGCCGTTAGGCTATTCCGATATCTACTGGTGTGATGGAAAGAACGGCCCTACGGTATATTTGGGAAAAGGCGAGGAATACAGAAAGGCGTATCGCTGCCAACTTTGTGGACAGCGCCTAGCTGACGACGAGATTCGGCATGATTTCGTCGTGCATATCGAAAAGAACAAGTGACTCCGCAATTCATT
>QHZR01000349.1:4395-6315 GCA_003224755.1 Acidobacteriota bacterium
CCCCGCGCGGCGCGCCTCGGCGGCTCGCTTGGGCACTTCCGTACCTTGTGGAACCATCTCCGGTTTGGAAAGCAACCGCACGAGTTGGATCAGAGTTTCCCTGCATCTCACTCCGACAGCCTGAAAGTCTTCGGCCTCCTCGGCAGCATCGCAAGATCCAGCGGCTTGCTCCCATCTGCGCCAAACAGGGGTTAACCGCGCAAATTGTGCAAGGTCAGGCGCGCCCCTTTGCATGGCCATGACGCGGGCTGTCACGCCGACGTGGAACGAGAGAGTGAAATCAAGACTTGGAAAATATCTTTGGGAGTACAAATTGGAAGGCGACGTGATTACCCAATACCTGTCGCGCTGGGTATGCACGTCCCTGCAATCATAGTCGCGGTCAAACAGGTGCTCGGATTTGACTTTCTCCGCATGCTGCACTTTCTCACTGCGAGCCTGCGATTCGACATAATCAGCAATCGCACGCTTGCTAGTTGGGTTAGAGAGCGTGACGCTGCGTGCTTCACTGGCGGAGGGGGAATCGTGCATTCGCCTTTGACTGCCTTGCGCTTCTTGCGGTATGCATTTTCGCGCTGCCGTTTCGCGGCAAAACCATCCTCAACTTTGGAAACTCGTTTTGCCATGTACACCGCTAATATTTTCGTATCACTGCCGCAGGCCCGTGATTGTTGCCAATCAGACCAACGAGGAACTGCAACCAGCGGGGTTTATTCATCCCGGATGCCGCTTAAGTTTGGGTATTCAGCCGGTCGTCAACGAAGATAAGAACTGCAGCGGCAGCAATGGCCGATTTCTCAGCAAATGTTCGTACGCTATTATCGGTGAGTTCCAACGATTTGCCCAGCGGCAAGTCCGCAGACAACAGTTTGTTATATTCTTCGTCTACAATTCCAGCCCGGTGAACAATCAAGTTCCGAGTGACTTCTAGCTCCCAAAGGACCGGGTCACTAAGGATTCTTTGAAGCTGAGCGATCTGGTCTGAGCCCTTGAAAGCCACGGTGAAAGCTTTTTTAATTCCGGCAATGCTGGTGAAGTCGAATTTCGGTTTCAAGATTGTTCCAAGGCAATTTCGTAAATCAAAATTGTACTTTGCGGCTAGACCTACGGGGATCTGTCTTGATGATATCTCCGTAATCTCGTTCTCCTGTGGCATGGAAGTTATTGCTCGGTGAGCCAGCGGCGTGGGGCTTTGGTTTAGGGCCGCAACCCAGCAATCGCTTGCGGCGCACTCTAGTGCCGTCCAACTACCAGATACAACCGCTAATTTCAACACTTCCATCGCAGCAGTAAGACGGAGGCCATAGCTTGTCTCGCTTTCGCATAGTTTCTTGAGCTCTTCACCAGAGCCGGACCAGAGCTGCCGAAAACGCTCATGATTGTCGACGTAGCTGTCCAGTTGTTCAAACAGGGATGGGGCTGTGCCCTCGACACTATCCTTTGCAATCGAGGCTTGCACCGCATGCTTGAACGATATGAAAGACATGTCGCGCACAACCCCGAGGAAACACACTAAAAGCCTCGGCATCCCAAGCAAAGATTCGAGGCTACCAATATTCTGCAACAGACTTTTTTCAATCCCTGCTAGGGCAGGAGACTTGATTCGTATCGAACTCTTGTCTATGAGCGGATATGATTCTGGCAATCTCTCGGCTGGCGAAGGCATAAAAAAAAATCAAAGATGAATCAATAATACTCTTGAGTCGACTCTGCTATTTGAATGGCCCTTTTGATTGACCAGCCAAGGCACGAAGGTTTGTGGGCACATGGAGCACGTTACATAAGATTGCACCCTCACCAACAAAGCGCATAACCTAGAAGCATGTGCCGGTCGAGATGAAAGGCAGTGAGCGATGGCAGGTACGACACAACCAAGCCAGGCAACAAAGGATGAAGTGGAACTCCGGGAACTGATCGCAC
>QHZR01000350.1 GCA_003224755.1 Acidobacteriota bacterium
CGGTGACCGTCACCTCGCAAGGCACGGGGCTTTCTCGCGAAACGAAGACGGATGACACCGGGCATTACCTTACGCCTTTGCTGCCCGTCGGGAATTACACGATTCGAGTGAATTCCCAGGGTTTTAAGACTGTCGAACAGACAGACATTCGGCTGCAAGTGAATGAGCAGCGTGAAGTGGATTTTACCCTTGTACCCGGTTCGGTCACAGAGGCGGTTGAAGTAAGCGCGACCGAAGTGGCGGTGGAGACGTCCACTCCCACCCTGGGTCAGGTAATCACCGCCGAGCAAGTGGCCGACCTTCCTTTGAATGGTCGCGATTTCGTCCAATTGGCGACCTTGACGCCAGGCACGACCCAGGAAACAAACCCGCAAAGTTTCTTTAACAATGGTCTCAGCAGCGAAGTCTCGGCCCGCGGAACTTACTCCCTTTCCGTTGGCGGATCGCGTGCCCAAAGTACGGACTGGCTGTTCGACGGCAACGACAACAACGAGTTGACCGCTGGCGGCATCTCGATTTTACCCTCGATTGACGCGATCCAGGAATTTAAGGTTCTTACCTACAATTATTCGGCCGAATATGGGACCCGGGCTGGTCCGACAGTATTGGTGACCACGAAATCTGGATCGAATGCCTTGCATGGATCAGTGTTTGAGTTCTTCCGCAACACAAAGCTGGACGCTCGCAGCTTTTTCGCACCGACTAGGGAGCAGCGCAACCTGAATCAGTTTGGGGGCGCCGTAGGTGGTCCGATCCAGAAGGACAAAACCTTCTTCTTCGTTGATTATCAAGGAAGGAGGCAGCGATATGGGGTGCCATTCGTAGGCCTGATTCCCACGCCGGCGATGAAAACCGGGGATTACACGCTGGATCCTTTCGGTACGCCCCGCGGAGCTAGCAACCCCAACGGTTTCATCGATCTTGTGAATCCGTATACCTTCACGGCCTTTCAGTGTGACCCAATCACGGGAGCCCCGCTGGATGCACTAGCCGGCGGTGTACAACCCACAGGTGTGAACTGCAACAAAATTCCGGCCAACATGATCGACCCGACCGGCCAAGCGATGATGAATTTTTATCCCACTGCAAATGCCAGTAACGCGGCGGTGGGTTTCAACTTCACCAACATTCCTACCCGCAGACTGGACGAAGGCGAGTTCGATGTACGTCTAGACCACAATTTTTCCAGCAAGGATTCTGCCTTCGCTCGCTTCAGCTACGATCAGGCAACTTCGTTTGCGCCGGGCGGTGGACCGCCCGGGTTCGCTGAACAGGGTGCTTTTGCAAGTTCCGTGACGTTCGCTAACCATGGACGCAATGTAGCTCTCTCTGAAACGCATGTATTTTCTGATCGCACTATCAATCAGATCAGCGGAGGCTTCAACAGAATTTTCAACCACATCACTGGGATAGCAGCAGGATCGTGTCTATCGGCGAAAATCGGCATTCAGGGAGCCAACCTGAGCAGCGCCTGCGACAGTATCACCGGGTATCCGCCGAGCCTGAACCAATCAACCAAGGACTGCGAAAGTTGCGGTCTTAGCTCGACCATCGTCGGCAATTACTGGTCGCTTGGCGATCGCGGTTTTGCTCCCTTCCAAGGAGGAACTAACGTATTTTCCATCTCGGATTCTTTCGATATGATCCGCGGTAAACACGACATCCGAATTGGAGGTCAGGTTCGCGCGAATCAACTGAATGTCCGCGCCGAGGCTTTCCAGGATGGCTTCTTGATACCCTTCGGAATTAGCGGTGACGCCTCAGCGGATCTCCTTATGGGTCAAATCGGCCTGGGAATTCACGATCAAACATTCCAAGGAGCTACAACTGGTCGTCGCTGGAAGGTGTTTCGTCCATTCGTGCAGGATGACTGGCGGGTGACAAACAATCTTACGCTGAACCTAGGGCTTGCCTGGGCTATTGTTACGCCCACTACCGAGGCGCAAAACCGTCAGGCGAACTTTGACGTTGCGAGTGCCAAGCTCTTCGTCGCCGGCTCTGCCTCGATAGCAGGCTGCACCCTGTGCATTCATAGCGACCCGCGCCTCGGCATTCAACTGGACAAAACGGCTCTCGAGCCTCGCATCGGGCTGGCTTGGAAACCACTCGGAAGCGAGAAATCGGTCGTCCGCGCTGGATATGCCATTTACCACGACACTTCCTGGAACCTGGGTGGGCAGGGACTATGGCAGAACCCCCCGTACTTGATTGAATCGCAAAACTTTGCGGGAGTCCCCACTTGTCCGTTCGGCAATTCCACCTCACCGAACCCAGTCAACTGTGGTATTCAGCGTGTTTTCCTACAGGCCAATCTTCAACCGATCATGACACCCCCGAACCCTGATACGTTCCCAGGGAGCGTGCTGTCACAAAATCGCGATTTCAAGCAAGGTATGATTCAGCAATACAACTTGAACGTTGAACGCCAACTGCCGGGGAATGTCGTTCTAACGGCAGGGTATGCAGGTTCCTACAGCACGCATATCTTGGTGAATGGTATGAATCTGGCTATCCATTCTCCAGATGCCTGCCCCGGCGGAATGAGCCCTGTTCCCGGGTATACCTTCGGTTGCGGATATGTGAAACCGAACGCTCCCTTCGGGGTCATCTCTAACGTGAACGACGTAGGGCGTGCCCGGTACAACTCCCTCCAAATCAAGGCTGAAACCAAGAGCGCGCGCCACGGTCTCTATGCATTGTTCGGTTATACTTATTCCCGCACTTTCGATTCAGGTTTTCCGGACGGTCTAGGCACTCCGCCGGGAGCAACGTATTGGCCCTTGCCCGGGGCTCAAAGAGCAGACTGGGCTCTGTCTCAACTAAATCTCAATCATTCGTTCACCGCTAGTGTTCTTTACGACCTGCCCTTTGGAAAAGGCAAGCAGTTCGGGAGCAGTTGGCGTGGACCCGTGAACGCTATTCTGGGAAATTGGGAAGTGGACGTAATTGAAAAGGCGACTACCGGATTCCCGCTTTACATCGTCGATTCCACTCCCAACTCGACATTCACCACCAACGCCTCGGGATCGAATTTTTTGTTCAATGGGGCGGTCAGTCTAAACCGACCTGATCAAATAGCTGACCCGAACAAGGCAGGGCCGGTTCCCACCAATCCCGATCCGCTGTGTCAAATGACCATTTCACAGGGGGGGCGGGCGGCAGACCAGGTCCACAGTCTTTCGAGTTGGTTTAACCCCTGCGCTTTTGTTTCGGCCCCAGTAGGAGAATTGGGACTCGCAAATCGAGCGCCCGTCTACGGCCCCCGCTTCGTGAATACGGATTTTTCGGCCATTAAGCACTTCCCGATTAGCGAGAGCATGCAGCTGGACTTCCGGGCCGAATTCTTCAATATCTTTAACCATCCACAGTTTGGGCTGACCGGGAGTTCAGCAACCGGGATGCAGGACGTATTCGCACCCTCAACTTTTAGTCAGGTGAATCAAACCGTTCACGATCCACGCGTGATTCAGTTCGCACTCAAGCTTCGTTTCTAGGGCGTGAGATAATTGCGTTCAACTTTTGGGCAGACTGAATTTTTTTCAGTCTGCCTTTAATTTCGTGCCGTTGATCCGAGCTGTAATCTGACATTTAATGAGAGTATCTATCAGACTTGCCAATGCCTAAATGTGCCCTGATTCTTGCGCTCTCATTTGCCCTGATCTCCTCCGCCTCCGCTCAAAAAATCAAAGTCATCGTTGACCAGGATGCGCGTGGGCCGGGAACCAGCGATCAGCAGGCCATCCTTGTTTTCCTGCAGTCGGATAAATTTGACGTCCTCGGCATCACCACCGTCAGCGGCGACCAGTGGGTGAAAGAAGAGACTCAGCACGTGCTGCGCCTGCTGGAAATTGCCAGACGCACCGACGTGGCTGTATACAAGGGCGCCGAATTTCCGCTGCTGAATTCCAAGGAAGAGACTGAACGCTGGGAGGCGCTTTACGGCAAGTTCGAATACAAAGGGTGTTGGACGGAGCACTTCGCAGCCAATCGCTCCACGGTTTATGACGAGCCTTATCACCCGCCCGATATTGTCCCTCCCATGAAGGAGGGCGCGCCTCACATTCAAGCAGCCCCAGGTTCAGCCGCAGAATTCATAGTAAAGATGGTGCACAAGTATCCGGGCGAAGTGGTTCTCTGGGCGGGCGGTCCTCTCACGAATTATGCCCTGGCGCTGAAGCTCGATCCCGAAGTTGCGACCTTGGCGAAAGAATTTGTCATGATGGGCGGAGGGTTATACGCGAACAAAGGCGCAATCGATCCCGGCGCCATCGACGCGCGCCGCGAGTTTAACTGGTGGTTCGATCCGGAGGCGGCACGAATCGTGCTGCGCGCTCCCTGGAAGAAAGTGACGATCACACCCATCGACATTTCGGTGAAGACCCGCTTCACCGAAGA
>QHZR01000321.1 GCA_003224755.1 Acidobacteriota bacterium
ACTTATGCGAACACCCCGAACCTCGCCTCGATGGACCGCGATGCCATGCAAAGCCGGACCGGGAAGAGCGTTCGGGATGTCAACGATAAGTCGTTCCGGAGACGAGACGATCTGGGTTTGCGGTGCCTCGGTTCCATTCGTCTGAATCTGGAGCTGGAAGGGATCGTTGCTGATGATCGTTACTCTGGAAACAGTACCCTGCCGTGCAGCGAGGGCCGTGCCTGCGGAGAAAAACAGCGCAACGATCCAGATCGCGCGTAAATAAGGGGAGAACCGCATGATCCTGAGCGGATTCTAGCAGCGCACGGCATGTGCTGATCCGCACTTTGGTACTAGAACCAATGGTGCAAACGGTCTTTAGCAGGCTTCTTTCGCCTCTTCTGGGCTTGCCGCACCTGCGCCATTACCCAGGGCTGCGCCCTGGGCTGCATTCTTGCGCCGCTTCGCGGCTTTGCAACGAGCTCTTTAACCCAAACTATCTTTGAGCGCGAACCTTAAAAAAAGGAGAACCCAGATCTAGGCTGCGAACTAGCTTCTAGACTTGCGAACGCGCGCCAACATGGCAGCCACACCGGAGGCGACAAGCACGACGGTTCCGGGCTCTGGTACCGCGGGAGGAGGCGGCGGTGGGGGTGGAGGTGGTGGCGGTGGTGGCGGAGGGGGCGGTGGATTCTGGCAAGGCTTGTTCGGCTTCGGCACGCAGCCATTGCTGATTGGAACGCCGGGCCCGCCGCCTATCGGCAGCGGAATAAAGCCTCCAGGAGGCATTCCGCCAACCGGCCCCCCTCCGAGCCCGCTGCCTGGAGATGACGGCCCAATCGGGAGCGCGGGGTCAACGCTTAATAGGCTTGAATCAAAATTTGAAGGAGGCGATTCCATGCCGCTGGCAACCGCATCTGGGCGATCCAGTTCGGCCATGGTCGGTTCCTCGAGCAAAGTGTCGGCCTGCGGCAAAACTGAAACCTGGTTGCCACAGCGAGTGCGGGCCGTAATTTTGCCGTCGGTCAGCAGCTTCTCGCCTTTATGGAGGCTGGCCTGTTTGTGGGTCCAATGCACCTTGCCGTTGCGGCGATAAGAAAGATAGACGAGCCGCGGTTCCTTGACTTCGACCACGCGCGTCCGGCCGTAATCGAAACCGCGGTAGTGCTCGGCAACGACGGGATCGTGATCGGCGGCTTCGCGTAGTTCAGCGGCGGACGTCACGCCTCCAGGAACAATCGAGTAGGGATAAACCAGGCGGCGATTGCGCGCCTGGATGTCCGGCGGCTGAGGTCCAGCCAGAACCGAAATGTCCCTGGCTACGGAGTGAGAGGACGGTAGCAGGAGTTCGACATTGCGGGCACCTTCCTGGGAAATCCAGCGGGTGACTGCTACGCAACCAGCTAGCAGCGTGAGAAACGCAAGGCTGCGAACGACGATGCCTGCGAATGCTACACTGCCCCTTCTACGGCTTCTTGCCCGACGACGCGAATGCTTCAAAACGCTCTCCTAATACGCAGTTAGCCCCAGACAGTCTGCAGGGGAGAGACTACAACTTTCGTTGCAGTTGATGTACCAGAGTCCACCGGCGCATGGTGTCCTAAATACATGAAATCCATGGAAGATTTGGCACTGCTATTGCGGCTGATGCTAGCAGAGTACGCAAAACATTGCACAAACAATTTGTGTTGATAAGCGGGATTCCACCTCCAGACCCAATCCCAGAACGGGCATAAAATCCAAAAGGTTACGGGGATTAGAGGTTGTGGATAAGTGGGACGGAAGCGGCGAGTTGCGAGCGATGAGCGAACCAGTAATTGCTCGCTGGTCGCTCAGAGCTGAACCTGCGAACAGTTATATTGAACACACATGAGTAAACCAGAGACCTCGCGGAGAACCGCCATCGCGATCATGGCCGCTGGCAAGGGTACGCGGCTCAAGTCAAAACACCCTAAGGTGTTGCACGAAGTCGGCGGGAAACCACTCTTGGCCCACGTGATTGCCTCGGCCAGGAAGGTCGCTGCCGCCGCAGACATCTACGCGATCATCGGGCACGAAGCGGACGCGGTTCAGAGGGCTGTAGAAGGCACCGGCATCCGGTTTGTGAGGCAGGAACCGCAGCGCGGAACGGGCCATGCTTTGATGTGCGCGGCCAAGCCGCTCGCTGGTTACGACCAGGTGATTATTCTTTCGGGCGATGCTCCGCTGATTTCGTCAACAACCATAGAAAGGTTGAGAGACTTTCATCAGCGAAGTCGCTCGGCCATGACGCTTCTGAGCGCGCATCTGGAAAATCCCACGGGATACGGGCGCGTTATTCGAGCTGGGGCCAAGAGCCACGAAGTCAAGGAGATCGTGGAAGAGAAGCCTTGCACGCCGGCACAGAGGAAAATTCGCGAAATCAACTCGGGTTTTTATGCATTATCGGTGAAAGATCTTTTCGATCACATCGAGAAACTCAAGACCGATAATCCGCATGGCGAGTATTACCTCACCGACATGGCCGCTGTGCTGCGCCGGGCGAAAAAACCGGTGGTTGCAATTCAAACCGACAATGCATGGGAGATTCTCGGCAGCAACACGCGGGCAGAACTAGTCGAGCTCGATCAGAAAATGCGAGCGGACAAATGCCGGAAGCTGATGGATGAAGGCGTGACCATATTCAATCCTGCGAGTTGCGTGATTGACTCCGACGTTGAAATCGGCGCGGACACGACAATAGAGCCGTTTGTGCAATTGCTGGGCAAGACTCGCATCGGCGCCGATTGCCGGATCAGATCGTATTCGGTGGTGCAGAATTCTCAGATCGGCGACGGAGTAACCATCCGGCCAGGCTGCGTTCTTGATGGCGCTCGGGTCGGAGCCGGTGCGCTGCTGGGCCCATACTCGCATCTGCGGCCCGGTAGCGAAATCGGCGAGGGCGCGCACGTCGGCAATTTTGTTGAGACAAAAAAAGTAAAGCTGGGGAAAGGTTCGAAGGCGAACCATCTCACGTATCTCGGGGACGCGGAAATTGGCGAAGGGGTAAATATTGGTGCGGGAACGATCACTTGCAACTATGACGGCGTCCACAAGCACACTACCGTGATCGAAGATGGCGTTTTTGTGGGTAGTGATTCAACGCTGGTTGCGCCGGTAAAACTCGGCAAGGGTGCATATGTGGGCGCGGCATCGTGCATCACTGAAGACGTGCCTGCGGAATCGCTGGCGATTGGGCGATCAAAGCAGATTGTGAAGGAAGGGTGGGTAGCCAAGAAGCGAAGTGGGCGCTAGCTTTCGATCACGGCCGGACAGGCGAGCCGCCTGTCCCACGTAAGCATCCTTCAGTTAGAAAGTCTCTCTCATCGTGATACTGCGGCGAACAAACTCGTGTGAATCAATGACTGGAATTGTTTGTCGTCGGCCTTGAAGTGCATCTGCAGCTTGGAACTGTCGGAGTTCACCGACACATCTTCTAATGCGGCTTTCTCCACCGAACTCGCAGTCATCTTCTTGTACAACACGCCCATCTTGACCAAAGATGAAAGCGTTGCTGCGGTCACTGAGTCAGACGTCATCACGTCGAGATCGAACGTCACGCCGCTCGAAAAATTCATGGTGTAGCGAGATCCCAGAATTCGTTTCTTGATGGTGTCGTACTCACCGACTTTCGACGCGTCGCCCAAAGCTGACAGCATCATATTCTGCGTACCCTTCTGGTCGAGCACACTCCACACCGCGCCTGATTCGACGTCTCCGATCAAATTTGCGATGTCAGGATTCGAATCCAAAGTCTGGACATAGCCGTCGCGTGCATCGAGCGCACCGCGGAGAGCGGGTCCATCGCCGAATAGCAACGTGGTTT
Source organism: Acidobacteriota bacterium (assembly GCA_003224755.1). Classification (GTDB taxonomy): domain Bacteria; phylum Acidobacteriota; class Terriglobia; order Terriglobales; family Acidobacteriaceae; genus Gp1-AA145. The sequence goes on from QHZR01000321.1 coordinate 3,824, forward strand.
CGTCGATGAAGGTCATCTCCATGCCGCTGCCCATCGGATAAATATTGGCTTCCCGATACTTGACCGGGCGGACCTTCTTCACTTGCAGCTTGCGCATCACGGCTTTGTTGGCGAACACTCCCTGGGCGGCACCAACAGTTTCGAGCGCCTGCTTCGACGTACGGTAGGAGATAAAGGCCAACTGGTCCACATCGCGATCCGGATCAATGCCGGCACCTTTGAGCGCAAGCTCAAACTGCTTGAGGTTATCAGGGAAAACCTGGTTCTTAAGCTGTTGCGCGGTGTCAGAGTTCTTGAGCGTGCGATAGTCCACGCAGATGAGCTGCTGCACATCTGACGGAATGGCCGGCCGCACTGACGACGGCAACGGAGCATTCATAACAACCTCAGAGATTACTTATTTGGATGCTGGGCGAATCGCGACAGTCACCCGCCTTTTGATGATTGTAGCTGAAGCGGCGAGCGAAACGGGTTTAGCCAAGGTACTAGGCACTCCGGGGAGCAGCGCTGCGCACGATGTTAAGATGGCAAAACTGAGGAGAGCACATGGTGCGAGGAGTTACGCCTCGGCGTCCGGCAAAGAGCGGAAGGCACGAGGGAACCGACGGGAAGCAGTATTCGGCGAAGGCCCTTGTAAAAACCAAGGGGCTACCGAAGTCGGCACACCCCTCATCCCAAATCTCAAGAGTCGCAAAACGTAGCGCAGGCATTCCCGGTTCGCACCCTCCGAAAACCGCGAAGGATCCTTCCCTGAGCCTGCCGAAGGGCAGGGCAGCCTCGGTTGCGAGAAAAGACGAAAACA
>QHZR01000087.1 GCA_003224755.1 Acidobacteriota bacterium
GGGGAACGGCTTGCCAGACGGAATTATGGGAAGAATCGGAGTAAGCGTCTCCGGCGGAGATTCGACTCGCGTGTACGCCTTGATCGAGGCGGAAAAAGGTGGCCTGTATCGCTCCGATGATGCCGGCGACCACTGGATTCGCGTCAACGAGGATGAGCGCTATCGCCAACGTGCCTGGTATTTCACCCACATTTTTGCCGATCCAAAGTCCATCGATACGGTTTATGTACTCAACACTGGCTTATTCCGTTCGACTGACGGAGGTAAAACGTTTGCTCTGCTTCCGGCGCCGCACGGCGATCATCACGGGCTGTGGATTGATCCCCGCGATCCGAACCGACTGATCAATGGCAACGATGGCGGAGTCACCATCTCGGTTGACGGCGGGCGCACCTGGACGCGCCAGAACAATCAGCCGACTGCGCAGTTCTATCACGTCATTGCTGACAATCGATTTCCCTATTACCTTTACGGCGCTCAACAAGACAACACAACCATCGCGATTGCGACCCGCGATACCGACGAGTGGGTGATCTCAGATAAAGACTGGTACGACGTAGGCGGCGGCGAGGCCGGCTATATCGCGCCTGATCCGCGTGATGGGAACATCGTTTATGCCGGCGACGGCGGCGGCGTAGTCACTCGCTTTGATAAGCGCACTGAACAAGCGCAAAGCATTTCTCCGTGGCCTCTGGACACTTCCGGGCGGGGCGCCGGTGAGCTGGAACATCGTTTTCAATGGACTGAGCCGGTCTTGCTTTCACCGCACGATCCCGACGTGCTCTATACCGCAGCCGAAGTGATCTTCAAGAGCACCGACCATGGCATGAGTTGGACGACCATCAGTCCTGATCTGACGAGGAATGAGAAGAGCAAGCAAAAACCTTCCGGCGGGCCGATCACACTCGACATCACCAGCGTCGAATACTACGACACCGTATTCGCGACCGCTGAGTCGCCGGTACAGAAAGATTTGCTCTGGGCAGGCACCGACGATGGCCTGATTCAGATGACACGAGATGGGGGCAAGAACTGGACAAACGTGACGCCATCGAACAAGCTGCTCCCGGAATGGAGCTTAATCAGCCTGATTGACGCTTCCCCTCACGATGCTGGTACGGCATACGTGGCAGTTGACCGTCACAAAAATGACGATCTTCGCCCGTACATCTACAAGACCAGCGACTTCGGCAAGACCTGGACGAAGATCGCCAACGGCATCCCGGATAACGCTTACGTTCACGCGGTCCGACAGGATCCAAAGAATAAAAATCTGCTCTATGCCGGTACAGAGCTGGGGGTTTATGTCTCATTTGACGACGGGGCGCACTGGCAGCCGTTGCAACTCAATTTGCCGACGACTCCGATCACCGACCTCATAATCAAGGATGATGATCTGGCAGTGGCAACCAACGGCCGCTCATTCTGGATACTCGACGACGACGACGTAAATCCATTGCGCCAACTGACCCCGCAACTCGCCAGTCAAGATGCAATCCTGTATAAGCCGGCAGCAACGTATCGCTTGCAATTTCCCGACGCAGTCGATAAGCGTCGCCCAGTCGGCGAGAATCCGGCAAATGGCGCCGTCGTTAACTACTTTTTGAAAGCTGAATCCAAGGACGAGATCACGCTTGACGTTCTCGACAGCGCGGGGAAACCGGTTCGTCATTACTCCAGTAAGCCCAAGAATAAATTCGAGCAGCCGCCGGAGTGGCCTGACCTGGAGCGTCCGCCCGAGTTGCTGCCGACCGCTGCGGGAATGAATCGCTTTCCCTGGAATCTGAGGTACGAAAGCCCAACCGAACTTCCTGGCGCATTCTATGCCGGCAATGGACCGCAAGGGCCATACGTTTTGCCCGGGACCTACACGTTGAAACTGACCGTTGCGGGAAAGAGCCAATCGGTTCCGCTGGAGATCAAGCTCGATCCTCGGGTCAAGGTATCTCAGCCCGATCTGCAAAAGCGCTTCGATTTGCAAATGAAAGTCCGTGAAGATATCGAAGCTCAGCTTGCGGTTGTAAAGAAAAGATTGGCAGAGGAAGGCGACAAAGGCAAACCCGTTATTGCGGCTTGCGATGAGTTGGAGAAAAAGACGGCGCCTGTCGAGCAGGAGCTCATTCAAGTAAAAATGCAAAGCTCAGAAGGAAACTTGCGGTATCCCAACATGTTGGATGAGCAGTACGATTCTTTCCGCTCCACCCTGGAGGGCGCTGACGGTACTCCAACCAGTGCGGAATTGGCGGTGTTCGACCAACTGCATGGCCGGTTGGAAAAACAGGTCACCACGTGGAAGCAAATTGCCGAGACTGACGTGCCCACGATTAACGACCTGGTGCGGAAAGAAAATATCTCACTGGTCGAAGTACCGGCAGGGAAATAGGGCTAGGACGTCGCGGCAATGTGAGATCAGTGCGACAGTCGCCGGACGCCGTTTTCTGTTATCTGGCAGGTAAGAAATGAAAAATGTGTTCCACAGAGCCGCAACTTTCGCTCTGATGGCATTACTCTTACCTTCTCCCCTCTGCGCTGCGCCCCGTGCCGAACGCATCATCGTTCACAAGCAAGCCCGCACTATGGAATTAATGCATGCTGGGCAGGTGATCAAAACTTACAAGATCGCGCTTGGGGGAGAGCCGGTCGGGCCAAAGACGAGACAAGGAGACCATCGCACACCAGAAGGCACGTATGTCATAGACAGCAGAAACGTCCACAGCCAGTTTCATCGCTCACTGCATATTTCTTATCCCAACGCAAACGATAGCGAGCACGCACGGAGGTTGGGAACACCGACAGGTGGTGACATATATATCCGCCTCTGCCGAATGGCTATGGGTTCGTCGGCGCCGCGCATCGTGCGCGCGACTGGACTGATGGCTGCATCGCGGTCACTGATCAGGAAATCGAAGAAATTTGGCGACTGGTGGAAAATGGAACGCCGGTGGACATCCGGCCCTAGCCCCGCGCACGGTTGTGCTTGGGATCATCTCCGAGCGTGGACCAGTCCGACGGGAGTCGTGTCCTCCCGATCTTGCGCGGCAGGTCCTTAGGACCGGTTAAGCTCGCAGCGACCCAGCTGTCGTTGCTTAGCTTTAGACGACATTAGCCCTACTGTACCGTCAGCAATGCCGTCCCCGTGATGCCGCCGGAGTTAGCGCCAATTGTGCTGGTCCCGGCATTGTTGCAATTTGCCAAGCCGGCAACGCTCGGCGCATTGGCGATGGTGGCAACGCTCGCCGAAGACGAGCTCCAGTGGCTGTTCAGCGTGATGTCTTGCGTACTGCCGTCGCTGAATGTTCCGGTGGCAACGAACATCACGACAAGCGAAACCAGTGTTCCGGTTCCGACTGTCAAAGTGGTGTTGCCACTCACGCCTGAAGCCGACGCCGTGATTGTCGCAGTGCCACCCTTTTTGCCATGCGCAAGACCAGATCCTCGAACCGAAGCGATATTCGGCTTGGAGGATTTCCACGAAACTCCGCTGAGGTTTGTAGCAACGCTTCCGTCGCTGAAAGTCCCTGTCGCGGTAAATTTGATCGAGGTCCCTTTGGCAATGCGCGGATTCGCCGGCGCTACTGTGATCGAAACCAGATGAGCTGTCGAAACCGTGAGCCCGGTCGATGCGTTCACGGAGCCAAACGCCGCAGTAATCGTCGTACTTCCAGTTGCCACACTTGAAGCCAGCCCTTGAGCGCTGATCGTCGCCGCGGCCGGACTTGACGAGGTCCAAACCACGACTGCGGTAATGTCCTGAGTCGAGGAATCACTGAACGTGCCAGTTGCGGTGAACTGCTTTGTCGTTCCCACGGCCATGCTTGAGCTCGCGGGTGTAACTGCGATCGAGACCAGGGTCGCAGCCGTGACCGTAAGCGAAGCCGTGCCGCTAACCGACCCTGACGTTGCGGTAATTGTGGCGGTGCCGGTGCCGACTCCAGTCGCAAGGCCGGTGGCATCGACGGCCGCTACGGAATTCAACGATGAACTCCAAGTCACTGACGGCAGAAGCTGCGTGCTTCCGTCGTCGAAGCTGCCGACAGCAGTGAAGGCCTGAGTCGTGCCGGCTGAGATGGATTGCACTGCCGGGCTGACCGCAATTGAGACCAGTTGAGCGGCAACGACTGTCAGAGTTGATGTGTCGTTTAGTCCGCTGATCGAAGCGGTTATCGTAGTCTGCCCCGCGGCTACTGTAGTCGTTACTCCAGAGCTGTTGATTGTTGCTACTGAGGATGACGATGATGTCCACGCCACGCCCGAAGTCAAATCGGCGCTGCTGCCATCACTGTATGTAGCCGTGGCTACATACTGCTGATTGATGCCGATGCCCAACGTCAAACCGACCGGCGTAACGGAAATTGAGACCAGGCTTGGAGCGGAAACCGTCAGCGAAGTGGATCCGGAAATTCCTCCAAGCGATGCAGAAATGTTGGTCGAACCCGCAGCAACGCCTGTGACCAGTCCTGACGCACTCACTGTTGCGACGTTCAAGGAAGAAGAGCCCCAGGTCACGAGCGCGGTTAGATCAGCGCTACTGCCATTACTGTAATTCCCAATCGCCGTGAACTGCTGAGCCGTATTGACCGGCAGTGTGGAGGCGGCGGGCGAAACTACGATCGAGCTCAAATTGACCGCCGCACTGCTCACCGTCAGGACGGCAGTTGATTTTAGGCTTCCGGATAGAGCGGTGATGGTCACTGTCCCTGGCGCCGATCCGCTGGCCATGCCCGCCGAATTCACACTTGCAATGTTCGAATCTGAAGAACTCCACTGAACGGAGTTGGTCACGTCTTTGCTAGTGCCGTCAGACATGTGCGCGGTCGCGGTGAACTGCTGCCCTAAACCGGTCCCAATGGACATGGAGGGGGGCGCAACCTGTATGGAAGCGACGGTTGGTTGGCCCGACGAGTTATTCGAGCCTCCACCTGCGGCGCATCCGGTCAATGTTGCAACGAGCAGTAATACGCCTGCGCACAATACGTTCTTCATGCCGTCTCCAGTTAGTTCGGTTTTTCAGTGGGGATTACTTCTGGGGAGTTCAGCAACAATCCTAACCGGGTTCGTTCTGGGACAGTATCAATTGCGGAAGCGGAACATTACCGTGGTAACAATTATGGGAAACCGATGATGGATTCTTTAAGGCGGGAAGATGCGCGATGCCTGTCTGCGCGGAAATATGAACTCATGAACCTTCATGTGCACCCGTCGGCCGCGGAAACGCACTCCTTCAGCTTCCAGGCGTAGGCGTTGTTCGATAGCAGAGTCTCCGCGCAGTTTGATTTCACCGCCAGCACCGAGCACGCGTTGCCAAGGCAGACCAACAGACCGGCACAAGACCCGCGCCACCTGGCGTGACCGACCGGGCAGACCTGCCGCACGCGCGACCGCGCCGTAGGTCGAGACTTTCCCGCGAGGGATTTTGTGAATAGTGGCGCGAATGCGCCCTTCCGGCGAAATCCGAGTCGTCCTACCGTCGGCGCTAGGCTGCGGCGCCCTGGCGGAACGATTGGACCGCTTCTTCCTCGCTGTCATAAACCTCGAACACGGTGAGCAGTTTTGTGATCTGCAATAGGTCGCCGACTCGCTGCGTCAGTCTGGCTAGCTTCACGGCTCCGCCGCCGTTTCGCGCCGTGATGAACAACGAGACCAGCGTTCCCAGGCCGCCGCTATCAATGTAGGTCACATCGGCCAGATTCAGCACAATACGGCTACCCTTCGAAATCAAAGCTCTGATTCGGTCCCGCAACTCGGCGGTTTCTTCGCCAAAAACGATGCGTCCGGAGCAATCCGCAACCACGATTCCATCATGAAGGGTCTGAACACCGATTTTCAATTGCATGGCTAAATCCCCCCTCTCGCAACGACAAACAAGCCTAGCCCTTGTCCCGGAGATTCGCAAGCGGAAGCGGCCTAATCGCTCACGTATAATCACACCATCTCCTCGTCATGAGCTACCAGGTCCTCGCGCGAAAATATCGTCCGCAAAAATTCTCCGAAGTGATCGGGCAAGAGCACGTCACCCGCACGCTGAAGAACGCAATCGAGCAAGGGCGCACGGCGCACGGCTATATCTTCAGTGGACATCGCGGGATCGGCAAGACAACCGTTGCGCGCATCCTGGCAATGGCGCTGAACTGCCGAACGTCGGAGAAACCTGTCTCCGAGCCGTGTGGAGTATGCGATTCCTGTACCGAAATTCGCGCGGGCAATTCAGTTGACGTCATTGAGATTGACGCGGCAACCAACCGGGGCATCGATGAGATCCGCGAGTTGCGAGAGGCGACCCGCTATCGACCGGCGCGCGACCGTTTCAAGATTTACATTCTCGATGAAGCGCATCAAATCACGGACGCAGCTTTTAACGCTCTGCTGAAGACGCTGGAAGAACCTCCGGGGCACGTCGTCTTCATGTTGGCGACCACGGCGCCGGAAGATATTCCACAAACCATCCGTTCACGTTGCCAGCACTTCAGCTTCAGGGCGGTAAAGTTCGACCAGATCGTCGCGCAGCTTAAAGATCTGTGCGGCCGCGAAAATATTCCCGCCGATGAAGATGCTCTGGCAATGTTGGCCGAAGCCGGAGATGGTTCCGTGCGCGATGCGCTTTCAATCCTCGACCAGGCAATCGCATCGAGTGAAGGCCGCCTCAATGCGGAATCAGTCAGGCAACTGATCGGAATTGCGCCTGCCGGAGTTCTGGAAGAAATCATGGGTGCAGTTGCGCGCAGTTCGAGTCAAGAAATCCTGCAAATGGTTGACCGCTTGCTTACCGAGGGCCAGAATCCAGTCCACTTTGCGCGGCAGTTAGTGCGCTTTCTGCGTAATTCGATCGTTGCCAAGGTGGCGGGACCCGAATCTGCACTGCTTCAGATCTCCGCAGACGAGCGGGGCCGGGTCCGTCGAATCGCAGAAGTGTTCAGCGAAGAAGATCTCGCGCGCCATCTGCAGATCATGCTTCGTACTCATGCGGAGCTTGGCTATCGGCAGGAGCAGCGCTTTCATCTTGAACTGGGACTTTTGAAGCTGGCCCACGCGCAGAGATTACTTCCGATCGAACAATTATTGAGCGGCGCCGAGGCAGTGCGCCCTGGTGCGACAGATCGAAAGCCTGCTCCCGCGCCCGAACCGAAGAGGCCGGAGCTTAGCCCTTCGCGATCTTTCGTCTCTCCCTTTGCGGCCGATACCGCCCGCAAGGGAACACCTCGGTCTGAGCTTTCCTCAGAAGAAGTTGCGGTTATGCCTTCGCGGCAAAGCCCGGCGGCAGTGAGCAACACATCTGTCATCATGGGTGCGGCTGCACCTGCCGTTGCTCCGCAAACTGCAGCTGTGCCGAAAGCTGACCCCGCCAATTTTGACCAACTGAGAAACGCAGTGCTCAATGCGCTTGCATCGGCAGGCCAGACCATGCTCGGTTCCATGCTTGAAAATGGCGAATGGAAAGTTACCGGAAATGAACTCACGGTACGGGTCGCGGCATCGCCTTCGTTGATCGACATGTCAGTGAGCAGCGACGCCAAGCGAATGATGATCGCCACAGCCAGTGGTGTGTTGGGCCGTCCCGCAAAGGTCCAGATCGTTCCAGGCTCGAATGCGCAGCCAGTTCAGCCAAAGGCGTCCACCTCAAACGGCGGCGGGCGCGGGCGAGCCGACCAAGAGCCAGTGGTGCAACGAATGAAAGAAAAATTCGGTGCGGAGATCCGCACTATCATTGACTATCGGCGAAACAAATAATTGAGAACGGAAGATTAGCAATCATGAGCGGATTCAATCTTCAGGAACTAATGTCGCAGGCGAAGAAGCAGTACGAGGTCCTGCAAAAGAAAATGCAGGAAACCGTCGTCGAAAGCTCGTCCGGCGGCGGAACCGTGACCGTGAAAATGGATGGACGCAAGCAGGTACTAAACATCAAGATTGATCCCGAAGCGGTCAAGTCTGGCGATTTGGAAATGCTTCAAGATCTCATTACCGCCGCCGTCAACAGTGCGGCAAAGAAAGTAGATGAAAGCATGCAATCTGCCATGGGTGGCATGCTGGGAGGAATGCCGGGAATTTCGTAATTGAGAAATTTGGTAATTGTGTAATTTAAAACCTGCTGCTTGCCGCGACCTAAATTACAAAATTACCCAATTCCCAAATTACTCAATTTTATGTCTCGCTTCGCCGAACCTATGGCCCGTCTGATCGACGAGCTCAAGAAACTTCCCGGTGTTGGAAGCAAATCTGCGCAGCGGCTTGCATTTCACATTTTGCGTTCCAGCGAAGACGATGCGAGCGCCCTTGCCGGCGCCATCCATGACGTGAAGGCCAGCCTGCGTTTGTGCTCGGTATGTAACAACATCACCGACGTTGATCCCTGCACCTATTGCTCTAGCGCAACTCGAAACCAGCACCTGATCTGCGTAGTCGAAGAGCCGACCAATATCGCCGCGGTAGAGAAGACACGGCATTACAATGGCGTTTATCACGTTCTGCATGGAGCGATTTCGCCGATCCATGGCGTTGGTCCCGAACAACTGCGGATCGCGAATTTGATGAAGCGGGTTGAAGACGGCCAGGCGGACGAAGTAATTATTGCGACCAATCCCACGGTTGAAGGCGAAGCCACCGCCACCTATCTTTCCGGACAACTTCGGCGAGTGGGTCTCAAAGTGACCCGCATTGCGACCGGCATCCCCGCCGGCAGCGACATAGAATACGCCGACGAAATCACTATGCTCAAAGCTATGGAAGGGCGGCGCGAGCTTTAGCTGGAGGGAAAAATTAGGTATTGCCCCTAAGTTATTCTAGGTACTTCGACTTAGTTCAGCAGTGTTATGTACTTCCGATTTCACTCTACGTGCGATTTTTCTTTGGACGCCTGAGGCAACCATCCTAGAATCCCTGCAATTCGCTGCGTTGGTTGCAGTTGTTCGCCAATAAAGCGTCTGGAGCGTTGGGATGCATTCTGTCCGGGTGTTCGCCTTAGTGTGCTTATTCGCGTTCGCGGTGCCTGCCTTTTCCATCGTAACCGTTTCGTCACCAACAACTGGAAGTACATCAACCTCTCCCGTTCACTTTGTCGCGACCGGCAGCTCGCCAGCATGTTCGAAGGGTGTAGCCGCTATGGGGATCTATACTGCTCCTAACGTGCTGGCCTACAAAGTAAACGGATCGAGCCTCGATACTAACCTCAACATGAATTCGGGAACCTACAATGTGACAGTCAAACAGTGGGACAACTGTGGATGGGCGACTGGCACAAAGGTTGCGTTCACCGTGAACGGTTCCTCCTCAAAAAAGGCATACGTGTTTTCTGACCTGCAGAGCAAAACCGGCTGGGACAGTTATGCGTTGCTGCCACCGATGTATCCGATCTGCAGCAAATGCACTTCCGCCGGACCCCAGCTCAAGTGGTCTTGGAGCCCGAACAAAACTTCCCCTTCAATGGATGGCATTACCACAAAGAGTGTCTATGGCGGTGGGACGGTGCAGTGGTCGGATGCATTCTTTAACGTCCATTTGATGGGAAACATGTCCTCGCAAGGCATGAAGGACTCAGGTCACACCATAATTCCAAATCTCCATGACTTTACCTACGACGTTTATTTCTGGGTTGGAAACGTTAGTGTGTCGCAAGCCATGGAGTTCGATATTAACCAGTTCGTTGGCGGCAAGAAGTATATTTGGGGACACGAGTGCCGTATCGCTGGCGGGCATGAATGGGACACCTGGAACAATCAAGCGAAGCATTGGGTGCCCAGCGGGATACCATGCAATCCGATCAGCAACGCTTGGAACCACCTCTCCCTGAATGTGCAGCGGACATCCGCAGGTAAGCTGCTCTTCCATACGATAACCCTGAACGGAAAGACAGCGACTCTTGACCGCTATGACTCGCCCACGAACACCAGTTGGTATGGGGTAACCATCAATTATCAGATTGACGGAAACAAAAACATAACGCCCTATACCGTTTACATCGACAAATTAACATTTACCGCCAAATAGTCCTCCTCCTTAGGAAAGGGCACACTCCGAAAAGGGCGTGCCCTTTGTTCTTTCTTCGGACAGCAGGCTGCCTTCCTTTGCCATGCAAGGACTATAATCAGCTGAGGTGCTGTGTGAACCCGCGCCCAATCCTCGTTTTGCTCGGAATATGCGTTCTGAGTGCGTCCGCATTCGCCGCTGACGAGAAGAAATCCTCGCCCCTAACCGAGCAACATCGGATGGAACTCATCCGGACCTTCAGCTCCGATCTGGTTTACATCCGAACTCAATTTCCCATGGGCAAAGTCGGACTCACTATTAAGGATGGCAAGCTATCGCCCAATCGTGAGGAGTTAAGCAAGTTGCTGGCACTGTGGGGACCTTCAGTCAAACCTGGTGATCGCGCGATTATCACGCAGTTTCTTCTCAAGAACGATCGCATGCACCTTGAAATCAATGGCGGTCCCGTAAAAAAGACGAAGTGGTACCAGCGCATTCAAGTCGGCGCTGGCGGAGGCGTGATGACTCCAGGAGGAACCCAGAACGATCCAATCAATAATCCACGCGGCTCCTACGTTGATTTGATATTTGATCGTCACATTCCTGACCTCACGGTTGAGGAAGTCAAGCAAATGCTGTGGCCGGTTTTCGATTTTGATTCCAAGTCCCCTCTCGAAGCCTATTTGGAGTCCGTGCCTCCTAAGGTAAAAGAGGCAATCAAGGCCCACCATGTGCTAGTCGGAATGAACCGTGAAATGGTGATTTATGCGAAAGGCCGTCCTGGAAAAAAGATTCGTGAGAAAGACGGTGAAAACGAATACGAGGACTGGATCTATGGCGAGCCACCTCAAGATGTGGATTTCATTCGCGTGGTGGGGGACGAGGTCATTCGAGTCGAGACCATGAAAGTTGACGGTCAGAAGATCGTACAGACCGAGAAGGAAATAGATCTCGGCGGTCCCGCCGTAGCGACGGCCGCACAAAAGGAAAGCAAGCCGGTGAATGCTCCAACGCTAAGACGTCCCGGGGAAGAAGCTCCCGGTCCTCCGCCGACCTCTGGGCCCAGCCGGCCTGGCCCGGTTCCCGATCCACCACCATCACAGCCTCCTCAGTTCCAGGTAAGCGAGCGGCAATCCGCGGCCGGCCAGCAGCAGTGGCTCGATGCCAGGGCTCGAAGTTCATAGCTCTGGAGAACTCGCAAAAACCCGTGAATTCGTGCCCCAGTGAAAGAACCTTGACGAGCTGCGAGGAAACACCGAGTTTGGATGGTGCAGAGTTCTGACTCTGTGCCTGAGAACTACTCGTCGGGTGGACGACGTGGAATGGATCTGCAAACACCAGCCCCGGGGGGCGGAATTTAATTAGCCCAGGACGTAAGTCCTGGGTAGGATGGGGAATTTGACTGAGTCCCAAAGGGACGACACAAGTTCTCACGCCCCCTCTTTCAGCGCTGCGATAAAAGCTTGGCTTCCCGGCCTTAGCTGCTGCGCGTTATATCCGATTTTTCCGTTTGTTCTTGGGAGAGGCCAGATCGGTTAAAACGAGCACGGCTCCACCCGCTGTCGGACCAAATCGCGGCTTCTCTTGCCTTTGGTAGTCTGCCGCCTCGCTCATTTAAACTGGAGCTGTGAAGATTGCGCTGGGACAAATCAATCCCACAGTCGGCGACTTCGCCGGAAATGCGGCCAAGATCATTGATTTTTCGCTGCGTGCGAAGTCGCTCGGCGCAGGCCTCATCCTTTTTCCCGAGCTTTCGGTTTGCGGTTACCCTCCCCGCGATCTGGTCGAGCGCGTGTCGTTTGTTCAGCACAATCGAGAGGCCGCGGAACACATTGCTGCGGAGACACACGGCATCGCTGTTATTTGTGGCCTTGTAACTCCCGCCCAGGTGGAAACCGGCAAGTCTGTGATGAATTCCGCCGCTCTGCTTATGGACGGCCGAATCAAGTTTGTGCAGTCGAAGATGCTGCTGCCGACCTACGATGTGTTCGACGAGATGCGCAATTTTGCTCCAGCACGCAGCCAGGTCCTCTTTCCTTTTTGTGGAAAGCAGATGGCGCTGACCATTTGCGAGGACGCGTGGAACGATAAGCACTTCTGGGATCGTCGCCTGTACAGTGTCGATCCGGTCGAAGCCCTGGTGCATGCCGGTGGAAATTTTGTGCTCAATATTTCCGCCTCGCCGTTCTGGGCGAACAAACGGGAGTTGCGTCACGACATGCTGGCGACCATCGCGCGAAACGATCGTGTGCCGGTGGCCTTCGTGAATCAGGTGGGAGGGAACGACAGCTTGGTCTTCGACGGCTCAAGCCTGGTGTTCGATCGCGAGGGCAAAGTGATCGCCCAGGGCAAGTCTTTCGAAGAAGACTTGATCTTATTTGATTCCGATTCACTGACCGGCGAAATGCACGAGCAGATCGAAGGCGAGGAAGCCAGCATTTTCTCTGCTCTGGTGCTCGGGACCCGCGATTACGTACGCAAATGCGATTTCCGCCACGTGATCATCGGTCTAAGCGGCGGCATAGATTCGGCCCTGACGGCGGCTATTGCTGTGGACGCCGTGGGAACCGAGAACGTGATGGGGGTGGGGATGCCGGGGCCATATTCCTCTCCGGGATCAGTTGACGATGCGCGCGCCTTGGCGTCGAACCTCGGCATTCGTTTTGAGGTCCTTCCAATTACTGACATCTTTGATGACTACAAGGCCACGCTGCTGCCAGTATTCAAGGACCGCGCGGAGGACGTGACCGAAGAAAATATTCAGTCGCGAATTCGCGGCTCGCTATTGATGGCGCTTTCAAATAAATTCGGCTCGTTGGTTTTGAGCACTGGAAACAAGAGCGAACTGGGTGTCGGCTACTGCACGCTTTATGGCGACATGGCCGGCGGACTCGCGGTGATTAACGACGTTCCGAAGACGCTGGCCTATCGCCTGAGCCGTTATGTGAATTCGCGCAAGCCGGTTATCCCGCAGGCAACACTCGAAAAACCGCCATCAGCTGAGCTTCGTCTTGACCAGAAGGACAGCGACACTCTGCCAGATTACGAAGTGCTGGATGCTATTCTTGAGGACTATGTTGAGCAGGCGCACTCGGCCGAGCAGATCGCTCGCGAACACGACTTTGGTCTTGACTTGGTCAAGAGCGTGATTCGCATGGTGGAGCGCAACGAATACAAGCGCCAGCAGGCGGCGCCCGGAATCAAAATTTCTCCTAAGGCTTTCGGCTATGGACGACGTTTTCCCATTGCCGCCAAAGCCGACATCTGAACCTAAGGAAAACAATGGTGCGAAAACTCGCAGTCGCTAGCTTACTTGTCATTGCAGGGATGTCGGCAATGGGACAGCAACAGCCCGCTAAGCCTAAGACAGTCGGCGGGGCTTCAGCTTCCGGCACTCATCACAATGGAAGCGAGACACCTCTGCCATCGGAAGAGATGGTGAACGCGTTCCTGCAACAGACCTTCGGCTACGATCCGCAGCTGACATGGAAGATCGTGAGCATTAAGCCGAGCAAAGCCGAGGGACTGGCGGAAGTAAATGTGCAAATGAGCAGCCCGCAGGGGCAAGGTGGCCAAAAATTCTTCGTGTCCGCTGACGGGAAACATGCGGTCGTAGGAGACATTATTCCGTTCGGCAAACATCCGTTCGAGGCCGCGCGCCTGGAATTGCAGAAAAAAGTGACCGGGCCTGCCCGTGGGCCCGCGAATGCTGCTGTGATGATTGTCGAGTTTAGCGACCTTCAATGCCCGCATTGCAAAGAGGCGAACCCGACAATTGAGCGGTTATTGAAAGAAGAACCCAATATCCATTTCGTGTTCCAAAATTTCCCGCTCCCCATGCATAACTGGGCACAAAAGGCGGCTACGTACGCGGATTGCACTGCCAAATTGTCGAATGAGGCTTTCTGGAAATTCATCGCCAGCGTCTATGAAGCTCAAGCCGAAATCACGGCGGAGAATACGGACCAGAAACTGACCGAACTGGCCGACAAGGCCGGAGTCAAGGGGCCGGATGTCGCCGCATGCTCTACGCAATCGGAGGCCCAGGCCCACATCGAAGCTTCTGTGGATCTCGGGAAGTCGCTGGATGTGAATTCAACTCCGACCCTCTTTATTAATGGAAGGCCAGTGGGCGTGAACGCAAACAATTACGATGCGCTCAAGCAATTGGTGGACTTTGCTGCGAAAGAGAAGTAAGTACCAGAAGTAGATATCGGAGGTGGCACTACGGGGAGGGCACGACTTTCAGGCGTGCCGAAACCCGCTTTCAACTCAGGCTTTAGCCGCTGAGGTCCACTGGATAACGGTGCCCGTCTGTTATTCCGTCCTGCGAGTAAGCGACCGCATCAACGACTTCGATTCGCGAGCACGTGAATTCCGCTCCCATTCCGAATGCTGGATCGAAATTCACAGTAAATGTTCGACCCGGGCCTTCTGTGTTTTGCTTACGGGCTATCGATAATTCCAATATTGAATTCTGCGTCGTGAAAAGTAGCCCAGTATCCAAAGATGCCTGTGAGTTTCCCGCTGCCTTCGAGCAGCGTGGCAATTGCCTGTTGCGAAGTTATGTTTGCAAACACACTAACTCTACTTCGACAAATAAACTTCCGTTGCTTGGCCGGTCCCGCGGCTCACGATGTGAGGCGTGATCACCACCAGAAGTTCGTCATCCTCGGTTTGCTTGCTGTTCGTCATCGTAATTTTTTTCAATCCCGGGACGCTTCCCAATCCCGGTATTCCACTCAGCGCTAAACTTTCGCTGTGAGTGACTTGACCAGCCACCACCGCCGGCTCGCCATCCAACAAAGCAATACTACCTTTGTACTCGCGGTTGCCGATGACCGGCACTCCATTGAAGGACTGTCCTGCAAGCGCCCTCAAATTGATCTCAAGGTCAATTCGCACGTCCGTTTGTGTAATCGCAGGCTTTGCCTTGATGCTCAAGCCGAGGTCTTCGTAATTGAACGATGGGAAAGCGGACTGGAAGCTGTTGTTCTGGATGACGCGCGAAATGGACGAAGAGTTGAAAATGGGAGCAAAGCTGGCATTCAGGATTGGGAACCGGCTGCCGATCCGGAAGGTTGTATCGTTCGACTGTGAGGCTCGCAGGGTGGCGTGGTCGAGTGTCCTCACCCATCCTTGATTCAAGGAAAGCTGGGCACTCACCTGATCGAGACTGATGCCGGTCAGTGTCTTGCCACCGCCAAATGTCGCCAGGGGCTGGCTGAAGATCGAGTTCTGCTGGCTCTGCTGATTTTGCAGTTGCGCGAGCAAAGCCGAAACAGCCGTGGTGTTGGCCTGATTGATGCCGCCGCTTGCTATCAATTGGTTGATCAGGTCCTGGATGTTTTGTCCACCGAGCGCTGCCAGCGCACCTGCCGGAATATTGAATACATTGAATTGATTCGGAATGTGTACTCCAATATTGCGTGTCAGCGTACTGCTGATCTGGTAGACCTTGATGTCGAGGATCACCTGCGGGCGCGTGGTGTCGAGACTTTCAAGCAGCAGCGTTGCGGCATCCAGCAGGTTTTGGGGCGCACGCACAACCAGAGTCGAAGAGCCGGCGCTGGGAGTGATAAACCTGATTTCAAGCAGATTCCTAAGCATGTTCATCACGTCGTTCAAACCGGTGGGCGTATCAATGCCTGGAATGAAGAAGGTGCGCATGGCCATGCGCTCGTACTGCCGGCGATTTTCGGTGGTATCTCCGGCGATGAGTATCTGCTTGTCACCAAGCGGCGTCCAGAATGTCTTGGTGACTTGCCCGGCGACGAGCATGGCCTTGTAAAAATCAATGTCATCGATATCGAACGATACGCGGCGTGAAGTTACAGAATCTTCAATCTGCGCCGAGACGCCATAAGCCTTTGCGATAGAGGTGAGCAACTCACGACTGTCGCTGCGAAAATGAAAGCTCGCGTGGTTCTGGTTTGGAGATAGCCGGAGCTCGGACGACTCTTCGACCACTCTCGCCGGAGCTGAGGTTTTCGGCGCTGAGTCGCCGACTACATCCAGGAGCCGCTGTTGCGCAAACTGGTTGGAGGGATCCAGACTCATTGCGCTGCGAAAATCCGCCAGTGCTTCGACCTGTTTTCCGGCCTCGAGCTCCTGGTTCCCGCGCTGAATGTACTTCGAAACCAGTTGCTGCCGCGAGAGCTCCCGTGCCGTTATGTACTCAACGTTTCGGGGAGCCAATTGGGCCGCGTGCTCGAATTCCTGAAAAGCCTGGTCGGGCGTTTTCGGCTGGATCTTCAGTCCCCTGGAAAATGCAGCTTTGGCTTCTTTCAAATCGTGCGACGAAGGATTGCACTGGGCATCGCTGGCTCCGGGCGGGCAGGGAAGCAAGTCAGGAGTCTTCTCCGCGTATACTGCGGCGCTTAGGAGCACAATCAGCGGAGCCAAAAAAAAGCACCAACGCATGGTTCGATTGTAACCGGGAACGTTCACGTTTCATCCCCATTTCAGGAGGTCCTGTACCTTCGGGGAACGCCCGGTACCTTGGAAACTTGCTCCGACTTGGCGTATAAAAGTTTGTTGGGCTTGTGCGGTGCCTTTGCCGGCCGCGCAAGTCAAAGAGCCGAGCGAGGAACCATGTCAACTGTGATGACGCATGCGCCCAAAGGGCTGGAAGGTGTCGTTGCTACCACTTCCAAGATCTGCTACATCGATGGCGATCAGGGCGTCTTGGCCTATCGCGGCATAGATATTCACGAACTAGCCGACAATTCCACCTTCGAAGAGACCTGCTACCTATTGTGGAACGGCTCGCTGCCCCGCCGAACTGAGTTGAAAGACTTAGAGCAGCGGCTGGCGGCAGAGCGGAAGGTCGATCCTGCGATCATTGAGTTTTTACGAAATGTGCCCAAAGGCTCCAGTCCGATGGACGTGCTACGTACGGCGGTCTCGGCCTTAGGCCTCTATGATCCGGAAGAGAAGAATAATGACCATGCCGCCAACGTGAGCAAGGCGATTCGGCTGACTTCGCAAATCGCGATGATAGTGGCGGCTTACGATCGTCTGAGAAAAGGGAAGAATGTCGTGCAACCCGATCCGTCGCTTTCGCATTCGGCGAATTTCCTGTTGCTGTTGAACGGCATAGCTCCGTCGAAGACCGCCGAGCGTGCTCTCGATATTGCGCTGATTCTGCATGCCGATCACGAACTGAACGCTTCCACATTTGCGGCCCGTGTGACAGCCGCTACACTTTCCGACATGCATTCGGCGATCACTTCAGCTATCGGGGCGTTGAAGGGACCTTTGCATGGAGGGGCGAATGAAGCGGTCTTCCGTGTCCTGTCGCAGATCGATTCATCTGGAGGCGATCCCGTCGAGTATGTGCGAAACATGCTGGCGCAGAAAAAGAAGATTTCAGGTTTTGGCCATCGCGTCTATCACACGGAAGATCCGCGCGCTACGCACTTGCGCAAAATGTCAGAAGATCTCAGTCGTTCGAGCGGCGAGCCTAAGTGGTTTGAAATGTCGCGCAAGATCGAGCAGTTCGTGAAGGCAGAGAAGAAGTTAAATGCCAACGTGGACTTCTATTCAGCTTCGACCTATCACGTGCTGGGAATTGATGTGGATTTGTTTACGCCCATCTTTGCCGTCTCGCGCATCAGCGGCTGGACCGCGCACGTGATTGAACAGCTGGATGACAATCGCCTGATTCGCCCCCGCGCCGACTACATCGGCCCAGCCTATCCACAGCACTGGGTGGCTGTGGAGCAGCGATAACACACGTAGGGCACGTGTTCGCACGGCACGAACTTTGCGTCTATGGCTGAGCGGCTGGCCCATATCTACCGCGTTGAGTAATCCTCGGAATCCAGGAAAACCTGGGGTGCCCCACTTCTTGCGTTTTTCGAGAAGTCGGGCTTTCCATTCGGTTGCACCGCAGTGATTTCGAAGCAAGCACTACGTTCCGTAACGTGGCAGGTAAAAGCCCCATGTCTCGAACACCGCGAGACATGGGACACCCCAGGTTTTAATTTATCATGGGCCAGCCGCCCAGGTTTACGATCCAAAGTTACCAAAGGCAAACAGGGTGTAAAGAAGGAGCATCGCTGGTCCGTAGCAAATGAGAAAAATCCGTGCAAAACCGGCAGTAAGGAACCCCGGAAATAGCCACAACGTCTTCCGAGAACGGACCAATGTAACGGTATCTAACGGGCCCTAGCCAGTTGATGACGGCCATGCTTAGAACCGATATGCCACTCGCCAACGGTCGCCGCCCCAAAACCAGTGAACGCCGCACGCCGCACTACGGTCCCCATTGCGCTCACGACGGCTACGCACGAGACCAATTACCGACATTAGCTCGAGAACTACCGCAAGAACCAGAAATACAAGCGAAGCGGCATTCACTTTTTCTATCCCCGCTTTCAATTCGGTTGCACCGGGGTTGATTTCGAAGCAAGCACTACGTTCATAAGGTGGAGGTAAAAGCCCCATGTCTCGAACACGCGAGACCCTTCGACTCCGCTCAGGGCAGGCGATGGGACACCCATTTCTGAGATAACTACTTGGAAGTCTTCAGCACCGCGGTGTTCCGCTCATCGCTGGCAATGATGCGATAAAACTTTTTTAGTTCGTCGGCCTTGCTTACCGGAACACTGAGCTCCTTCACTTCGAAAGTGCGGGTATAGGCGATCACGTTTCCCTTCGCTTCAGTTTTTGAGTGATAACTGGCGAAACTAAAATCTGCGTCCACGGGCGGAGGCAAATCATCCACCTCATAGCCCGCGGGCAAGGTGATTTCGAATGTGTCAGTGTCCTGAACCGGGCCCTCGAATTCGATGGGAAACTGGCGAGGCTCTTTGGTTTCTAGAATGGCGCTACTCTTTACTCCCAGCACTCGTGGCCTTACCAGCAGAAGGTCGCCAGCGTTCTTAGCGTAATTGCGAGCTTCAAACGAATACTTGAAACCGAATGGCTGATCGGTCTGAGTCAGGTTTTCGACAATTGCTTTGGTGATAACGTAATTCGAAAGCGAACCAGCGAGCAGATTTTCAATTGGTTTAATGCGATCGGCATCTTTACTAACGGTGCGCAAAGCCCAGCGTTGAGATGCTGCCCGGTCGCCGAGCCGTACTTCCTGCACATCTCCCTGTAGATTGCCGTTGAGGCTCAAAGATAACTTCGCTGCGCGACGAACGCCGTTCGTCGCCGCAAGCTGCATGGGTAGTTGAATCAGTTCGCCGCCATCGGGTGTGACCAGCAGGCCATAATTCGCTTGCAGATAGCCTCCGATCTGGCCGAACGAGGTGAGCTCGTTGGTCGGATCGAAGAACAAGATCCTTCCAAGCTTAGTGTGCTGCAACGTGGCAACGAGGGATGGGTCTTTTACGTCGTCGCTTAATTTGATCGCGAGAATTGCATGATCAAATGCTTCGACGTTAGCGGGAGTTTCCGATGCAACGGATCCGCGCTCGGAGTTGATGACTACGTAGTAAGAATCGACGCCGATTTCGCGCAGCATGGAACTCATCAGCGCGACCTTATCCTTGCAATCTCCGTAGTGATGCGTGAATACGTCCGCGGCGGAATGTGGCTGCAAACCACCGATTCCAAGTTCGATGGCTACGTAGCGAATGTCGTGCTGGACGAAGTTGGCCAGGACTCTCATTTTGTCGAGGGTCCTTGGCGACGAAGCAGTCAGAGCCGCGACCTTCTGTTTGATCTCCGCTGAAGCGTCCAATCGGCCAGCAATCAGGCCTTTGTACCAAGTTCCCATTTCCCGCCAGTCGCTGAATACCTTTGCTGAAGCTCCTCCTGGAGGAAAGAGGGACACGATCATCTCTCCCGCAACGCCGGGCAACGGCGGCATCTGCTCCTCTTCCCGAATCCCTTTCACCTCAGAAATAGTCCAGCGCCATACATTCGGCCCTGCGGGGGTAGGTTTTACCTCCGCATAATTCAGCCAATTAGCTTTGTACTCCCATCCAGAAGGCAGTTGCAGTTGATAGTGACTTTCGCGTACAGGAATATGCCTTTGAAAACTCCACCCTTCCTGTAAAACCAGCGGTTGTTCTTCCAGTTCATATTCATACCCGATGATGTTTCCTGGATCAGGGGCGGGTATGTCGATGACCTTGGCTTTCACATCTGTGATGAGTTCACTTCCTTCAATCTTCGGAAGTGAAATCTCTGCGCCTTCTTTGGACTTTACTTCGTAGTCTTTGCCCTGTGCGGGAATACACCAACCGTGCAATCCGTTGATCTTTTGGCTAGGAGAATTGAAGCTTACAAAGATGGTTCCGAAATCGCGGCCATCGGGACGCAAGATTTTGTAGGCACGCCGGACCACGGTTTTGATCTTGTCAGTGGAGATGACATTGACGTTCTCCTCCTCGTACAGGAGTACTGCATTCGTCTTTTCATCGTGAGCCGGGACTGGCAAGTTAACCAGAGCGTGCATCCATTGCGGAGCGTCGGCTCTGGCAGGAGCAGAGGTACTTATCACGCAAGCTGCCACCGTAAGCCAGACCGCATACGCTGCCCAATTAGTTGCTTGCGCTCGCTTTGCCGGGCTGCAGAACAACTTGCTCTTCATCGCCAGTCCTCACAATTTGAAAGAAATTTCGTAATGCGGGGTAAAACTTCACGTCCAGTATGAGCAGATCAAAATTCAGTTTGCGCGCGAGGTGAACGGTCCCTTTTCCTTCTTCCACCTGCAGTGAATACAGCGCCGCCTTGGCGTCCTGATTTTGAGGCTTGGGTACGCTGCTGACCGTCCAGCCTGAAGGTAAGGTCAATGTGACGTCATCTTCCTTCTGTGACGGAAATTCGAAATAGATCGGATGAACGCGTTGCTCCTGCACAAATACTTGCTTTTCGCTGGCGCTGAAAAGTCCAACCGGCAACATCGCTCTGCGTCCGGCGCCCGCGACCCATCCTGGAATTTTCAACTTAAATTCCGCAACCAACGGAACCGAGGAACTGGCCCAGTCCGGCTTGTTCGTGAGTTCGACTTCGCAGGTTGCCGGGATGTATTCCTTCGCCAAATCCTCTAGAACTTTCTTGCGATCCGCTTCGTCCTCATGCCGTTCTTCCACGCGCCAGCGTAGCGCCTCAAGTCCAGTGAGTGCGATGCTGACCTTTCCTTCGATATCGCCAGTTTCCGAGAGAGTCAAATCCGCCTTGCGAACAATACGGGAATCCGCACTCCGGGGTGTCGCTGTCTGAATCCAAGATCCGCCATCCTTGCCCAAACGCAATCCTGGGACTGCGGTTTCCGGCCACTCAAGCAAGCCAAAGGGTGTAAAGGCCGCGCCCGGGTCGCAGAAGATATCCTTGCCGTCTACCTTCACGACAACAACATCAGCATTGAGCTTGTTAGCATCCATCATCGCCGGATCGAAAAAGTAATGCCGCCGGTCGGACAAAAACACCGAGTTGGCCTCGAATCCCGCTGCTCGCGCGAGCGCGAGAAAAAGCCAATTCAACTCCCGTCCATTTCCGTACGCGTGCTTCCAGACGTCCTCCACGTTGGAGTTTTCTTTCTCCTTGGCGCGCTTCTGCTCTTTCTCAGTCTTTTCGATTTCATAGGATGTGTTGCGAAGCTGTTGTACACGGGCATAGATTTTTTCCAGCTTCGTGATGGGAGCGTCGGAAGGCGACACGATCTGGGCTACCGCCTGCTCCATTGCCTTTGGTTTTCCGATAAAGCTTTCGACTTCGCCGTTCAGCTTCTTTCCTCGTTTTTTCCAGAACTCGGCTGCATTTTTACTATCGAAATCCTCGGTGTAGGTAAAATCCACGCGCGATTTCAATTCATCTGGTGGCGGCATGAAATCTTCGGTTTGAAATGCAGCAATATTGTTTGCTTCCATGCGGATAACTTGATCTGGACCATCTTTTGGCGGCGTAGTACCCGCCGGCAGAAGGTTCCATCTCCAACCAACATGCAGGTTGGAGTAGTTGCTCGTATACGGCTTCAACGAGAACTTGGCATGCTTTGTAAAAAGCTCGTCGCTGAGAATCCATTGAGAATTGAGGAGGGAATACTCAGGGAGGTCGATCGTGTACGAGTACTCAATGATGCTGCCAACCTGCACGTCCGGCAGTGTGAAGGTCTTCGCCATGTACTTCAGCCCTTTCGCCTTGACGATGGCCTTCTCGAACGGCTTGCCTTCGAAGTTCACGCTTGAACCATCGGAATGGACGGTGCGCGCTTTGATATTCACAACGTTAATGCCGAATTCCCTGTAGAAAGGGATTTCTATGTTCGCATGTTTTCTTCCTTCCTCTTTAAGGATCTTGACGCGGAAGAAGTCGCTTTCGTGCCCGGTCAGGCCTGTGTCATCTCGGTCCACTTGCCGGTACAGAATAATGGCTGGCGCACCTGGAGCAAGTGGCTCGTCCGTCATTGAGAGTTCTGCTGGTGTAATGGGCGGAATGGCCTCAGCGTTTAAACGAACTGAGAAACAACCCACCACGGTTAGAAATGACAAGACTGTGAGCCAAAGCGACAACGCCAGACGACGAAGCGACACAGCGGCCCTCCGCAACCCGCATTTAGACACACGTATAACTGAGCGGGGAAGTGGGAAGAAGATACTACGGAGCTTGTTATCAATCAATAGGAGAAAAGCTAAGTTATTGCGCGATTACCTACCAGCTTGGATGAACCGGGTTTAGTCCGCCGCTACCTGGCTCTTTGCAACCGGCTCGGGTGGACGGCGGGCGCGGTTGGGAGGTAGGCCGGCGTCGCGGATCTTATAAAGAAGAGCGCGGTAACTGATATTCAAAGTCTTGGCGGCTTGCTTGCGGTTCCAATGATGGTTGTGCAGGACTCTGAGGATGATTTTCCGCTCTAACGCCCGCGTGGCTTGACGGGTAAGTTTCTTCAGAGAAATCGGACCGTCGTAGTTAATTTCCTGGGCCAATAAGTCTGCGTCGCTTGGCTGAAGGTCGTTGCTGATGACATCTTCGGTGCCGAGGATCACATATCGTTTCACCAGGTTTTCAAGTTCGCGAATGTTGCCCGGCCAATGATACTTCTGGAGAACTTCCATCAGCTCGGGTGAGAGCGGGCGGGCCTTACAGTTATATTTGCGGTTGTAATGTTCGAGGAAGTAAGCGGCCAGGCCTTCGATGTCGCCACGGCGCTCGCGCAACGGCGGCATATAAAGGTTGACCACGTTGATACGGTAATAGAGGTCCTGGCGGAACGTTCCGTTTTCAATTTCTTCTTCCAGCTTGCGGTTGGTGGCGCAGACGATGCGAACTTCGACCTTCTTGTCAGCCTGGGCGCCGATGCGGCAAAACTGGCCGTCCTGCAAAAGCTGCAAGAGCTTCGACTGCAGCGACATGTCGAGTTCGGAGATTTCGTCGAGGAAAAGCGTGCCGCGATGCGCCATTTCGACGCGTCCGGGCTTGGAGCCATAAGCCCCGGTGAAGGCGCCGCGCTCGTATCCAAACAGTTCGCTTTCGAGCAGAGTGCCGGGAATTGCTGGGCAGTTCACCTTCACAAATGGGCCCGACTTCCAGGGAGACAGGCCGTGCACCAGTCGGGCGATGATGTCTTTGCCAGTCCCGCTCTCGCCATGAATCAAGACGGGAACATTGGCTCCGGCGACCTTATCGAGGCGGCTGCGCAGGGCCTGCATAGCGTCGGACCGGCCAAAAACGACTGACTCGGGCGGAATTTCACCTAATGACTGCGCCAGGGAACTGACAGAATTTGTCACTGCAGTGGACATTGGACGGTGCGACTCCTTAACCGACTTGAAATGTGCACACCGGGAGCCAAACCGGAACGGATTCGATCCTAAAACGTGAATTAATAGCTAAGAGGCACAATCGCAATGAGTTACAAAGATGTCAGCCGAAGTCTGGTAGGCAGTAACTGTAACCGAGATGTCGCGAAAAAGAGATAGAAATAATAGGAAAAGGTTTTCACACCGAAGAAACTACTTTCCTTCGCGGAGAGGGTCGGTGAACGACAGGCTCCAACAGCGGCTGGCTGAATTTCATTCCGAGAAGGTGGTAACCGTCCGCATGAGTTACCCTAACGATTTTCGCATGCAAATTCCGCGAATTTTTGCGGACCGGAGCTGATGCGGCAAGCGGGGCGCTGGGGATTTCCAGCGAAACCTGAGCCGGGGGCCGCAAAGGACGGTGGACCGCAACTAGTACTCCGCCAGCGGAAATATTCAAAGCAGTAGCAAATTCAAGGAAGTCCTTGCCATTCTCGTCATGGCTGCGGACGAAGACCGGAATGGCCAGAGGCAGACGAACCCACGCGCGTCGTTCCAGTTCCGACTTTCTACGACCCAAGACCTAGCGCCCCCATTGCGGATGGCCTGCACACCGCACCTTATGGGCCAAACAAATAGCAGAAAGAACTGGGATTACAGCGTTTTGGCCATAGTTTGCCGCGATGGCAGCAATGGATGCCGATTTGATAGGCGTGAAAAGCGTTTCAGCACTGTTTCGTCCTGCTCTCCTATGTTAAACAGGAGTTAAAGATTGGAAAGCATTTACCGAAAGTGACCAATCTTTTGCATTTTTCGTTGACACTCGACGGCTTTGTACCCTAGGATTCCTCCCAGTGGTTGGCTCGAACGAAGTCCAGCCCAGCTCGCGATTTTTCCCTCCCCCAGACGTAGTAACTCCAAACAATGGCGGAAGTGTCTTCAATGTCCAAGGAAGCATTCGCGCCGGCGGCGGCGCCTGCGATCAAACAGTCATCGCTCAGTGTTCCCGAGTTGCAGGAGTATTCACAACTGCAAGAGAGGTACCTGCGTACAACCAACGCGCTCGCCTCAGCTGCGCACGATCTCAAGACTCCCCTCGCAATTCTGAACGGATACGTAGAGCTTTTGCAGAGCGAAAAGTTGGGCGGACTGAATGAACGGCAGCGAGAGGTATTGCGCGACATGCGCTCCAATGGCCATCGCCTGCAGCACTACATTCAGGATTTTCTGAGTTTCAGCGTGCTCGAGACCGGCGAGCTCAAAATGAGGTTCGAGGCGGGCAACATTAATGTCTGTCTGTCGGAAGTATGCCGCTTGTGGTCTCCGCGCTTTCAGGAAACAGCGCTGGCGCTCTATTTTCTCGCGAACGACAAACTTCAGGAGTTTCCGTTCGACGCGCCAAAAGTCGAACGCATCGTCTCAAATCTTTTGGAGAATGCATCGAAGTTCACCCCTGCCGGCGGCACTGTGTGGCTCCATGCTGAACCGTATATTTGGGAGCGGCGCACCACGAGCAATGCGAACGTGGGACAGGAACGGCGCCGGCGTCCGCTGGCACAGCCGAACTCGGTGAAGATCAGTGTTTCCGACACTGGGCCGGGGATTCCACCCGAGTATCATTTGGAAATTTTTGACGACTTTTTCCGGCTGCCGACAACCGAGAAATCGGAAGGCATGGGACTAGGGCTCGCGATCGCGCGACGATTGGTCCATGGCATGGGCGGAAAGATTTGGGTTGAAAGTGAACCCGGAGCGGGCTGCAAGTTTTCCTTCATCATTCCATTAAGGCCTCCAACCGGCGATTCCGAGGGACGAAAGTAAAATGAGCGATCGAGCCAAAATTTTGTTAGTCGATGACGAACCGGGGATGTTGCGGTACATCCGGACTCTACTCGAAGTGGACAATCACACCGTGCAGACTGCATCCACAGGCGAGGAAGCATTGGAACTGATGCAGAACGGTCTCGAGCCGAACCTCGTCCTGCTGGATCTCTTGATGCCTGGCATTGACGGCTTAGAAACGCTAGAGCGCCTGCGCAAGCTACAGCCCAATGTCCGCGTCGTGATGCTTTCCTGCGTCAACGATACGAAAAAAGTTGTACAGGCAATCCGCCTGGGTGCAACGGACTACATC
The DNA here is from genome assembly GCA_003224755.1 of Acidobacteriota bacterium. Taxonomy (GTDB): domain Bacteria; phylum Acidobacteriota; class Terriglobia; order Terriglobales; family Acidobacteriaceae; genus Gp1-AA145. Next base: position 25,795 of record QHZR01000087.1, read on the forward strand.
ACGAAGCCGTTCCAAAAAGCCGAACTCGACACCGTCATTGATCAATGTCTGGGCACCAACCAGCAAAATTATGCGGGCGAAGTTGAAGACCTGGGCGACGAGACTTTTTTTGTGGCGGCCTGCGCAAACATGCGCAAGCTGCGCTCGCAAGCAGCGCTGGTCGCGCATGTGGACATACCCGTTCTAATGTTGGGCGAGAGTGGCACCGGCAAAGAAGTGATGGCCCGCTTGATCCACAAACTTTCTCCGCGGGCGCACCGTACATTCTTGAAGGTGAACTGCGCCGCGGTCCCAGCCGATTTGCTGGAGAGCGAACTATTCGGGTACGAAGCCGGCGCATTTACGGGCGCAACCCATGCCAAGCCTGGCAAATTTGAGATCTGCAACAAAGGCACGATTCTGCTGGACGAAATCGGCGAGATGCCGCCATCGTTGCAGGCCAAGCTTCTGCACGTTCTCCAGGACCAGCAGTTTTCCCGCCTGGGCAGCCGCTCGGTGCTAAAAGTGGATGTGCGCATCCTGGCCGCAACCAACATCAATATTCCGGAGGCGTTGGCCGCAAAGCGGTTGCGCGAGGACCTTTACTACCGCCTGAACGCATTTACGCTGCAAATTCCGCCGCTGCGCGAGCGGAGAGAAGAAATTCCCATCCTGCTGAAGCATTTTATGGCGCAGCTTTCGGAACAGTATGCGCGCCCACCCTTGCCGTTCTCGCAGGAGATGTTGCGGGCATGCGCGACGTACAACTGGCCGGGAAACCTTCGCGAGCTGGGAAATTTTGTCAAACGATATCTGGTTCTCGGAGACGAGAAACTCGCGATCAATGAGCTGCAGCCGCGCACCGATGGTTCGGGCGCGCCGTTTGATCCTGCCCCGTCGCGTAATGGTTCTGAACCGACCGGAGGGTTAAAGTCGTTAGCCCGTAGCGCCAAGGATGAGGCTGAAGCAGAGGCGATTGCCAAAGCTTTGGATGAGACAAACTGGAATCGTAAGCAGGCGGCCGCATTACTACAGATTAGCTATAAGGCCCTGTTGTATAAGATCCGCCAGTACGGCATCGCGCAACAGAACAAGAACGCGCACAAACTTTCCGCGGGGGCGTAGTTCGGACCTAACTAGCGCCGACGCCGTGCCTCGTCGCAGCAACACTTGCAGCCGCCGATAGCCGAAGCGCGGCTTCTCCCGCGCCAACCCCACTAGTCGCCCGCTGGTCTACGAGCTCCACCCGTTTTTTGCGATCACTGCCTTCAGCATCTCCTTGTCCAGGCTCAGATCCACCACCAGCTTTTTCAAGCGCGTGTTCTCGTCCCGCAACTGCCTGGCTTCCTGCGCCTCACTTACACCTCAGGGGTCACCCAAAAGCGGCCAATGATGGTCACCTGAAAAATCGGCCAACGAAAGTAAGAGTCTGGGACGTTGATTCCGACATGAGCTGTTGTAGCTTCTGTCGCATGAGCAAGGTCTTGAGCGAAGCGAAACGACAACAAGTAATAGCCCTAGGACGACTGGGATGGCCGTTGCGACGCATCGAGCAGGAGACCGGGGTGCGGCGAGAAACGGCTAGCGGCTACCTGAAGGCGGCCGGTGTCGGCGTGCCTCCGCCGGGTGCGTGGGGATGGCGGGCGCCGGCAAAACCGGCCAACGAGGTCACCACCGGGTCCGATGCAGGCCATCGCGCAGAACAAGAACGCGCACAAACTATCCGCCGGGGCGTAGTTCCGAATAATTCGAACCTAGTTTTCCCCCTCGGGCCGGGTGTTCACAAATCATCTAAGGCTCGTCAATTCACCGTAATAACAG
>QHZR01000343.1 GCA_003224755.1 Acidobacteriota bacterium
CAGAGCACGGATCTGCTCCTCACATGGTCCCTTCCCAACGAGATCGAGGCGCGCATCTGGATAGGCCCGCTGAACTTCGGCAAACGCTCGGACTACGACGTCAACTGCGTAATAAGGGTGGAAACCTCGCGTGCATAACAGATGAGGATGTAGAGGTCTTCGTTCGCGATAAGTAAACTGCGAGAGATCGATGATATTGGGCACTACTCTGGTCTGCAACCCGAATTGCTCGAACACATCCGCCAAATATCCCGATGGCACGACCAGCGTATCTGTACGGCTGAGGACCATGCGCGCAGTGCGAGACTTACGTAAGTGATCTGGCCCTTCGCCACTGTGGTAATTGAGCAGCGTCTTTTTCCCATGCAACCGCGCAACTGCCCATGCGGGTGCGGGGGCGAGAAGGAATGACCAGTACGATGCCGAAAATATGTGTGCAATATCAACGGCTTTAAGACCTTTACACAGCGAGGCGATGTAGAGCGGCTGGCGCACGAGCGTACGCAAAATCGGGATACGCTCTGTCCAAGACAGCCAATGCGGAAAGTGAGGATCAACTGGAAAAAATCGGGCCTCAACATCAGGATCGCCATGCCAGTGGCGAAGCAACAGGTCTGCTTGCACGGCTTGGCCGCCGACCCAGCGAAGTGTCGGCGCGACAATAGCCACTCTCAGCTTTCCGATTGGATGTGGTGCTCGCCTTTTTTGCGCTACGGGGGCCGTCCTTTTTCTTGCAACAAATCTGAATAAAGCTGTTCGTAGCGCGCCTGCATTCGCTTCAAAGTGAAATTGCCTCCGCATACTGCCGTGCTCTTATGGCCACCGGACGCGCAAGGTCTGATTGAGCGACATCTGGCTAAGCCCAAGCCAGAGCTTCGGAATTATCAGGCGGCACGAGTAGGCCTCGTTCATTGTCGAGCAATTCTCGGTTCCCACCAACATCCGTGGCGACTACTGGAACTCCGGCTGCCATCGATTCCAGGATCACGTTCGACAAACTCTCAGAGCGAGACCGCACGACAGAAACATCCATCGAAACCAGCAACGCTTGAATGTCACCGCGATCACCGACAAACCGTACACGTTCACGGATCTGCAGTTGTTCCGCTTCCCTCTCCAGTACCGGCCTGAGCGGACCATCGCCCACAAACAGCAGCTCAAAATCGGGTAAATCGAGACCCATCTCCGATACGGCGTTAAGCAAAAGACTGTGGTTCTTGTAGGCGGCGTTCATCCGCGCGATCATGCCTATTCGTAATATTCCCGCAGTGCGCGGAATCGCAGGCGATTCTAGCATGAAAGGCTTCCGGAGCCAGGCCGTTCCCGGTGACCAGAATCTTCCTCTCCGAGACACCGTCTTGTACAAGACGCTGCGCAGCAGCCTGAGAATTGCACACCCACACGATCGCAACCGCCCAGCACAGCCGCCTGCACTTTGGCCTGCATTCGGGTGAGGAGGTCTCCGAGTTGACGGTGGCTTCCAATTACGACCGGCACACCGGCCAATCGCGCGGCGGGAATCAGGCTGAGATTGGCATAGAAGTCGAAGGCATGCGCCACAGCGATTTGCTTCTGGCGTAAGTATCTGGCCAGCCGAAGGCGAGATCGCAAAGACCGCCAACCATAGACGCTCCCCCCGAGTCGAAATTCTGGAATCTCTCCCAATCCGTGCAGGAAAGCACCTTTCTTCTGAATACAGCCAAGGTGCAGCCGAAACCGGTCGCTATCGAGTGCCTGAGCCAGCGCGGCAAACTGGCGCACACTGCCGCCGGTCTCCAGACTGTTGATCATCATGAATATGCCTGGAGGTACCGCTCGCGATGGTCCCGCGCCACGTTCTGACCATGACCTGATATTCATGCTGAATTAGAGGACGGAGACCGCGCTACCGCTTCCCGAACTGGCAGGCGATCGTGGGCTGGAAACGTTAGCGCACCTAACGGCGCCGGTGTCACGAAATTCTCCAGAAAATTCCGATGCCAAAGCTCGAAAATCAAAAGGCGCCAGATACGGCTCGAGTGGTCACGGCGGCCGCGGAAGTGCTCCTCTAGAAGCTGCCGTATCCCTCTGTCATCAAAGTATCCTCGCTGCAGGGATCGCGGTTCCAGCAAGACTGTCAGCACGAGGTCCCTCAATTCGTGCCGAATCCAGTGCACAAGCGGCAGTGCGAATCCTTGTTTTTTACGATAGAGAACCTCCCTCGGCACTCCCAGTCGCTCGGCGAGTTTTCTGAGCATAGATTTCTGTTTGCCGCCGCGCAGCTTCCACTCAGAGGAGAGGCGCACCGCCCATTCAACAAACTGGTGATCGAGAATTGGGGCGCGCACTTCGAGAGAGGTCAGCATGCTCATACGATCCACCTTTGTTAGAATGTCTCCAACCAGATAGCTTTTCGTGTCCACATAGAGCATCTGGCTCAGCAGATCTTTGGTCGGCGCCTGTTCGAAAAACTGGCGTAGCATGTTCTGTGGGTCGTGCTCTCTCGCCAGAATTTCGCGGAACTCTGGAGAAAGTAATGGCATATCCCGCTCGAAAGCCGGTACAAACGAAAGACCGTCCAGGTAACGCTCCTGCCATGGCAGCGAAACGTTGTAGCTGAACTTGCGTCCAGGCATGTCGCGCGGCAAACGTCGATAAATCCATTCGCGGTAAAGGCCTCGCATCCATGCGGGGACGCGTTCAAACACCCGCCGCTGGAAGTGAATCCGGTAGCGATCATAGCCGGCAAAGAGTTCATCGCCGCCGTCTCCCGACAGCGCCACGGTAACGTGCTGCCGCGCAAGCCGAGAGACATAATAGGTCGGCAACATTGACGAGTCTCCGAAGGGCTCTTCCAGAGAGGTCGTCAAATCCTCCACGGTCTCCACGACATCCGGTTCCAGAATGAGTTCGTGATGATCGGTGCCGAAATGGCTTGCGAGGATGCGTGCATACCGCGCCTCATCAAAATCAGCGCTGCGGAATCCAATAGAAAATGTCTTGACTGGTCCGGAGCTGGCACGTGTCATTAGTGCGACGACAATGGAAGAGTCAGTGCCTCCGCTCAGCAAAGCACCCAATGGAACATCCGAAATCAGACGGATGCGTACCGCTTCTTGCAGCAAATGCTCCATTTCCTCCAGACACGCTTCCTCGCTAGCCGGGGTGTAGGCGCCGAACTCGGGCAAATCCCAGTATTTGCGGACCCGAACCTCTCCGTTCTCAAACTCCAGCAGATGTCCGGCGGGCAGCTTCTTGATCTCAGTGAACGCGGTCAGAGGAGCGAGAATGTATCCAAAATAGAGATATTGGAGCAATGCTTGATAGTCGATCGTTGCGAGTTCAGGGGCGACAGCCAGAATAGATTTGATCTCCGACCCGAACAGCAGCCGGCCGCCCGCAAGCGCATAATGCAAGGGCTTCTTCCCTAGTCTGTCGCGCGCAAGTAAGAGGCGGTGGCGTCGGTCATCATAGAGCGCAAATGCGAACATCCCGCGTAGTTTCTGCACGCACTCGGCGCCATACTCTTCATAGAGGTGGATAATCACCTCCGTATCAGTACGCGTGTAAAACCGGTGGCCCTTTTTCTCGAGCTCGGGGCGAAGCTCAGGGAAGTTGTAGATCTCACCGTTGAAAACGATCCAGATCGTACGATCTTCATTAAAAACGGGTTGATGGCCGCCGCTCAAATCGATGATGCTGAGGCGGCGCATGCCGAGTCCCACACCATCTTTGACGTAGATGCCCTCATCATCAGGTCCGCGATGCACGATTTTTTCACACATCTGATGGATGGTTTCTTCACCTGTTCTGAATGTCTCATTCGCGCTTGCGATACCTGCAATACCGCACATAGGTTCAGCCTTTCACGACTCTCTCGGATGCACGGTCTTCGACATTCAACAATGCCGGACGGGTGCGCCTGAAGCGATAGTCTCTATACTCGCCCGGATTGCCATCCTTGCCGTCGCAGGCAGCAAGAGCCACATTTACCATCTCTCGCGCCGTGACAAAATGCAAAATCTCGTTTCTCTCTGGCGCGCCCTCGACAAGTTCGCGCAGAAACTTCTGCATTGGTTCCCCCAGCACCGCTTCGTTCGCCGCGGGATCCATGCTGTGGCAGTGAAGTTTGATGAAGATCCAATTGGGCTTGCCCTGCACGCAGATGCGCGCCCGCTTCCAAAGCTGCAGCCGGCGAATACTGGGCGGATTTGCTCCGGTCAACGCTGCATTTTCAAATCTCCCCAGACCGGAACGCGAAGACCGGTCGAAATCGAGCATAAGCGGTCCCTGGAGCATGATCGGAAACACGCGAGGCGATAATCCCCGTCTGAGGTCCCCCCCCTGCGATGGGGGGCTCGTTGTCGGAGGGGGAGACCACACTCGTAGAGTGAGTTAATCTTTGTGATCTGTGCGGGATGGAACGCGGATGCTGGCATCGTCAAATCAGCGTAGCAACGCGTTTCCGCGAGAATCTGCATTTCGCAAGGGCAAAATTGCCGTGGACGAATGCATAGCGCGGTGTCTCCGACTCGCCCTCATAAGCGAGGCATCCATGCTTGAAAGCCAGAGTGTCGCGAAAGTGAACGAGCTGGCGCCGCGTGTTCTCAGCAGTATCTGGACGCCCCATCCCGTGATGCAGGTGGATCTCAATTTCGCCCCAACCTGAGCTGCAATGCTCAGCCAGCCGGCTAACGAGATCTCGATCGTATTGCTCAGCCGGATAAAAGTAAGTATGCCTGAGGGGAAAACCTTCAGCATCGCGCCAGTGAGCGACAGCCCTCGGATAATCTCGGCACCAGCACTCTAACTTTCGCTCCTGTTCATTGTAAGAGGCGTGCGCAGAGCCATCACCGGGGACAATAGCGGGTTCAAAATGATCAGCAATCGCGAAAATCACATGGATGGGACCTCGTGGAGATCTTCGCGTTAAGCGCTGCTTGAGGTAAGCAGGAAACCAGCCGAAATATGCGAGTTTTTGTGCCAGCCGATTGCTCCCTAACTTACTTACGGACTGGTCGAGCCTCTCATAGGATTCAGACCGTGCTCCTGTCATCGATTTCGTGGTCTTGTCCGGCATTGCGGTCAGCCCTGAGGTTGCGAAGTGCGCGCCTGAATTGGTTGAAGGGGCTTGCGCCCGCGAACCGCGATAGGCACTTCCAATACTCTCAAATCTTCCAAGCCACAGCTCTCGAACCAGCGAAATACTTGCTCATAGGTATGTTTGGATTGATATTGCGGAGAATACCAGTCAAAAGTATCGAGCAGCCTCCATTCAGGATTCGGGTTGAGGTTGACCGGAAAGAGGTGGTGTACCAGGCCTGCAAGAGGTCTCCCAATCCCTGGTATATGGCGCAGCCCGCGATTCAAGGCATACAAAGGTGGCACGATAACCCGCAAACACGCATGCAACGAAGTGGCGGGCAGGCGATGAGTAGTCTTGCGATAGAGATCACCGAAGCGGTACCACCTGTTGTAAGCACTGTAGAGCCAGACGGCCAGACTANNNGGCGTGTGGTGGAGCGCGCCGATGCTGTAAATGTGATCGAAGCTCTCAGGGGCAAATGGCAGATTGAAGACGTCAGCCTGAAAGGCCCGGAACTCGCGCCCGGCCAAGTTTCGAGCTGCTACTTCCGCAGCCGCGCTCAGATCGATTCCCACGACACGCGCCCCCAATCGCGTCGCGACGTCCGCAAAGCGGCCCATTCCGCAGCCTACGTCCAAGACCAGCTTTCCCCGCAACTGTTCGGGTGTAAAACCTGTCTTCCTGCCGAAGTCTAGCTCTGACTCGCGAGCCCTCGCGTCGTCCAGCTGTGTGCGCGCGTAGCGCTGCCACTGAAAACCAAAACTATCAGCATAGTTATGAGCATCGACGAAACGAGGTACGCCTCGCACGGACGGGAAATCTCTTCCACAATTGAGACACGAATATCCGTCGTTCCGCTGCGCGAGGGGCGCGCAACATCCAATGCACCGCATCAGCGCATCCACATTAGTGGAGAACTGTGACGGGAGTTGATCTTCCGTTACTGGCATAAACCTCGGCAGATGAATGCTCAGAGCTGATTGTTGCTAGCGGCGCAGCAAGAGCAGGTTCGGACTTCTGAAGCGTGGCCGCCAGCGCAGATGTGTAGGCGACAGTGAAATATGGGAAGAACTGATAGGCCTCGGGAGCAAAACAAGCTCCTACCACGAATCCCACCAAGGAGCTGTGCAGTGCTCCAACAAACACCTTTGTTTCCGTATCTAAGTCCCGACGCCGCCTCAATTTTCTCAAGTTGGAAAAACCGCGCCAGAAGAACATCAGATAAAGCACCAGTGCTGCGATTCCACCCTCGACCGCGACCTGGAGATAGGTCATATGCACGTCGCGCCAGATCGTCGAGTAGGTCTGGAAATTCCGTACTCCAATTCCCAGTACTGGGTAGTGAAGAATCCCTTGTACCGCCCTCCGCATCAGGAACTGGCGAGCCTCATAGGAGCCGTACGCGCTAGTTTCTACCTGGGAATTAAGATCCTCACCGGACATCGCCAAGAAGCGATCTTTGAGCTTCTGACCTGCGGTGAACAGTAATACCGTTCCGAAGAAGCCAGTTGCGGCGATCAGATAGAGACGCTTTCCCCGCAAGCCGAAATGCCACAGACAAACAGCGCCTGAGATTACCAGAGTGATGAATCCTGCCCGTGATGCGGTCATGAATAAGGCTGCCGCCATAACGAGCATGCTGCAAGCCCATGCCGCCTTACGGAATAGCCCCTTAGCCGCGACCAAAAAGGCGAGTGCAAATGGTAGGGACAACACTACCGCGAACGCCAGATCGTTCGGATTTGAGTAAATGCCTCCTATTACGCCCTCGAGCCGGGGCCGGGAATGCCCTTTGACGATGGAAACGGCGGTTATCATTACAACCGAAATCGTTTGGATAAAAATTATCCGCCGCAATCTGGTAATGCTCGTCACCAGCATGAATGTGAGCAGCCAGGCAACATAGACTTTGGAGAAGTCGATGGTTCGCGAAAGCGCGCCTCCCCTCCACACCGGCGAAAGCACGGCGGAAACGAAGAGAATACCGATCATCACTAGCAAATAAACGGCTTCCTTCGGGAGGTCTCGCAGACGTCGCTCGGTTCTTCCGAGACTAGTAAGCAGTCCGACCAATGCAACCAGGCCAGAGATCTTCGCCAGCGGAATGTATGCCAGCCCCGGAATCCAGTCCTCAGGGCGGGCGCAATAAACGAAGTAAAAAGCGCTCAACCAAAAAAACGCTCCCGAGAGAGTATTCCGACGCGACACATGCCCGACCCCTGTGCTCTGTGCTGCTGTTGCCATCAAGCCCCGTGCTTTCCCAGAGTCTCTTTCGCCACTGAATCCGAATCCCTTCCGACCGCCTCTTGCAGTGCATGGCTGAACTTTTCTCCAACTACCGGCCAGTCATACTGCGCCACGAGTTCGGCCGCTGCCCTCTCGTAACGGCGTCGCAGTTTTCCGTCACTCATCAGCATGATGACCGCATCCGCAAATTCTCGGGCGGTGTCCGCGAGAATCACATCCCGTCCATGGTGCACATTGAGGCCTTCCGCCCCGATCGAAGTGCATACGACCGCTCTGCCCGCCGCCATTGCCTCGTAGACTTTGAGCCGAGTGCCACCGGCTACGCGCAGCGGAACGACCACAACCGCTGCCTCCTGTAAGTGCTCCATAACACCAGGCACACTTCCAATGATTTCCACCAAGGCCCCTTTGAGCTTTTGAACTCTTTGGCCGGGATTGCGCCCCACGATACGTCCTCGGGGATCTTGGACTGAATTTTCGGCAGTACCTCGCCGCAAAAAAACTCGGCTGCATCGATGTTCAGCTCCCAGTCCATTGCCCCGACGAAAACAACAAGCGGCTGCGGTGCCGACCGCGGCGCAACTGAACTGAATTGCGCGACGTCTACCCCTGTAGGAACCACGCTGATCTGCAGAGGATTTCTCCACCGACCCATCAGCTCACGATCATGCTCGGAAACCGCAATCACCTGATGAAGTTTCTGCACCATCGCCCGCTCGTAGCGTCGCATCTTTCTGAGTTCCTTACTATACAGAGACTTCAGCAAGACATTCGATTCAGTTTCGGCCTGTCTCCGCCAGATCTCGCTTTCGACATTATGCTGAAACAGAACAGAAGGAATTGACAGCGTCTCGGGAAAGTTCACTGCCGCATCAAGGAAGTCACAAACCACCACCTCGAATACCACACTGGAATACCGGGAATTGAGCTCCTCTCGAACCTCGGAGGAAGCAAATCGCGATACAGCGTACGGCATAGGATTCGCGAGACGTAACAAATAATCAAGGCCTCGCTTGAGCGTGGTGTTGGCGCTCCTCCTGGTACAAACGCACACCGCACCAGCAAAGCGTTGCTGCAGTTCCGACTCGTACGCAGAGTCGGGCGTGCCATCATAGTAGGAAAGCAAGGTAACCTGATGGCGCCGCGCTAGTTGCCGCAAGATGTTATATGAGCGGATGTCTCCACCGCTATATACGGGAAGGAGTTTGTTCGCCTTCACCCAGAGAATTTTCACCGGATCCACACCGCCTTACGGCCCGTCACGAAATTTGCAAACGCCACGACTGCTGCCGTGTTGAGCGTGACGAAGGTCAGAGCCGCGTCAGCTACGCGTGTCACCGGCCCACGGGTCAGCCGCATCATGGCCAGAACGCTCAGCGCATAAAATGCCACCTGTAACCAGAAAGCGAACTGATAGACCGGCTGAGGCAACAAGAATGAAGTAATCAGGGCCAGAGCCAGCGCAAACGGCGCAGCCAGCCTCAACAATTTGTGGCTTACGAACTCGAAACGTATTGGATTTGCGCGGCTGATCAGCCAGGGTGCCAGCTGCAAAAGCTGATAGCTTCCGCTAAGAGTGCGCACTTTGCGTGCAAATTCCCTTTCACGCCCCAAGTCGGGAGTATCCCAGGCCCTGGCCTTCAGCTCAAACACAACGCGTCCGCCCTGCCGGACCACATTCATGGGAATAAAGACATCATCCAGGATTATCTCTTCCGGGACCCGTACCAGAAATTTCCGGCGCACAGCGTAAATCGCTCCCGTGGCACCTACCACCGATCCTGACGCGGCCTCCAGTTCGCGTATCTGCTTCTCCATCCACCAGTACAGTCCCATGCCCTTGACGGTCTCACCCGAGTATGGATCACCTAGCATCAACTCGCCACTGACGCAACCCACTTCAGGATCAGCAAAGTTGTCTGCTAGCAGACGCAATGCCCGTGGCTCGATGCACTGCCGGGCGTCAGTAAACATCACTAACTCTCCGCGGGCGATTGCGACCGCCTCGTTAAGACCGGCAGCCTTCCCGCGAACGGCAGGGCTAATCATCGTACGTACGCGTGGATCATTCCCGTACTCTGTAAGAATTTCATTACTGTCATCTTCCGAGCCGTCGGAAACAACGATAAGGTCGAATTGGTCGCGCGGATAATCGAGCGCCAGCAGATTTTGCAACTTGCGTCGCAGAACAGGCGCTTCGTTCCGTACGACCATGACGATCGAGATGAGTGGGATGTATGACCCTGCCTTCACCGGCTGGGGCCGTAGCCGCTTCCTTAGCCATAGCCAACCCACGTACCCGAAGTACGTGTATGC
>QHZR01000344.1 GCA_003224755.1 Acidobacteriota bacterium
ATGAATGATCCGATCCGAATTGTTCCGATGCACTTGCCGAGCGAACTGTACCGGCCATCGGCAGGCATTGCGGCCCCTCCGGCCGCACAACTTGCCTACCGCGGAGGCCCGCTGCTGGACTCGATAAAAGTGTTCACAATTTTCTGGGGGCAGGTGTGGCACACAAGTCCGAACTCCGACCTGGCAAACCAGATCAACCAGTTTTTCAGGTTTGTGGTGAGCAGCGCGTTAGTAGACCAGCTTGCGGAATACAGCGTGCCGGGGCAACCCATAGGGCATGGATCGTTCATCGGTACAGTAACGATCATCCAGCCCACACTGTCACATTCGGTCACCGACGCCGCGATTCAGAAGACGTTGCAACAGGAGATCAAGAGCAACTCTTCCGTTCCGACGCCTGACGCCAACACTCTCTATTTCGTTTATCTTCCGCCGGGAACCGCAGTGGTGCAGGGTGGGTCTCGTTCCTGCCAGGCGTTCTGCGGCTATCACGACACTTTCGGAAGCGGCATTTACTACGCCGTAATGCCCTTTCCGAATTGCGCGGGGTGCCTGGGCGGGATGACTAACCTGGACGCTTTGACCTCCACCAGCTCGCATGAGCTCTGCGAAGCGATCACCGATCCATTACCCGGCCAGGGCTGGTACGACGACACGCACGGCGAGATCGGCGATATCTGCGCCTGGCAAACCAAGAAACTGGGGAATTACACGGTGCAGCTCGAGTGGTCGAACCAGGACGCGAGCTGCAAGTGAAGCGGTGACGCAAGTTCCCTCGACTTGGGGAGTGGATTCTCAAAACGGAAAGAGAATGCCCTTGTCTCTCAATTTTTCAAAGCGTGCGGCGGCAAACCGGTAAAGCTGCGCCGGTCGCTGTCCGCCTCTTCGATATTCAGGCAGAGGTTTCAAGATTCTTAGCAGAGACAGTTTTCGCCGGAAGTTGCGCTTGTCCAATTTTCTTTCCAGAATTGCTTCGTATACTTCCTGCAACTCTGTGAGCGTGAATTTCTCGGGAAGTAACTGAAAGCCGACAGTCGTGTATTCCAACTTGTTGCGGAGACGTTCCAGGGCGTAGTCGATAATCTTGGCATGATCAAACGCCAGAGTTGGTAGTTGGCCCACTGCCAACCACTTTGCCTCGGCAGCATCGGTGTCTGCCCTTAGCGGTCGGTCTGCCGAAATGAGAGCGAAGTAGGCAACTGTGATCACACGCCCTCGCGGATCTCGCCCAACATCTCCAAAGGAATAAAGTTGCTCCAGGTACACATCGGCGACTCCCGTTTCCTCTCGCAACTCCCGCAGTGCAGCTTGATCCAGAGCCTCGTCTTCGTGGACGAAACCACCGGGGATGGCGAACCGCCCAACAAACGGTGGGGCGCCCCGCTTTACGAGCAGTACTTTGAGAACCCCGGACTGAATGGTGAAAATGACTATGTCAACTGTGACTTGCATAACGGTCGTTAAGACACGACAAGGCGTGCCCGCTGTTCGGCTGCATGTACTCGCGCTATTGCCCCGGAGTTGAATTGCAGGAAATCCGATTCCATCCCGTCGCTGAAGACTGCGCCCGCGGAAGGCATCAGGGATTCCAAAGCCAAATCCTCTCCGGACTGAAGCATCCCCGCCACAATTCCCGCTTGTGAGTGACGGCTCACGAAGGGTTCGCGCACTACATAGAGAAGGCGCGGATCTTCCCATTGCATGCGAACGGGCTTGACCGGTGCGCCGCCACAGAACCGAGCGACGCCGGAAGCCATATTAAAGACGGATGACATCCAGCCGGTAGACCCAGCACCCGTCGAGACCAGAACGCCACTGGAGGATTGGACCTCGGACTTCTTGCCGCTCGTGATCCGATAGAGGGCAGAGACATGGCTGCGGGCTCCAATGAAAAGATCATTAAATGCCAGCAGCCGTTGGCCATCCTCAAGCTTAACCTCTGCCAGAGTGACCTCGTGAATTTTCGCCCTCGACTCCACCACTTGGGTTACCGCGGAACGCGCCTGATCCGGAAGGAAGGGCAACAAAATGCCGTCAAATCTCTCTGGCTCAGGATTGACTGCCACGATTGGCTGGCTGCCGACGTATTTAGCCGTGTTCGCCACAAGCCCATCCTGTCCTAGGGTCACAACCACGTCCTCTTTCTGGAATTGGAAGGTAGGGATTAGGCTCCGATCGACCAGTTGCTGAGGCATTTCAAAGTCAAGGGACCGGCGGAGCCCTTCCAACGAGATGCGGTAGGCGTCGTCCTCGTGCTCGTAGTCGGTGAAGTCGCCGCCTGCGTGCTCGATATAGAACTTCGCCTGTGAGCGCGTGTTGAAGCGCTCCACGAGTTCCTGCAAGCGCGTCTTGCGAGTAACGATAACGAGTTTCTTGTACATGGCTATTTTCCCGAAGTGCCGATCAACGACTTCAGCAAATCGGGAGAAACATTGAGTTCCCCGATCTTCTGCGCATTTTCAGCCATCTCCTGGAATGCCAGGGCGATCATAGCCTTAGGATCAACAGCTCTACCACCGAGCATCATGAGCGTCTTCCAGTCGAGATCATGCACAGGTTTCAGAGTCTCAGTCAGCATATAGGCACGGCTATCCGCATCCTTGCGCTCATTTTCGACACGGCGGCCGATCAGCTGGGAGCGCTGCTCTTCGACTGCGATCTCTGCCGCCATCTGGGTTTCACGAATTTGGCGTTTCTTTTCTTCGACCGCGATCTCGGTATTCAGTTCGCTCTCCTTGATCAATCGCTCTTGCTCAACGGCGGCATTCCGGCGAGCGTAGATCGCTTCGTCTGAACGGCGCTGCAAGGCTTCCCGTGCTTCTGCCTCCAAGGCGCGACTCGTTTCAGGAGTGGGTTGGATGGCGAGGATTGACAGAGCTAGGATTTCGACTCCCAAGGCAGCGACCGCCTCAGACTCTCTCAGTTTGGCCAAGACTTCTACCACCATCGAGTCGGAGCTGACCAAGGCATCGCGGAGAGCAAGCCTCTGCGTGATCGCGCGGGTGAGAGTCTGCAGACTGTGAACGAGGCGCTCAGCGAGCTTTCGCGGGTCCTCGGAGTAGTAGGCGCGCCGTTTGTCGACGCTGAAGTCGAGCAAGGAGGCGAGGCGCTTTGGGTCAGCGACTCTGTACGTGAGCTGGCCCTGGATGGTGACCGACTGGAAATCCGCCGTTGCCTCCTGAAAGACGAACGGCACATCGGCACTGGCCATCGGGATCGCAACGATAGTGGACGTCGGCGCATAGTAAATAAAGGAGAGTCCCGCGCCTTCGCGTTTGATCTTGCCATGTTTGTACTGCAGAACGTACGTGGTAGGCGGTACCTTCATGAAACTCAGCATCGCATCCTCCATTAGTGTCTCACAGACACTAATATAGTGTCACACAAACACTATGTCAAGAGGTTTCTCGGCTACTTTGCAAGCCTATGAAACTTAAGGGGTAGCTTCGCGCTCTGGGATGCCCCCTTCGAGTTCGAGTACGAGGCGAGAGCCGCGTTCACAGCGGCCTTCAATCCGGCCGATACTCCGACTGCCTCACGCAGCCAGTGGAGCGTTTGCCATCCCCGCTGTGCCGAACACGCGCCGGTAGCGCTCCACTTCCGACGCCGGGCCGAGCGCCTTTGCATAATTGTCGGACAGCTTTACCGCTCGCCGCCCTTCGACGCCGGAGACTTTGCAGATTAAGCTGATCGGATCAAATTCGTGGCTGCCTTTGGGATCGCAGCCGCGGAAATCGTTGGTCAACAAAGTCCCCCAGCCCGCGCTGAATCGGATGCGCCGGCCTGGGATCCACTTTTGCCGATCCCGGAAGTCGGCGGCGCTGCGGAATTCCTGGGCAGTGGCGCCACCCTGCAGCGTTCCACCGAAATAAGCATGGAGACCGATAATTTCATCGATGTCGAGAGCGTCCGAGGCGATGACGATCTTGTCATGAGGGTCCCGGCCGCGTCCCTTCAGCCATTCGATGTATTCATCGCCTGCCACATAGGGATTCTTGCTGTCCATGCGCTGGCCGGTCCAATCTGCCGTCCAGTCAGGCGCGTTCTTCAAGAATTGAGTTGTTCCAAAGGTGTCGGGGAGCATGATCCGCAGCGCTCCGTCGTACGTGCTCTGCCACAGATCGAGTACGTGGTATTGAGAAGCTTTCAGGGCTTGGTCATCGTTCGCCAGGGCGGCGAGCACCATCGGGATTTCATGCGCATTCGTCCCAATCGCTTCAAGGTCGTGCTTATGGGCGAGAAAAGCGTTCGACGTTCCAATGAAGCCGCTACCGAGATTGGAAGCCATCGCCTTGACCGCGTACTCCTGCCACAGAAAGCTGTGCCGGCGTCGGGTTCCGAAATCCGCCACGCTCAGACTGGGCACACCGCGCAGGCGCTCAATTTTGCTCCAGAGTTTCGTTTTGGCCCGGGCATACAAAATATCGAGATCGAACTCGTTCAATTTTTTCATATTGGCTCTCGTCCTCAGCTCGTCCAAGACAGAGAGCGCATAGAGTTCCCACATGGTGGTTTCAGGCCAATAGCCATCGAAGGACAAATGAAACTGGCCGTCGTTGACGGATAACGCATAGTCCGACAGTTCGAAATCCTGCTCCAGCCATTCCAGGAATGCCGGCTCAAAAATTCCACGTCGTCCATAGAACGTGTTACCGGCCAGCCAAACCAGTTCCGATTTTCGAAACCGGAGTTTCCGGACGTGATCCAATTGCTCGGCAATCTCCCTGGTCGCGAAGATGTCG
>QHZR01000333.1 GCA_003224755.1 Acidobacteriota bacterium
AGCAGCTAGAGCCCGCCCATTAAGGCTTCACGAATGCCGGATCAACAGCATTCTCAACCGTGCGCTGGAACGTCTTCCACGGACACGTCATCTTATCGTCAGCTGTGCTGCAACCGGGCACGAAAATGGGAGACTTCAGTGGCGGTACGTCCAGCGTCAAAGGAAGTGCTTTTCGCATCTGTTCCAGACTCTGTGCGAGATAGTAGGTGCTGACTGCAAATTCTCCGTTTGGTTGCTGCCAAAGTTCGAACACCAATGCACCTCCCGGCGGCGTGTCATCGCGCTGGTAGCCCTCGAGCAGCCACGAAATTCCCAGCATTCCCGCGATGTTGGAGATGTTCGTGTCGTGTCCCACTAGGATAAGGACCCGATCGCCCGGCTTGCCCACTGACCCGGGTATCGGACTGTTGCTGAGAGCCTGTTCGATTGAGCGAAGAACATGACTTAGCAAGTTCGACGCCTGAACGCGAGCTATGTACGGTGTCTGCCGTGCTAAATCGGCATATGCCGCATGGATTCTCATCACCTCCAGCAGTTTGGCAGCATCCAGCCGGCCCCAACCGAGATCTTTCCCCTGCATTCCGCTCGCGTACTCGAGCAAAAAATCTTCCGCCAGCGTTGAGCCTGTTCTGAGCGGACCTTGCAGATCAGCCGCGTGATCACCTTTGCCTGCTTCAACGACCGAGGGTTGCTTCAACAGAGATTGCTTGCCGGGTTGGTCCTCGGCCGAACACGACGCATCTGGGGCGCAACTGAAAAGCACCTCGCGCAGCGTGTCGAATGCATGTCGATGAATCGCTGCTAACGCTGTCGGGTTGGCTCCGATCCGACCGGATATGGATGCCGCAGCCAGAGCTCGGTCCGGCTTACCAACGCCAGCTACCCACGACGTGAATAACGGATCTTTTCCCTCACCCACAGTCTGAACCTCCACGTCGCAGCCGGGCAGCATCCCATCCGCCAGCGAACGGGCTGTGTCGCGCGTTCGCTGTTCAGCATCTGCACGGATATGGATATGACCCGCATCCTCGCAGCCCGCGGCGTGCAGCAGCCCGTCGGCAGAAAAGTATAGATGGTAGTACGAGCCGAACAGCGTCATCAGTTTGCTACCTTGCGGCGTGAGATTCCCCGGCGGCACGCCCCAATTCGGCCAAGGATCGCTGGAATACGCATTCAGTTGTTGTGGGGTCCAGATCGGAGATCGGACGCCGTGCCGAGTCAGAATTACCGCGAATTTGAGCTTGGGTTCTCCGGCAGAAACATTCCGGGCCCACAGCGAAGGAATACCTGGAAGTATTGCGAAAACGAAAACAGATAAGTTCACGAGACATCGCATGAGCTTCTTCCAGTCCTTTTGCGAGGTAAAACCGAAAAAGTGAATCTGCGTTCACGGCACCTTGCCAAAGTGCAGGCGCGCAGCGAGACCAACTTGCTAAGGGAATGCCGTAAAGAGGTCGCTCAAATCGGTCTCACTCGCGGCATCGTTCAAGAGCGGAGATACCGCAAAAATCTCCTCAAAGGTGCGCAACGTGGAGCCGTGGGTATAGTAAATGAAATTCTCGTAACCATTGCCTTTTGCGAACCGTGACAACACGATCATTCCAATCGGTCCATCGCCGGAGGCGGCTTCGTCCCAGGTAATGAATAATGCTCCTCCGTTCGTGTAGGCCGCGGAATTCAGGATCGTGGGTACGTTTTGCGACAACCAAGTGTCGCCCTGCTTGATTGCGTTTCCAATTGGCTTGCACTTATCGTGCATGTCATCACAGAGGTTTGGGGTAATGAAGTTGTATTGAGCCACAGTGCCGTTTTGAAGGTCCGAGGCCAGCTCTGTGAACGGTCGCACGTGCGCAATGCAGTACGTGGAGTTCGGGTCTTGATTGTTGGTTACGTCATCGAAATAGACAAAGGGGTCGTGTTTGACCGCATACTCTCCCGTGTCCGTGAGGGGACATACTGTGCCGCTGATGTCCTCCTCGTATGCTTTCCACGAGACCTTTGCGTTGTTGAGCAGCGTGACCAGATGTTCAGTCGTGGTCTGGCTATTCACGCTGGGAGGGTCGTCGTTCAGAATGCCGAAATTCGTCCCGGCTTCAAGCCAGAGATAGTTTGGCAAGCTTGGATGGATGGCTGGCGGGTTGAAATATTCTTCGGTGTGCGAGGCCATGGGCAGGAGAACGCTATTGATGTAGGGGGCATAGCGGCTGCCTTCAATCGAGGTAGCATTGTGCGTCCCCGTCCAATTGTGGTTCTCCATCAGGATGATGAAGACCGTTTGAATATTGTGCTTGGATTGAGCATTGGACTGTGCCCCAAAACCCAAAACTAAAAAAGCAAAGGCAAGAGTTACGTGTCTCATTTTTCAGCTCCTAGGAAACAGATTCAACGACAGGCCAGAACAGCAGACGACCGGCGCCCGGAAAACGAACTTCGCTGAGTGATAGCAGCGGTAAATTCCCCGAGGAGTCCAGACTCGAAATCGATGCTGTGGGGTTAGGAAGCTCCTTCAAACGGCAACCGGTGCTTGCTTCGCCCCACAGGCACTCCAATCATTCCGCCTTGTTGTATCTCAAGAGGCGATTGTTATCTTCATCTGTCGAGTAGAGATTTCCGCTGCTGTCAACTTTTATACCCTTTGGGCCGGCAAGGCCACTAGCCGTCGTTGTGGGCGTGTTGCTGGTGAAATTGGGCTGTCCAATCACCGCGTTAGCGGTCGTGTTGCTCAGCGGCTTGTTGACTACCAGCAAGCGATTATTGTCGCTGTCGCTGATAATCAACTGACCGAAACGACCCAACGTGACGCGATCCGGATGACAGACGCCGGTAGCATCTACATTGCAAGCCACTGTCGAAAAATCAGGCTCACCATACACCAAATTAGCTTTGATATCAGTAGATCCAGAATGCAAGGGGTCGTTGTACTCGAGCACCCGACTGTTATCGTCCTCGGCGACCCAGAGATTGCCAGATGATGGATCGATTGCCAGGCCTTTGGGGCCGCAGAGCGTGTCCGGACCCGGTACGCTGCTGCCCCGGTTGCAATGCTTGCTGGTCAAGTCGGGTTGCCCAATTACCAGAGTGGCTGCCTCGCTATTGCGCAGAGGCGCCCTAAAAACCAGAACACGGTTGTTGTCACTATCCACGACCCACAGATTTCCGGAGCCGTCGAATGCCAGGTCGCGGGGTGAACACAAAGTTCGGGCGTCGTCCCCGCAAATGCTCGTTGTCAGGTCTCGTTGACCGATCACCATGTCAGCGGGCTTACCGTTTGTGAAGGGAGGGCTGAAGCGTATGATTCGATCTCCGTCGGTATCGGCGACCCACAGGTTTCCATTCGCGTCAAAGGTGGCGGCATTCGGATCGCAGATCGTGCTGGCCGTCGTCCCGCCGGTGCACTTGCGTCCAATGTTGAAGTCCGGCTGGCCCAGTACTACGCTGGCAGGTTGCCCGTTAGTGAAGCCCGCAGCACTGGGCCAGATCAAACCACGGTTATTGTCACCATCCGCGACAAATAGCAGACCGTTCGCACTGTTCACCGCCACCCCGACGGGGTGACAAAGCTGCTGAGACGGGCTGAGCGCGGGATTATCACACGTCGAGCTGGTGAAATTGGGCTGCCCGAGCTCAGCATTGGCGGTGAGCTGCGAAGACTGCGATGACTGAGCGCGAAGGCAAACTCCAGCGCTCACGCCCCACAAGGTCAATACCAGCAGCATGCTTCCACGCGAAACATCGGCTGATTTCTTCATGGAGAATCTCCTTTCCTTGACCTACAATCCATGTTTACATGTGCTCAGGGGATTCCGGAGCCTACGGTCACGTCACCTTTTGAGTTCAATACACTCCTCTATCGCCAGCGGCAGAGAATCCAATTCGAACGTAATCTCACTCCATCGGATGCCCTGCTCATCGCTGGTGTTAGGGGAGCCCGGTAGCTGCTGCTTGCGCTTCGCCAGCAGCAGCAATTGCTTCCGTTAGAACCCGACCAATTGCATGCGTCGGGGCATTGATTCCCAACAGCGATGCCAACGTAGCCGCCAGGTCGACCGGCTCGGCGTGCGTGCGATACATGCCGGGGTGGAAAGGCGCACCGAAGAACGCCAGCGGAACATGCGTGTCATATGAGTAAGGCGAGCCGTGCTCCGCTCCAGTGCGCGACGTAATGGAGTAAGGTGGCGGCACACCCAACACGTACCAGCCACCGTAAGGCGAATAGCTGTGAAGATATTGGTAGCCTAGCTTGGTGGACGGTATTTGACCGTGCTCGAGCTGTGCGCGTGTGAAATAGTCCTGCATGCCCCTGCGCAGGAGTGCGGCGCCAACTGCCCGCTCTGCGTCAGCTTCCTTCATGTGGACTGCAGCGAAGGCCTGGCCGGACAAAAAAATATCGGGGTAGGCTACATCGGGGACGAAAACACGTGGCTGCCGTGGCGAGAACTCGGAGGAAAGCGCGGCGTTAAGCTGCGACCGAAGTTGTGAGTTGTCGATCGCAGTAGCTGGGATTCGCATGCCTTTCGCCACCGCCAACACTGGCGAGGTGCCATGATCGGCCGACAACGCGACCCACACATTCGCGAGGCCGAGTTGTCTTCTGAGAAAATCAAAAAAAGCTGCCAACTGACGGTCAAGCGCTAGAGCCATGGCCTGGATCTGGGGCGAGTCAGGTCCTACTTTGTGACCCAGAATGTCATTTGCCGAAAGGCTAATCACTAACAGATCAGAGGCCGGTCCGCTTCCCAGCCTTTCGCCGACAATTAACGCGCGTGCGAAGTCGAGCTCGTAGTCGTTGGCGAAAGGCGTTATCCCGACCACCTCATAGAACGATGCACCTGGCTTGCGTTCGGTGGTGCGCAGTGTCTTGCCCGCGGAATCCTTCCATTCTAGATTCCAGTACTTGTCTGCGTGATTGCTGCGGTTGAATTCGCTTACCCAGTCGGGGAGCTGCTTCCGGTAGTAAGTCGACGTTATCCAAGCACCACTGGCTCTATCAATCCAGTAGGCGCCGTCGCCCGACCAGCCTGCCGGGAGGACTGCAGCTCGATCTTTTAGCGAAATGCCGAACACTCGCGCTCTGCCTTGGGTGGCCAGCTTGAGCTCGTCTCCCAAGGTGCTGGCCAGCAGATTACGAGGTGAGGAGCCAGTGCCGCGTTCCAGGGTGGCGGAGCGGCTTACACCTTGGCCAGCAACGATTCTGGTGGTCTCGTCTTCCACCGAGGTAACGATGCGGTTTTTCCGCGGGTCCCACCACTCGTTGATGAGAATGCCGTGGCCATTCGTGTAGGCGCCGGTTAGCAAAGTTGCGTGACCGGGTGCGGTCCGGGTATTGGCGTAATCGTAATAGCAGTCCGTGAACACCGCACCATGGTCGAGAAACATGCGGAAGCCGCCGGTGCCAAATTGGTCGGAGTAGCGCTCCAAGTAGTCGCCGCGGAACTGGTCGATGATGATGATCACGATCAGTTTGGGGCGAGCGTTATAAACGGAAGCTTGGGCTAGTACCGAAGCAAGAAGGTGAAGAAGCAGGAAAGCGCGAGCAGGGTGCAAATAGAATTTCATAGTATCTATTGTTTCCTTTCGCCGCACCACATCATCACGTCTGAATGCGCGGAATTAAGCGCAATAGCGGACAGCTTCGGTATTCGTAGTTCGGTCCTAACTCCGTGCCTCCCTAAGAACAGACTTGCAGGCTTTAAAAACATCTTGCGATTCCGATGGCCGAGGTTCTCTCCGCGCCGGGCAAGTTATGACGCCAGTTACTTCCCGACTACCAGGACCTCAAACTGTCCACCTTCGGCGGTAGAGAGAAAGAGATTGTGTGTCTTCGCATCAAGCGCCATGGTCTTCGCCCGCGGCAGGGTCTTCACGGTTCCAACGGCACTGTATTGATCCGGAGAATCTTCATGCATCACCGATATGGTTCCGTCGCCGTTCGAATTAAATATTAGGCGTGTCTCCTGATCGAAAGCAGTTGCATCCACGTGGTCGCCGATGGGCAGGGTCGTGATCACCTGTCCGGTATCCGCATTCATCACCGCCATTACGTGGCTTCGGCATCCAATGAACAACCGCCGATTCGGCCGATCCATAGCCATGCTGCTGGGCGATTCGCAAGGCGCTGTTTTCCATCGCTGCTCGACCGTGAGCTTGCGCGCATCGATCTTAAGAACCAGACCCTCATCTTCCAGGTTGTCGAAAACGGAACCCTTACGGTCCGCCGTGGCGAACTCAGGCCCACCGCCGAGGTCGATTGTTCCTGCCACTTTTCCATCAGCAGCATCGATTACGGTGGCGCTGTTGCTCCCGCCGTTGAACACGAAAACCCGTGAAGTAGCGGGATCGTAGATGATGGCGTCAGGTTTTTTCCCGGTAGGCACTTCGCCGATGGTCTTGAGCGTCTTGAGATCGAAAATCGTAACCATTGAGGACTGGCCGTCGCTGACGAAGCCGCGGCCCAGTTCGGAAACTACTGCGATCCCATGGACTCCAGGCGTGTTGGGGATCTGGCCCACGATCGCGCCCGAGTCTACATCGAGAACTTCAACTTGCGCTCCATGTGACACATATAAACGCCGCGCACTCTCATCCACAGTCAGGTAATCCCAGCTTCCAGTGCCCGGGATCGGGATTTTCTTAAGGAGGTGATAGTCGTCAGCCGAGAAGGCGGGGTGGGCCATCACTCCGAGCAGCAAAACCATGGCAG
>QHZR01000026.1:0-43531 GCA_003224755.1 Acidobacteriota bacterium
GAAAACGCTCGTAAGAATCTGATTGCTGTCCTACCCGACTTGAAAACGCGGTGGGAAGAATGGAGACAATAGCCCTCGCGTCGAGAGTCGAGTCAACTGTCGTAATATCGCGATTTCACTCATTGACCTTCGCTGCCGTTTAACTGCTTCCTCTTTCGCGCTGCATCGCAATACAATTGCGACCGAGTACATCTGGGCGGGAGGTAACTGATGGGCCTTGTAGTTGCTTTCACTCAGCGTCGGACAATGGCGTTTGTGCGAATGTTGCGGACTTGCTCTTTTTCGCTATCAATGTTCTTGTTGTCCGTGGTGCTGGCCCAGGCTCGATTCATTGACAATTTCGATGGTCCCACGGTGCAACTCGACCCCGAAGGCATCAAGGGCTGGTTATTTCGTCCTGGCGACGGTACTGCCACAATGGATTTTCGTCAGGGAGGCGACGGCTATGCATCAATCGTTGTGGATGCTACTACTGACAAACGTGGGATCTGGTGGGTGCTGATTGAGCGCAAGGCCACAATTCAGGCTTCCGGGCAGTCGTCGAGGGCATTTTCGTCCCAAGCCGGAGCGCAGGCTTCACCTGACGCAATCAATGTTCTGAGGCGGCAAGGCATGGATGCTTTCCACCTGGGCGACTATGCGGGTGCGCTTCGTATTTTCCGGCAGGTCATTGCCGCCGACCCCAGCGATATCGTGGCTTACAATGTCTCGGCCAATTGTTCGATAAGGCTTGCGGACTATCCGTCCGCCATCGACTCGTTCCAACATGCACTCCAGCTTCGGCCAGACGAGTGGCACAGCCTAGCGGGATTGATGCGTGCCTATACGTTGGCAGGGATGACTCCTGACCGCGACGCACTACGCAAACATATTGGAGAGCTGGAACGCGAAGGCAAGTTGCCGCCCGAATTCAACTATGTCTTCGAGACGTTTCAGGTTGAGGGCAAGAAGCTTGAGGTTGCAGAGTTTCCTCAAATCCACGGATTTTATGGCGAACGGTATCGCTTCAAGCTTGTCAACAGTGCGGGCAAACTGGTCTTCTGTGTAACTCTCGAGTCCGATTCGGCAGAGCAGCAGAGGTGGGCCAAGCAGCACCCCGCGGAAGCCGCGGCGGGTGCCAGACACTTTTCCTTAGATGGATATGCAGCCGACTCGCACTCGACCTACAGCTCTTATGACGGCGAGCCTGCCTACGAACGCGTGCGAGAGGAGGTTGTACAAGTCATCGCCGGAAAGAAACAACCCATCAGCAAAACCAATTACGCAACGCCTCAGCCAATCCCTGGCGCTGATTAGTAAAAAAAGAGGAGCGACTGTTGCCGCACTGCATCCTCTTGTTGCTGAGCGCGAGTATGCGGGTTTGGCTGCGCCGTATGGCGATCCCTGAACCTCAAGAATGGACCTATAAATTCCCCCTGGCATCCATCAAGAAGCTCACAAGCGGTCTCCCCCCAAAAAACTTCTCAGGTGTATTCCAGCTGAACGCCCTCACACGCCAGAGCGCGCTCGGCCCAATGCTGAAAGCTCGGCTCCTCCCTGCGCTCTCGTTCGAACAGTTCCTCGTGTCCGACCCACTGCGAGTATTTCGGGTTTCTGATCTTCAGCCAATTTGCATGCTCTGCTAAGTACGGCTCCGAATTGCGCTTTGCCACAAAGATCGTGCTCGCAGGCGAGCCGGAAAATCCCTTCGCCGTCTCCGTCGATATGATCGCAATATGAGAGGCGTTCGCTTTTACTCGGCACGACTCTCCGAAGCTAGCCAAGTCGGCTCTCAATTGGTGATAAATCAATTACGCTCATTGACCAAGGCTGAGTGGGGAATTACTGCATAACCAACGCCCAAAACCAACTAAATGGCGTAATCACGGCGGACAAGGCTACCCAAGGTCTCTCGCGGCCTCTTGCAAGCAATGTACACACCAGCGCCGCCAGTGTTAAGAGAATGCTTGCTCTGCACAGGAGTTGATACCCACCTCGCTTCCGTTAGCTGCGGTTGGTGCGTAGGGTATGGAGACCCAGAACACGATGACGGCGGCTGTTGCACAGAGCAGCGCGAGCCAGAAAACAAACGATCTCCAACTCAGTTCTTCCGCGTTCTTTCGGGTGAACCGTCTCACGATGACCAAGACGAGCAGTATTGGGTTTGCATATGTGAGAAGACACAATACCAAAACGATGAAAGTGCCCATGCGGGCGCTATTCTAACGTAGCTGTTGAAACATCCCCATAGCACTCACAACCGGAGTGGAACCACCGGAAGTATTCGCACGAACAGCCCGTGATGTGAACGTGATGTGCGGACCCAAATCAGACTGAATTTTACTGTACAAAACCAAACCGGTACTTTTGGGTAAACCTTTGGAAATCATTCATTTAGTTCGTCTTTTGACCCTGGTTCATCGGTCTCAAAATCCGCCGGTGCTTAGCACCTTGGGGGTTCAACTCCCCTCCCGGCACCATCCTAAACCCCGTAGAATAAGCAGCTAGCCGGCGCTAGTTCACCGCACGCAATGCGGTGGATAGGCACGACATCACGTCATTGTGCCCAATTTGTGCCTTTATCCGGATTTGCTTTTGTTCTGCCTGCACTCTTTCCTGCTCGACCCGTTTTTCTGACTCCTGCAATTTCAGAATTGCATCGTTCATGTCCGAGCGGCTCACGATTGCGTAGCGTTCGAAGACGCTCCGCGTGCGCCAGCCGCCGATCTTCATAATGATTCCTTCTGCGACTCCCGCCCTGCGAAGATTTCGCCCGAGTTGCCTCGAGTCGTGTAAACGAACGCCACTTGCTTGTGTAGTTGCTCAATCGCTTTAGCGAGGTAAGCGGCAACCTCGATGTCGTCATCGGGATGTCCCACGATAACTAGAATGTCAGCTTTATAGCGATTATCAGACTCCGGGATGGGCGGGGCTGCTTGAGCCCTTGCCTGAATAGCTAGCGAAACGAGAAGACATAATAAAAGGATGATGCCCGGTGGTGGGGTGAGATGTCGAAGTGTTTTATTCATTCGGACTTTGGTGGGATGACGTTATATCCGGGTGCAACTTGGGTCAGGTTCTGCTCAACTGAGGCTTTAGCATTGCCAGTTGCCCACCGAATTCCGCCGCCGAGAAGATTTAGAAAAAGCGAGTTCGACCAGTTCTCGGGACGGTCACCGATTGCCGTATAGAAGACACGGCCCTTGCCTTCCATCCGCGCCCAAGTCATCGGATACGGCGGCCGTTCGTAGGGCTTTCCGGTCATTCCTTTTGTGTCGATCGTCAGGATGACGTGCAGATCTGACCTGAAATCTTTGAGCGAGTACCATTCGTCGTTAAAGGTGACGTGAGGCGAAACACCTTCGAGACCAGGAAATTTCCGATCATTGACGAGGATGTTCGCATCCTGCAAGCGGGGTTTGCTGCCATGAGTGATGAATTCACCGCCCAACATGCGCAGATACGGATCGGATTGTTCTCCATGCGCGATGTAACGATTTGAACCACCCTCCGGATCTGGCTGCGTATGGAAAGTGTCGCTTGCAGCATGAACGCCGACAAAACCGAGACCATCATGAATCGCGTCGAGCAACGCCTGCTTGCCTTGCGCTGACATTGGCGGATTCTTGTCAGTTCCAGCCGTGGTCAGATCTCCGGTAGTGAAGAACACTACAGCGGAATAGCTGTGAAAGTGATTTGAGTCAAAAACTCCGCCCTCCTTGGTAGCGGTCACATTAAAGCCGTGTTGGTTGCCGAGTGAAGTAACCGCCTGCTCCACGATACTTAACTTGCCATCCACTCTCTTCACCACGTCATGTTCCCAGCCGGACGACTTGGTGAAGACCAGTACGGACTTCTTGCCCGTGGCAAACAAAAGGTTCGGCAAGCTCACACTCGCCCCCGCGACCAACCCAGTCTGCACGAATTGACGGCGATTGAAAGTATTCTTCATAAATTCCGAATCTCTAATTCTCATCTATATTTCATTGCGACGAAATCGTTCCACCAGGTGATCGCATGCGCGAACCGTGATCGCCATCATGGTGAGAGTAGGATTCTGACACGCTGACGAAACAAACCCCGAACCGTCGGTCACGAGTAAGTTGGATACATCGTGCGATTGGCAGAAGGTGTTCAGGACCGATTTCTTGGGATCGTTGCCCATTCGAGCGGTGCCTACCTCGTGTATTGCCATGCCCGGCATTTCAACCCCCGTAGTGACCCTGATATTTTTTGCACCCGTAGCTTCCAACATTTCCGCCGCGGTCACGCCAGCATCGCGCATCATCGCGGCCTCGTTCTTCCCATGGGCCATGCTTATGCGCAGCGCAGGGATACCCCATGCATCCCTCAGATTGGGATCGATCTCGCAGAAATTGTCGAAACTGGCCAGCGACTCGCCGAACGCGCCCAGCGTAATGCTGTAAGCACCCGTCTTTACCGCCTGCTTGTAATCCTTGCCAATTCCGGGTGCGTTGAAATTGAAAACGGGCATGGAGTCTCCCTGAAATCCGTACCCACGAATAAAGTGGGGATGTTTGCCGGTTGCCGGCGTGTTGCGGAAGCGCACCAAATAAATTCCAGTGGGCCGATGAGGGGGATTAGCTGTAGGCAGAGCCTTCATATCGTCAAACGTTGCACTGGCGCCGCCGCCGACTACGTGGTCCATTAAATAGTGTCCCAGCAATCCGCTGGAGTTTGCCAAACCTTTGGGGTACTCGCGCGTCGAAGAATTCAGCAGAATGCGGGTGGACTCGAGCGCCTGGGCGCACATAACCACAACCTTTCCACGAATCTGTTTAGTCTCCTTCGTTGTGCGCTGCACGAACGTGACCCCTTGCGCCTTGTTGCTGCCCGTATTCATATCGACGTGGCTGACGATTGCATCGGTAATCAGGGTGCAGTTGCCGGTCTTCACTGCATCCTTTACCGTGGTGAATGGGCTGCTGAAATAGGAAAACGTCATGCAACCGCGCTCGCAGGGACCACAGTAGTGACAAGGCGCTCGGCCGTTGTGGGGTTGAGTCAAAATGGCAACGCGCCCCATTGTCAGAGTTCGTCCAAACTTCTTTTGAATGCTTTCGCGCAGCCGCACCTCTCCACAACTCATTTTCATGGGCGGCAGGTATTGCCCGTCAGGCAACATCTCATTTCTCTCGGCGGCGCCGCTGATGCCGACGTAGCGCTCGACGACGTCGTAATAAGGTGCGAGATCGGGGTAGGAGAAAGGCCAGTCCACATCGTAGCCATCACGACTTGCGGCTTTGAAATCTACGTCGCTCAACCGATAGCTATGCCGTCCCCAGACTAACGATCTGCCTCCGAGAACCCGCAACCGCTGCCACGTGAATGGCCGGTCGGGTGGAGTGCTGTATGGATTCTCCAGGTCATTCACGAACCATTCGTAGTTGTATTCCATGCAGGCATAGCACTGTCTCTGGATGGGCCGTGTCCGCACGATTTCAGGCGAGTGGTTCCGATATTTGAGCTGATAGGAAGGTATGTGCTCGGTGAACTCTCTTGCAGTTACAGCGCGACCGGCTTCCAGCAAAGCAACCTTCAAGCCTGCCTCGGAGAGCCGTTTGGCCGCCCAACCGCCAGTCGCGCCGGAGCCGACAACAATTGCATCGTATGTTTGTTGCAAAACGTCTTGTGGCATGGAACCTATGTGTGAGCAGCAGTCGGATGTTCACAGCCCTCATAAGGGCCGTGGGTGAACTCGCCATCCCATCCAAGTTCTTTTTGGCCGATTTCGGATTCGTAATAAGCGGTGGCAATCAGCGCCTTTAGCAGTTCAAAATGCTGCTGCCCCAGATCAGCCGCCTCGTTGCGCGTGTCATTTCGCGCTGTCCAATGACTTGGCTGCCGCGCGAATGCCCATGGCGTCAACAACCAGATCTGGTCGTCAGCGCCGAGTCCCCGAAAATCTTTACCGAACTGTTTTTGGCTTTCGGCGTCAATGTACGCCAACGCATCTACAAATTTGCGCTGGAATTCAGCGGGTTGGACAGAAAGCAGGAGATCCAGGTAGCGATTGACCAGGGCTTCCTTCGCACCCGGAGTGTCAGTGCCTGGAATAATTACATCACTCAATACGATCAAAGTCTCATTCTGATGGTCGTTGAGAAAGGCGGCTCTCCAATTGGGATCAGTCAGCAGCGTGGATCCGTCTTCGCCTTTCGCAGCCGCCGTGAGGCCGGATGAAACCGCCTGGGCCAATGAGAACTCCGGCCCAAATACGGAGGCCGCACCGGCGAACAGCGCTGTGCGAATCAGATCACGACGATTGAATAAGGCCGATGAAGACGGTCGTGGGCTGGAATGAGCGGCTTCGTGACCAAAAATTCTCATCGCTCGAAATGATAATGCCAATTGCACCAATTCGCTAATCTACAGATAACTTTTTGGTGAGACATTCGTTATCGCGAACTAGAAATTGCCGTCCAAGCCGAGCCGTTGCGCGAGGACTCCAGCGCGGCGTTTATGAACCTGACCCCTTCCACGCCGTCCCAAACACCTGGCACCAGCAGTGAATCCGGGTTGGGCGCGCGGTTCTCCTGTCGCGCTGTTATTTGTTCAGCGAGATCGGTGTAGAGTTGAGCGAACGCCTCCAAGTATCCTTCGGGATGTCCGCTCGGGATGCGGGTTGCGTGGGAGGCAGCACGTCCCGTGCCGGCACTGCCGCGTGTAATTGTGCGCCGGGTTTCCCCAAGAGGCGTGAAGATGAGTGCATTCGGATCTTCCTGTCGCCAGTCAAGCCCCGCCTTTTCGCCGTACACGCGCAGGCGCAAGTTGTTTTCATTTCCGGGAGCGACCTGGCTGGCCCACAGACCGCCCTTCGCACCGTTCGAAAAGCGCAGCATTACGTGAACGTTGTCATCAAGGCGTCTTCCTGGCACAAACGTGGTGACGTCAGCTGCCAGTTGCTCGACGGCTAATCCCGTCACGAAGCACGCGAGATTGAAAGCGTGGGTGCCGATATCGCCCAAAGATCCTCCGGGCCCGCTGCGCGCCGGGTCAGTCCTCCAGTCAGCCTGTTTCTGTCCGGTCTTCTCAAGAGGCGTGGTCAACCAATCTTGCACGTACTCAACCTGGATCAATCGTATGGGGCCCAGCTCAGCGGCCTGCACCATTTCTCGCGCTTGCCGAACCATGGGATGGCCGGTGTAGTTGTGCGTCAATCCGAAAACCAGGCCGGTTCGCTCCACGATCTGGGCCAGCTCCAGTGCATCTTGCAGGGTCGTGGTCAGAGGCTTATCGCAGATCACATGAATCCCCGTTTCCAGGAATACCTTCGCTGGCGCGTAATGCAGATTGTTTGGAGTTACGATCGAAACGGCTTCGATTCCATCGTCTCTTTTCGATTCAGCCGACGCCATCTCTTCGAAGCTGCGGTAGGCACGTGGAATGTGCAATTCCTTCGCAGCTGCAAGACTTCGGTCGGCATCCGAGCTGAGCGCCGCGGCCACCAATTCGTATCGGTCATCAAGACGCGCGGCGATTCGGTGCACACCGCCGATGAAAGCTCCATGGCCACCTCCGACCATACCAAGCCGCAAGCGCCGATTTAGCCTCTGGGTCGAGCCTTCAATCGGCATCAATGGGCCCTTTTCTGGCGAGGCCGAGCATTCGCCGATTGCCTTCGCTGTCGGCACCGGATTTTGCAAAGTCATCAAAGAGCCGTTCCGCTGTCTGAATGATGTGACGAGCGATGAATGGCGCGCCTTCCTTTGCGCCTTGCTCACTGTTCTTTAGACAACACTCCCATTCGAGCACGGCCCATCCCGGGAAGTCGTATTGCGCGAGCCTGGAGAAGATCGCGGCGAAATCAACTTGACCATCACCCAGCGACCTAAAGCGGCCCGCCCGCGAAAGCCAGGGTTGATAGCCGCCGTAAACTCCCTGGCGGCCATTCGGCCGGAATTCTGCGTCCTTCACGTGAAACATTTTGATTCTTTCGTGATAGATGTCGATGTATTCCAGATAATCGAGCTGTTGCAGCACGAAATGACTGGGATCATAGAGAATGTTGCAACGCTTGTGTCCGCCGAGACGTTCGAGAAACATCTCAAATGTGATGCCATCGTGCAGATCTTCGCCGGGGTGAATTTCAAAGCACAGATCGATACCCACTGAGTCGAAGACGTCGAGAATTGGCTGCCAGCGTTTTGCGAGCTCGTCGAAAGCCGTCTCCACAAGTCCGGGCGGACGTTGCGGCCACGGATAGAGATAAGGCCAAGCCAGCGCTCCTGAGAACGTCACGTGCGCACGGAGGCCGAAATTTGCTGAGGCCTTTGCGGCATATTTCAATTGTTCAACCGCCCACGCCTGACGAGCAGAAGGATTACCGTGAACGCATTCAGGTGCGAATCCGTCGAAGGCTTCGTCATATGCAGGATGAACCGCAACCAGCTGGCCTTGAAGATGGGTTGAGAGCTCGGTCAACTCGACGTGGTTCGATGCGAGAATGCCGCGAATCTCATCGCAGTACGGCTTGCTCTCCGCTGCGCGCTTCAGGTCGAAAAGGCGGCTGTCCCACGTAGGAATCTGCACGCCCTTGTAGCCGAGCGAGGCGCCCCATCGCGAAATATCGTTGAGACTATTGAATGGCGGGTTATCGCCCGCAAACTGCGCGAGAAAAATTGCCGGACCTTTGATCGTTTTCACAGGATTAAGATTTTTCGGTTGATTATACGATCGGCTTCGTGCGGTGTGTTGACCGCTTCCTCCGGAAGTCGTCCTGACGTGTTGGAGAGAGGTTCAGCAGAAGGTTGCTGTGGCGCTTGCGGCAGTCGGCGTATTCGCCTGCGATCTTGTCGGCGCTCTGGGTTGTAAATCCCGGACGCCAGAACCAGCTATTCATCGGGGGCATGGGCTTGTAAGGCGGCCCGGTCGGCAGCCATGATTCCATCGGGATGTAGTTTTCAGTGTGTCGCGTTCCGGGACTTTTTCAGGGCCATCGAACTGACCCAGTGGCGGCTCTGGAATGAACAGCAACAGAAACGCCAGCAGCACTCCTGGCGCAGCGCCGACGTAAAAGAGCGCGCGCCATCCATACTTCGCCCCCATGACTCCGCCCAGCAGGTAGCCGAGCGCCGTACCAACCGGAATCGCCAGATAGAAGACGCCCATCACGCGTCCGCGTTTTTCTTCTGAAAACATGTCGGCAACGAATGTCGGGGAGAGAATGACGAAGCTCGCTTCCCCGATGCCGACCAACGTGTGGCGGATGAGCAACTGGTCAAAATTCTTCGTAATCGCCGTGAACAGCGTAGCTACGCTCCACACAAGCGCGCCCAGAATGATGACCGCCTTCTGCGAAAAGCGCACCGAAAGCGGCCCCATGAACGGTGCCGCGCACATGTAAAAAACAAAAAAGACGCTGGTCAACAAGCCAAAAGCCGCGTCGCTGCGATGAAACTCCGCCTTTACCAGATCCTGCACCGCGAACAACACAGAACGGCCAGTAGCATGTGCCCAAATTGTGCCTAACTGAACATGACAAGACAAATCCGAACGTCACCGAACGCAACACCTGAATTTCGCAACCTATTGCAAGTTCAAGAGAAAATGGGGTCTAGGAGTGAGCGTAGAAGGTCTCAAAATCCGCCGGGCTTCGGCCCTTGGGGGTTCGACTCCCCCTCCCGGCACCATGATTTTCAGGATCAATAATTTACGAATTCCGTAACTTGGCTTGATGATGATCTCTACCCATTTCAGAGCCAGATCATGCTGCTGGCGCCAGAGTGCTCTTGTAATCTTCCACGAATCTCTTGATCCCTTTATCGGTAAGTTCGTGCTTCAGGTCGAAACTTTCCCATGGCGCATTCAAATCCAATTCCTTGTGCGGGATTGGCCGAAGGGGATTATGGTTCTTGTCAAGTGGAACGTAGCGAAAGCTTTCATCGGGAAGCCGGAACTTCGACGCAGCCCACTGTTCCATAACCTTTGCTGGAGCAGTAGCGAGTTCTACGCCCAGCGCGAAGGAGTAAAGGAGATGATCTGTGCTACGTAAGCTTGCCGCTAACACATGTACATGCCCATCTCCTGGTTCGAACATCTTCTTGATATTCCGCACCACTTGCATTCCGGCGTCTCCACGATCATCAAGCCGGCCAACAAACGGTGAGACGTAGACCGGCTCTCGGCTGCCTTTGGTTGCAGCGTACACGGCGGCAGCTTGCGACTGTGAAAAACATAAGGTCATATTCACCCGCAAGTTTCTTTCGATGGACATCTTTGCCGCCCTCAGACCCTCTCGTATACAGGGATATTTAATGTAAGCATTGGGAATCCAGGCGAACATTTCTTGCCCCTGGGCAAGCATTTGTTCGGCGCTCGTATCAAAATCGGCAAAGACTTCGATTGAGACGCCAGCCGAACCAACCAGCGGAGAAATCTTGCTGACGATGTCCTTGTATTCCTGTTTCTGCTCTTCCCAACTCAGCTTGTGTCCCGAGGCGATTCGTCGCTGAACCTCGGGATTTTTGGACACATAGGTTGGATTGGTAGTTTGTCCGTCGAGAAATCCGAGGAGGCTTTTTACCCGAAGCGTCTCGTTCGGATCTCCACCATCCAGGAGAATTTTCGTATTAGGACTGATGGCTGGCATTGCTCCCTCCGATTACGAGAATTTCACGCGGCTTCTTTCCATCCATTTGGTTGTTCAATATGGCCATGCAGCACGACATGTCGACCAAGTCTGCATGCTTCAGTCGAGGCCTGCGCAATTGCGGACCCGAGAGAAGCAACAGCGGCACACACAAACGCTTTCACGAGTGTTGGAGAGCGATCCTGAGATCCGAGTTGCTTGGGCGCGGGGTCTTCACTGCTTCAGACTAATTTGCCAGGTAACGTCTGGAAACGGCGGGAGCAAAAGGTGATCTGTCCACGATGGACCTATTCTCTTCCGCCGATGCGTAATCCTGCCATTTATGAACGCGTTCAACATTTCACTTGACAACAGTAAAGCTTGTGCTGCATATTTTGAACGTGTTCAAGATTAATGAAGCGGCAACGGAAAAGGGCGAACAGACCCGCCATGAGATCCTCAAAAGCGCCCTCCGGCTATTCCGTGATCAGGGATTCGATGCGACAACCATGCGCGACATCGCCGCCGATGCGGGGGTCGCGTTGGGCGCGGCCTATTATTACTTCCCTGGCAAAGAATCGATTATTCAGGCGTACTACAAGGCGGTGCAGGCAGAACACGAGAATAAGATTTCGGAAGCTCTCGCGACCCGCAAAATGGACTTGAAAGAGCGCCTACAGTTTGTGATGCGGTCAAAATTGGACATCCTCGAGAACGATCGCAAATTGTTAGGCGTGATCTTCCGTTACTCGGGAGAACCTGACCACCCACTTTCTTGCCTTGGCCCGGGCACCGCAGAGAGCCGGCGGGAGAGCATCGAAATATTTACCCGCGCAATTGAGGACGAGAAGCTTCCGAAAGACTTGCGACAATTGTTGCCGATTTCTTTGTGGGCGCTGCACATGGGTGCGCTCATTCTGTTCATTTATGACAAATCACCTCAGCAGCAACGCACCCGCAAGCTTGTAGACGGAGCGCTCGATCTGACCATGCGACTGCTGTCGCTTGCCAAGAACCCACTTCTCAGACCTTTCCGATCCCGTGTACTTGAACTGTTACGCGATGCCGAGCTTCTCCCCGACTTTGTAACGCAGGAGACATCATGACCGACGGTGAACGCAAGAAATTCGACGGTGCGCGCTGGATGCTTATCTTTCTAATTCTCGCAGTGAGTGCAGGTACTGTGATGTATAAGCTCACTGTCCGGGAACACCTGGAGCAGACTTCGCTTCTATTCGTGGGCATTCCGGCAATTCTCGCTATTATTTTGGCGCTCACTCCAAAAGCCAAAACCGCACTGGGCGCAATTCTGAAGGGTCTGACGGTGGCATTGCTGTTGTCGGCACCGCTCCTAGGAGAAGGATTCATTTGCATTGTTATGGCATCGCCGATCTTCTATGGGGTTGGAATTCTGATCGGCGTGCTCGTGGATGAGAACCGAAAATATAGGCAGACGACGCTCTCGTGTCTGGTGTTGGTTTTGCTTCCAATGAGCATCGAGGGTGGTTCACCAGTACTATCCTTCAATCGCGAAGAGACGGTGCAGGCATCGAGAATCATCAACGCATCGGCAGAGCAAGTCGAGCTGGCCATCAGCCGTAGCCCACACACTGACCTGCCGCTACCCCTTTACTTGAGAATGGGCTTTCCCCGTCCGACCGAAGCAAAGGGCGAGGGACTGCAAGTGGGCGCTCCGCGAAGCATTCGCTTCGCGGGCGGCGAAGGATGCCCGGGAGATCTGATGCTTAAGGTCGAAGAATTTCGGCCGGGATACGTGCGTTTTCATGTAATCTCCGATCGCAGTAAGATCGCGCATTGGCTGGACTGGAAATCATCAGAGGTGGAGTGGATAGAGCTGGATTCAGATCACACTCGAGTGACATGGAAATTACACTTTCAAAGACGCCTTGATCCGGCCTGGTATTTCCGTCCGTGGGAACGATATGCCACTGAGCTTGCCGCAGACTACCTGATCCGATCGAATGCCAATCCAGCCGGAAGCTGGCCAGAGTAGATACACATGGGACGCATCACCGCCATTCGATCCCTTGGGCTCTATGCGCCCATTTTGACCGCGTTCATCATCGCAATTGCGCGACCGCGCATGCCCAGCAGGATGCTTCCAGCGGCCCTCCTCGGTTTTCTTTGGACACTGCCCTCATTACTCGCCCTGCAATTGCTCAACTTGCGATTCGGATGGTGGGACTTCCACGTAGAAGGCGCTCTCTTTCGCGGAATGCCTCTCGATCAATACCTCGGGTGGGCGGTGCTCTGGGGGCTGGTGCCGATACTTGGGTTTAGGAAAATTGCGGTCTGGTGGATGGTTGCACTCTTCTTTGCTCTCGACTTGATTTTGATGCCAGCGTGCAGCCCGCTCCTGGAGCTCCGCCACTATTGGCTCATCGGAGAGTTCGTCGGCTTGTGCGTGGTGCTGATCCCGTCTCAGCTGTTGGCGCGATGGACATTGAATGATACGCATCTTAAAGTACGCGCAACGTTACAGGTATTTGTTGCGTCGGGCGTTTTTCTTTCCCTGATACCAGAAATTGTTTTCGCGCTACGCCGCGATTCGGGCTGGGGACCCTTGCTCTCCCAGACCACGTGGATTCGAAACTTCGACTTACAAGCCGTGTTATTACTTGGCATTCTCGGACTTTCGGCAGTTCAGGAATTTGCCGAGCGCGGTCAAGGTACTCCTATCCCATACGATCCCCCAAAATATCTGGTCGTCAGCGGATTCTATCGTTACATTGCGAATCCAATGCAACTTTCCTGCGTGCTGGTGATGATTGCATGGAGCTTGGTGCTAAAAAGTCCGTGGCTGGCGCTGGCAGGCGCGGTGTCATTTTTCTACAGCTTGGGTTTGGCTGCATGGGATGAGGGCGAAGATATGAAACTTCGTTTTGGCACCTCATGGCTGGAGTACCGAAAGAATGTCCGCCCGTGGAGATTTCGATTGCAGCCGTGGCATCGAGGCGACCGGCCGCAGGCACGCCTTTACGTTGCGGAAAGCTGCAGTCCCTGTTCGGAGGTGCGGCGCTGGTTCGATTCGAAAAACCGCGCGAGATCTCCAACGTATGACCTATGACCCTATGGATGGAGGCAACCTAGATGAAGGAGTTCGCGCGTTCGCGCGCGGACTTGAGCACATTAATTTGGGCTGGGCATTTGTGGCGGCATGCCTGCGTCTGCCAGGCATCTCACATTTCGTCCAGATTCTGATTGATGCCAGCGGTCTTGGACCCCACATGATTCTGCGACGAAGCAAGGCTGGGCTCTCTTCAATAGATTGACCTTGTAGAATCTTTAACTCATTTTTCGATGTTTTCTCCGCATGGGCGGAGCCGCCTTTCGGCGGCCAGCAGGAACAGAAAAGGCCAGTCCTTTGCGGACTGGCCTTTGACTTAATCAACTGAATTACCGATATTGCGGCGGCTTGTTCTTGTCTTTGTCTTTGTCTTTGTTTTTGTCCTCTGGATTGTTTCGATCGTTCCTTCTCTGTTGGTCCTGCTGACGATTATCGGACGGCCGCGCCTCAGGACGAGGAACGTTCTGGTTGCGATTGTTGGGCGTGGCTGCCGGACGGTTCTGGTTTTCAGGACGCTGGGGTCGAGCCTCCGGAGCGTTCTGCTGCTCTTGGCGCGGCGGTGGCGTCATCTCCGGACGATTCTGGTTCCGCTGGGGCTCCTGCCGGTTTTCCGGAGGACGAGTTGTTTGTTCAGGTTTTGTACTCGGTGTCTCTGCCGGACGACCGGTTTCAGGCCTCATGTTCGGGTTTTGCCGCTGTTGCTGCTCCGGTGCTTGTTCAGGCCGATTGCCTGGCCGCGGTGCTGCGCGGTTGTTTTCCGGCTGCCGATTGTTTTCCGGTTGCGCTCCCCGATTGTTCTCGAGCGGTGCAGGACGATTCTCGACTCCGCCCGGGCGTTTGTTTTCCGGCGCACCGGGACGATTGTTTTCAGGTGCGGCCGGACGGTTCTCCGGGGCGCCAGGACGAGGAACGGCCCGGTTATTTTCCGGACGGTTGTTTTCTGGACGGTTATTTTCCGGAGCGCCCGGACGAGGGGCAGCATTGGGATTGTTGCCCGGACGATTCTCCACGCCTCCAGGACGCGGCGCGCCTTCATTCATGGCTCCCCCCGGGCGGCCACTTCCTTTTGCACCCCTCTCCAAGGGCTGGGCCTGAGCTGGCGGCGCAGCTTTTACTGTGCGAACTGGTGGCGGGGCGGCGGGGCGCTCCATTCCGCGGATTGCCTCAGGGCGATTCATCGCGACTGGTTGTCGAGTCGCAACCACTTGCCGGTTCATTACCTGCTGCGGTGGTCGCCTGTCGATTGGACGTGCAGACCCGGCCAGACTCTGTCGCTCCGGCTGGATGTTTCTGACAGCCTCGTGACTCACCTGCGCTGAAGCAATTTGTCGTGCGTCGACACGAACGATGTTGTTATGCACAGGCCGCGCATTTACGAACGTGTCATGGTTCACCACTGTAACCGCATTCACGTTGCGCTGATTCACGTACGTCACGTTCGTTACTTTATTCACGGTCACATTGTTATAAACATTCGTGACCTGTGTGACGTTCACCCGAGTGTTCGTGACGTTCACATTCTGCACGTAACGCGGGCTGGTGCGATACCAAGGAACAAACACCTCCCCAGGTGCTAGCGGGAACCATCCGACGCCGCCTCCAACGCCTACACCAACGCTAAAGCCGCCACCCCCAACGAAGGCGACCAAAGCCGGAGAGTAAACTGGCGCGACCGCAACTGGTCCAGGAACCCAGCACCAACTACTCTCAACGAAAGCCCATCGGCCATAGTGGAATGGCGCAAATCCCCAGGGCTCATCTTCAGTCCAAGTCCAGCCCCACGGCGAAACATAAACCCAGTGGCCATAGCGGTATGGCGCCCAGTCGCCAGGAACGCCGGACGGGGACCATACGTTTCCATATCCCGCTACGTTGCGCCATCGGCCGTAATCGTCCAAATCCTCATAGCCAGTCATTTCATCCGAAACGTATTCTCGGCTCCGGACACGGTCTTCGCGTTGGTCACGTGAGAGAGCCCATTGAGTAAATTGCTCGTTTTGATTAATTTCGGCCACATCGTAGTTCAGCTGTTCGGTTCCGGAAAACGTCCCTTGCTGCCCCTGGGTTAGACGGTAAGAATTGCCCGAGCCAGTAATCTCTGCCTCGCCTCGAAAAACGGACGCAATTGTCTGATCGCCATTTTCGTTCACGTCGAGCCGAAACTCGCCCGGCTGATTGAGATTGAAGGCAAGGTTGGGCGTATCAACCTCAAAAGTGTTATCGCCACCAAAATGGCGCACACGGAAAAACAACGATCCCACAGATAGTCGAAGTTGGGTCACGTCGTTTCCTACATCAAGAAAACTTACGCTCGTTTCCGGTCCGAGACGGACGGAAGTGGACCCAATCTGGATCTCAGCCCGGGAATCGCGATCAACCCACAGATTGTCGCCAACGGTTAGAGTACGATTCATTGTTCCCTCGACCCAGTCACCTTGTCCGCCGGGTTGAAACGAGACGGAACCCTGCACGAAGCTGATTCGTCCGGCCCGCGCTGGCGGGTCTTGATCGTTATCTTGGCCTTGAGCAGACGCGAGAACTGCCGTTTGCAACAGCAACAAGATTGCCGCTGCAAAACCTGCAATGGAAAATCCTGTGCGTATGTTTTTCATAAGGTTCCTTGCTGCGGCCATCGTCAGGAATCGGGCCGCATAGATTTAACAATTCAATTTCATTAAACACGCGGTGGAAACACAAGTTCCATACGGTCGTGCGGGTACGCACGCAAACCTCTTATGGTACATGCATGTCATTGATAGTAAGCCAGTTACATGGAAAACTCTGGAGCGGAGGTGTCGCATCCAACGATTATCGCTGCCTGCTTGGAACGGTTAATTGCTAGCCCCAAAAGCTTTTGGTGAGGCCGGTTTTGGGCGCATTATCAGAGATGCAACAAGTCGTCCGGTTTCCAGTTCAAGCTTCTGCAGCACTCTTTCTGAGTGTCGCAGATCCTCCTGAGTGTCGCAGATCCTCGACCCGCGCGAGCTCCGGCATTGTCTCCGGAATGGCCGCGCGAAGCGGTTATGCCGCCGCTAAACTGCAGTGTTCCGTCCGCGCCATAGAACATCGTTTGGCCGGAAGCGAGCGCGCCAAAACTGCCGCTTCCTTCCCACCCACATCTTTTAGCACTCGCACACCAGGAATCTGAGCCGCATTTCGCCACAAGTCTGTCTCTTCCCATTTTTCTGGAACTCCGTTTGGGACCACGAAGACCACGACCGCGTTCACACGCTTTTGCACTCTTGCCATCAGGACCGCCAGCTCACCCAATGTCGCCCGGGTACAGGGGCAGTGTGGGTGTGCCATTACTACCAGTGTCGGTACTCCGAAACCACGTTGGATTTTGCTCTCTACTGGCCAGTGCGCCGGTGCTTGCCCCGGTGCGGCAGGCGCGTTTTCATAATTGAGGCTTGCGCGCAAACCAAATGCAAGGCCGATTACCCAAAGCACGCCAGCCGCACACAACAGCAGGCTTTTATCCCGGTCCCGTGCTGGCACGCATGGTGTCAATTGGTCTATCCGCCGAGGTACTTATGCAGCGCCCCCAACAATTCTGTTTCCTGAAACGCCTCGGTGCAGCCTCTCCGAATCCTTCCTGCAAGGAATCGCCGCCGAAACGCTGAACTGAACGACTATGGGGGTTCTCCGATCCACAGCACACTTCGGCACAGCAGTGCCAAGTTAGCAACAGCCGCAGACAGGCAACAGATGACGATGGTAATTAAGGCCGATTTGAGAATTACGAAGGTAGGTTCACCCCAGACCTTGCACTGGCTGCAAGGTCTGAGGAGTTTTTGATTGACGAGTCTAGCCGACGGTTTGTTCCGCCAAGACTTTCTCTCGTTCCTCGGCATCGCGTTGCTCGTCACGATCTGACGATGGCAGCGCAAGTTCGAGCACCTCGCGGATTGTTTTGACGTAATGAACGTTCAAGTTTTCGAGTTGCTCGGGCGTGAGATCTTCTTCGACGTTCATCTTGTTTTCAGCCGGCAGGATTACGTCATGCACTCCCGCCCGCTTTGCGGCGAGGACCTTTTCCTTTATTCCGCCGACAGGCAGAACATTCCCACTCAGGGTTATTTCGCCCGTCATCGCCGTCAATGGACGAACAGGCCGGTCTTTTAGCAAA
Organism: Acidobacteriota bacterium; assembly: GCA_003224755.1. GTDB lineage: Bacteria > Acidobacteriota > Terriglobia > Terriglobales > Acidobacteriaceae > Gp1-AA145. The sequence goes on from QHZR01000026.1 coordinate 17,788, forward strand.
GAGACCAACGATGTCGCCATCGTTACGCCAGCAGATGGCCCATCTTTAGGAATTGCGCCCGCAGGAACATGTATGTGAATGTCATGGTCGGCGAAAAAGCTCTCTCCGATTCCCAGGTGAACGGCATTCGACCTCACCCAGGTAAGCGCGGCCTGCATGGATTCCTGCATGACTTGGCCGATTTGGCCCGTCATGGTGAACCCACCTTTCCCACGCATCACATTGGCTTCGACGAATAACACATCGCCGCCAGTCGGAGTCCACGCGAGGCCGACAGAAACGCCGGCGCGCTTGGTGCGCTCGGCAATTTCGCCTTCACTGCGGACCTTGATCCCCCCGAGGAATTCTTGAATGATTTCCTGAGTAACCAGCAGCTTCTCGGCCTTGCCCTCAGCTAAGCGTCGCGCTTGCTTCCGGCAAATCGTCCCGATATTGCGCTCCAGGTTGCGAACTCCAGCTTCGCGTGTGTAATGGCGGATGAGGTGACCCATTGCATCTTGGGGGAACTCGATCTGCTCGGCCGTAATGCCGTTCTCTTCGATCTGTCGCGGAACCAGATATTGGAAAGCGATATGGACCTTCTCTTCTTCGGTATAACCCTGCAGTTCGATTATCTCCATGCGGTCGCGCAGCGGCTCGGCTACAGGATCGAGCATGTTCGCTGTCGTGATGAACAACACTTTTGATAAATCGAACGGTACGTCAAGATAGTTGTCGCGGAACGTCGAGTTTTGCTCGGGATCGAGAGCTTCGAGCAAAGCCGAGCCTGGATCGCCGCGGAAGTCGCGCCCTACCTTGTCAATTTCATCGAGCATGAAAACCGGATCTTTCGTTTCCGCGCGGCGAATGCCTTGAATGATCTGCCCTGGCAGTGCGCCGATGTAGGTGCGCCGGTGCCCACGAATCTCGGCCTCGTCGTGCACCCCGCCCAGCGAAATGCGGACAAACTTACGACCTAACGCACGCGCTATGGAGCGTCCGAGCGAAGTCTTACCTACGCCTGGAGGTCCGACGAAACAGAGGATCGGGCCTTTCATTGCGGGCTTCAAACGACGGACCGACAGATAATCAAGTATGCGATCTTTGACCTTCTGCAAGTCATAGTGATCGGTATCCAGAATTTCTTTTGCTTTCGGAATATCTACTTCACCGCCCGAGGTCTTCGCCCACGGCAGCACGGCGAGCCACTCCACATAATTCCGCGTAACTCCGTAGTCCGCGGCCATCGGCGACATCCGCGCGAGACGGCCGAGTTCTTTGAGAGCTTCTTTCTTAACTTCATCCGGCATTCCTGCCGATTCAATCTTCTGCCGAAGCTCTTCTGTGTCGCGCTGGCCTTCGTCCTGTTCGCCTAATTCCTTCTGAATGGCCTTCATCTGCTCGCGCAGATAGTATTCGCGCTGACTTTGCTGGACTCGGTCCTGGACTTCCGATTGAATTTTGTTTCGCAGTTGCTGGACCTCGAGTTCTTTGGCCAAATGCTGATTTATCTTTTCCAGCCGCACGCGAACATCGGTAGTCTCGAGTGTGTCCTGTTTGTCAGCGGTCGAAAGCGACGGCAGCGACGACGCGATGAAATCAACCAAGCGGCCCGGCTCTTCCACATTCATCGCAACCGTCGAGAGCTCGTCCGACAATGTTGGAGAGCCGGCTACGATCTGCTGGAAGAGAGTGAGAACGTTGCGCTGCAGTGCCTCCACCTCTGAAGACTTTGGCGGAACCGCTTCTGGCACGCTATCAACCCGCGCCATCATGTAAGGCGTGAGTTGAGTGAATTCTGTGAGCCGCACGCGTTCCAGGCCTTCCGCAAAAACAAAGAGGCTCTGGTTCGGCATCTTGACGACTTTGTGAACAACCGCGAGGCTTCCAACCGTATAAAGATCAGTCGGTTGCGGCGAATCTACCCGCGCTTCGCGTTGCGCCACCACGATGATGGTCTTGTCCTCACCCAACGAGTTAATAAGCTGGACAGAGCTTTCGCGCCCCACGGTCAGCGGCAGCACGGCATGGGGGAACAGTACCGTGTCTCGGACAGGCAATACCGGCAATGATTTATCTTCAGGCATTTTTTTCTCGTTGCGGCTACGTCGCCGCGCCGTTTTCAGGTGATTCTCGGACTTGAGTGTATCGTACTCAACTTTTGATGCCTTCAATCCCCAGAGGATTCATCGGTCGCTTACGCCGTAAGTTCACCCTCTCGCGCAAAGCACTTGGATTCTAATCCTCTGGCCTCGCTTTGTGAAAAACGAAGGTTTGAGAGAGAACTGGACGAAAGTACTTCGACTGAGCTTATACTTAGCGGCTTCAGTTCGAAGGAAAACCATGCGCCTGAATCCATATTTGGCCAAGAGTACAGTCGTAGCGGCGCTCGGAGGACGGCTATTTGGCTTTGACACAGTCGTCATCTTCGGCACGACGAGCGGACTTACTTCCGCTTACAGCCTTTCGCCGCTGCTGAAAGGACTCACAGTCTCGGCGGCATTGTGGGGAACCGTCGCGGGATCGCTGCTGGCTGGAATTCCGGCGACCGTTACGGCCGTCGCGACAGCCTACGCCTGATGGCCGTGATCTACTTTTTATCAGCACTGGGTTGCGCGGGAGCATGGAGCTGGGCATCATTGGTTGTATCAGGTTCGTTGCGGGCTTGGGAATCAGCGGATCGTCGGTGCTTGGTCCCATGTACATCGCGGAAATCGCTCCGGCAAGCTGGCGCGGACGTTTAGTCGGATTTTTTCAATTCAACATCGTGTTCGGGATTCTGCTCGCCTATCTCTCCAACTATCTTATTGGCATGCAGCACCTCGGAAGTGCCGAGTGGCGCTGGGAGCTCGGCGTGAGCGCGATTCCTGCTGTGTTTTTCCTGGTAATGCTGTTCTTTATTCCTCGAAGCCCGCGCTGGCTGATCAAGAAGCAGCGTCTAGACGAAGCATGAGAGGTGCTTAGGCTGACGGGAGAAGCGAATTATGAGCAGGAGTTGCAGGAAATTCGCGCTTCTATTGATGCCGAACACGGGCACGCGAATGAGCCTCTGCTCTCCGCAAAATATAGAGTGCCACTTTTTCTGGCTGTTTCGATTGCATTCTTTAATCAATTCTCCGGTATCAACGCCGTTCTTTATTACCTGAACGATATTTTCGCGAGTGCAGGATTCAGCAAGGTCTCAAGCGGATTGCAAGCCGTGTTCATCGGGCTTACAAATTTGATCTTCACTATGATCGCGATGTCGGTTATTGATAAGTTCGGCCGCAAAAAGTTGCTCCTGATTGGTGCGGTCGGCACTTCAGGTTGCCTCGCCGGCGTTGCATCAATTTTCGCGACAGACAAACGGCCGGATCTGCTTATCTGGCTGCTGGTAACGTACATCGCATTCTTCGCTTTTTCGCAGGGCGCGGTGATCTGGGTCTACATCAGCGAAGTTTTCCCAAACCGTGTGCGCGCCAAAGGACAAAGCCTGGGAAGCTTCACCCACTGGATCACGGCCCCATTGATTTCGCTGGGATTTCCCTCGGTCGCCAGGTGGTCAAAGCCGTTGCCCTTCGTATTCTTCGCGGCCATCACAGTTGTGCAATTCCTTGTAGTTCTGATTGCATATCCGGAAACGAAGGGCGCATCTCTAGAGGAGATTCAGAAGGAATTCTCGGTGGCATGAACATCACACTGCGGGATAAATTCCCAACACCTTTACCATGTCTGCCACTACTCTCAACTGCAGCAGGGCTCCACGTGCCAGCTTGTCGTCTCCACGCAGAAAATCGGCGTAAAAGACATACTCCCAAGGACGTCCGCGGATCGGCCGCGATTCGATCTTGCTCAAACTGATGTCACGATCGGCAAATACCCGCAACGCTTTGTGCAGTGCTCCCGGGACGTTCTTCAAGCCAAATGCAATTGACGTCTTGTTCGCGCGGGGCAGAATGCGCTTCTTCCGGCGCAGCAGAAAGAACCGAGTGAAGTTACGTTTGTCGTCTTCAATACCCGCGAGCAGAATGCGGCCCTTGAAAACGGAAGCCGCGTGCCGGCTGGCGATTCCCGCTGCGTCACGCATTCCGGTCTCAATCACATGCTTCACACTTCCCGCCGTGTCATAAAAAGGCGTGGCCTGAATGCCCGAGTTCTTGCTGAAGAAATCACGGCACTGGTCGAGTGCTACCGGATGAGAAAACGCGAGGCGTAGGTCTGATTTCTTCACTCCTGGCGCTGCAATCAGGTTGTGAATAATCCGAAGATGAAAATCGCGTTGGATAAAAACATCTCGCGCAAGGAGAAGGTCCATGTGCTCGGTAACCGATCCGGCCAGCGAGTTTTCAATTGGAATCACCGCAATCGGAACTTTATCCGCTTCCAGCAGATCGAAAACTTCGGCCGAGCGCGCGCATGGAACGATGGCGCATCCGGGAACCATTCTTCGTGCAGCCTCGTGACTGAATGATCCCAGCTCTCCCTGGATGGCAACTTTCATCTGAGCAAGTTATCGGAAGGACCTGCGGGAAGCAAATTTTTCTCGAGTACCAGCGCGTCCACGCCGTCCGAATAATACCGTGGCACCGTTTTGATGACGTCATAGCGGTGCCGCTTATAAAACGCCAGCGCAGCGGCATTGTCTACGGCAGTCTCGAGGTAAATGGAGCGGCAGCCAACTGACTGCATCCTCGTCTCTCCAGTTTCGAGCAGTGAAGATCCAAGCCCCTGTTTCCGTGCTCCTGAAAGCACATCAATGGTTATGATATGACCCACGCGACGGCGGCCTGCCTCGGCAACCAGAAAACCAAGAATTTTCTGGTCCACGTCGTCTGGCCCCCCGGCATGGGCAATCAAAGTAAAGGCATTACGGCGACTAACGTAAATACCCAATTCAAATCGGCTATACGAGATACCCGGAGGAAAACAGACCTGATCAATTTCCCAGAGCCTCTCGAAGTCGTCAGGCCGATAATCGCGGATCGTGAATGGCACAAAATTCTCCGGTCGGTGGCTTCGAATTCTGCAAAGCTCGCATCCTAAACCACTTAGGCATCGTGGTTAATCTTAAAAAAATCTACACTGAAATCCTTGCTCTCTTACACCCCTAAGTCGTAACATTCGCATCTGAGGATTTGTGGTGCTGCCCATCGCCATTGAAGCGGTAGTCGCTGCGACCGCCCTGGTTGCGCTTTGGTACTTTCTGTTTTCCCGCTACAACCGGAGGCGCGGAACTCTGGTTCTGCAATGGGTGGAGGCTGCGTGCGCGACGCGGGGCCGGATTGTGGAGACCCGATGGCTTAGCGCCAGCCGGTTGCAGGCACATTTCAGTTTTGCCACCCATTGGTTCGAGAACGCCCGGGTCACCATCAAGTTGTTGCCGCGCCACGTTCCCCTGCAATGGATTGTCTGCGCATGGCGTCGGCAGCGAGAAACACTCACATTTGAGGCCGATCTCGACGATTCGCCGGCCTTCCATTTGGAGATTTCCCGCCATCGCTGGCTGACCCAGAAGCCAAAGGAAATATCTAGTCCGGAGAGAAATTGGACCATCTCACGCCCGGGTCCAGTGGTTTTGACCACGCGCACGGAATGGACCCATGAGCTAACGCCAGTCGTTAATACCCTCATGACCTCCCGTGGGCACAACCTGTTGAGCGTACGCTTCCGTCCAGATTCACCTAATCTCGCAGCCACCATTGCACTCGATGCGCTCTCGGACGAGGAGACTACTGCTGCGTTCCTTGGCGTGCTCCGGGACTTGGCTGCCGGTTCCTCCGCTTCGCGTCATTAGCTTTCCGAACCGTCTCCATCGGCATCGGATTCAAACCTGTAACCCACTCCACGCACCGTGAGCAAATGACGTGGATGAGAGGGATTGTCCTCGATATATCGGCGGAGACGGACAATGAAATTGTCAATTGCGCGTGTGTCGGTGTCTTCTCGTAGTCCCCAGACTTGTTCAAGGATGGATTTACGCGAAACCACCCGGCCGCGATTGCGAATCAGGTGCCGGAGCAACTCAGCTTCCATCACCGTCAAGCGCGTGACGCTTCCTTTCGCTCTAAGCTCCAGGTTTACGAAATCTATGGTGCCGCCAGGAAAGGAAAATTCATCCAGTTCGTTCTCATCGCCTGTACCTTGCGGCCGCTCGGGAGTCCGCTCCGGCATGTGCTGACGCATCCATTCGGTGCGACGCAAGAGTCCCTGAAGGCGCGCAAGAAGAATCGGCAATTCAAACGGCTTGGCAATGTAGTCGTCCGCGCCTGAAGCGAAGCCTTCCAATACGTCTTCTGCCCTTCCTCGCGCTGTGAGCATTAGAATCGGGACGAAGTTCTTTGCCTGGCGCAACGCGGCGGCCACCTCGAAACCATTCTTGCCGGGGAGCATGATGTCAAGCAGCACAACGTCGAATTGCTCGTGCCCAGTAAGAAGTTTTTCCAGCGCGACTTCGCCATCACCGGCGATTTCGGCAGAGTGCCCTTCTTCCTGTAAATTGAATTGCAGACCGGTGGCCAAATGAGCTTCGTCTTCAACAATCAGAATCCGGCTCACGCCACGCTCCGCGGGAGTTCGAAAATCACTGTGGTGCCTTTGCCCTGGCCAGCGCTCTGTGCAGAAACACGCCCGCCATGCCGCTTGGCGATGGTGCGGACCAGGAAAAGTCCCAGGCCGGTTCCGCGCACCTGCGGAAGAGTCCGGTTCGGAACGCGGTAAAAGCGCTTGAATACGGTCTTCAGTTCATTGGGAGGAATTCCCACCCCGCGGTCCTGGACCCGCAGCGCCAAGCCATTTTGCGCGTGCTCTTCAAGGCGCACCGAAATGTCTATGCGGCTGCCGGAATATTTCACCGCATTGTCTAAGATGTTCGAGACCGCAGTCCGAAGATCACCCGGGTCGCCGCGAACCTCCGAGCCCTTGCCGTTAAGCTCCGACTCGTATCGTAACGCGTCGGGCTGGAGATGGTGGCTGGTGCGGGCGTTCTCTACGCATTGTTCGACCAGTTGCGCAAAATCAACGGCGATGTGCTCGCCTTTGCGCGCGCCGGCCCGGCTGGCCTTGAGCACCTGCTCGACCGTATTCATCAAGCGGTCGCTATCTTCGAGCATCAGGCGATAGAAAGTCTGGCGTTGTGCGTCATCGAGTTTTCTGCGTTCCAGGGTTTGCAGATGCAGGCGGATCGAGGTGATTGGAGTTTTTAATTCGTGAGTAACAGCGTTGATGAAGCTGTCATGCTGTTCGTTGCGGCGTATTTCGCGGATGAGAAAACTGGTGTTGAGAATAAGGCCGGCAATGATGGCGCCGAAAAAAATGATACCCAGAACAACTTTTACGTCCTGCTGCCAGTTCAGAATGATCCACCCAAAGCCTACGGCAACCGAAGCGGCCGCCAAACAGACTGTGAGGGTCAGGAAGAAAATGATCTTGCCGCGCCGGGTCACGCGCATACTGCGATTCTAGCGCAGGGCAAAACGTCCGAGCGACTCGGTGCTGTTCCAGATCAAGCAAGATCGAAGAAAACGCAAAGTTCACAAAGGACTCTGCGGCAGTCCTTTGGGAACTTTGCGGATCCAACCTTTTTGTCACAGCGGAGCTGCCTAAGTGGCAACCGGCTCAGGCTGAGTGGCAGTGACCAATTTTCGGCGTTCCTGCTCCCGCAACTTATCGAGCCTCAACTGATAAACATGCCTCGCCAGTCCCAGCTTTTTCAAGGCCCAAATGCCGTACCAGTTCAAATCGAACTCATACCACCTTAGCCCATGGCGCGCCGAAACTGGGTGTGCGTGGTGGTTATTGTGCCAGCCTTCGCCAAAGCTGATCAGAGCAATCCAAAAGTTGTTCGTCGAAAGGTCGCGCGTGACAAAGCGCCGCGAGCCCCAAGTGTGAGTGCCGGAATTGATCAACCAAGTGCTGTGCAAAACAACCACGGTGCGAAGGAATACTCCCCAGAGCAAGAACGGCAGGCCGCCTAACGCGAATAGAGCAAGCCCAACTCCGATCACCGGCACGTAATGATATTTCGTAATCCAGACATGAAACTTAGACTTAGCCAAATCCGGAACGTAGCGGGAAAGTGTTTCCGTGTCCTGATGAAGGCTCTTGCCCATCAGGATCCATCCCATGTGCGCCCACCATTTGCCATCCACTGGCGAATGTGGGTCGCCTTCTTTGTCCGAAAACTGATGATGAATTCGATGCGTAGCAACCCAGAAAATTGGGCCGCCTTCGAGCGCTAGCGTTCCACAGGTGGTTAGAAAGTACTCCACCCATTTCGGGGTTTTGTAGCCGCGGTGCGTCAAGAGGCGGTGGTAGCCCATCCCGATGCCGAAGCTTCCGGAAATGTACCAGAGCGCAAACGCGACAAAGAATGCCTTCCAGGAAAAGAAGAAAAACGCCGCCACTGCTCCAACATGAAATAATGCCATTACGCTGGCGGTGATCCAGTTGAACTTTTTATCAGTGACCAAATCTCGTTGCGGGCGCTGTAGCGCTTCGATCTCTAGAGACATGCCTCGCGGCTCCATTCCTAACAAGTGATATCGCTAAGTTAGCAGCCGGCTCTAGGTCGTGGCTGTAATACTTGTGTAATAGGCGGCTGGAACCTGGTTACCAAAGGATGTAAGACAGGGGCTCGCCGATTTGACGGAGGTGAAGCTCGGGCACCATCGCGAACTTCCCTGTTTAGGACAGGCGAGCCGTCAGACTTCTGGGCTCCGATGAGTTGCGGCGAGACAATCCGAGGCTCGATCAGCATCGGCGATGAGACTTTCTGTAAGCCGCTGCCAGCGTTCAAACGGCGGCTCCCATATTTCAGCTTGGGGATCGGTGCCCTCCCGGCAAGCCGGGGGCAGAGTCGTTTTTGCGGTGCTCGTCGGGTCCATGGGTCTCCTTGGGGGACTAGGGATCTAAACCCTAAGACGCATACAGAGTCGCACAAGTTGTCGCGCCTAAGAAGCGGGTAAACCCCGTATTACTTTGGTGATGCAGCGATTGAAGCCTCAAAGCCAATTGCCCAAAACGGACCTGCAATTCAGAGTGGAATCCGTTGAATTCTGTATGAAAGTTAGCTTGAATAGGCCTTGACTTCTATGACAAGAGGTCTAGCATAGAAGTATCACCTCCGATCCAATTCAGGATCGAATGGGCTGGTAGCCAAGGAATGTCACCGCTTCTTGGTCGCTGGCCCATTTAATTTTTGGTCGTTTTTGCTCTCCGGCACCGCGCTTTTCGCTCAAGTCAGCTGACTACCCATTCATTTAGCTTCCTCGCCAGCGACTCCGGTACCTCCGCTTCGAGTTCCACCGCGCCATCTTTGTACTGCCGAGAGTAGATTCGAGATCTCGCTTCGAGCATTGCGAGCGCCTTGCCTTCCTTTTGTGGGACCCGTAGGCGTACGTGGGCAGTTGCGTCTTCCGAGAGCGCCTGGTCAATCCGGTCGAGCAATGTACTCAGACCGATTCCCTTCGCCGCAGAGACGTGCACGGTTTGCGAATCGTCGCGCAAGCTGTCCCGCTGCTTAGGCGGGAGCAGATCGATCTTGTTTTTGATATGCAGCCGCGGCTTTTCGCCGGCCTCAAGTTCTTTCAAGACGCGATCAACTTGCGCATCCTGCTCCGAAGAAAGCGGGCTGCTGGCGTCAGAAACTTGCAAAATCAACGCCGCGCGCTGTACCTCTTCGAGCGTCGCGCGGAACGACGAAACCAAGGCATGCGGAAGGCTGCGTATGAAACCAACGGTATCCGAAAGCAGCACTTTTCGTTTTGAGGGCAATGCCACCGAACGCAACGTGGGGTCGAGCGTGGCAAACATGCGTGGTGACTCCAGCACGGTTGCATTTGTGAGGGCGTTGAACAACGTGGATTTGCCGGCATTGGTATAGCCGACCAGCGCAACCGTTGCCACTGGGACCGACTCGCGCCGCTGCCGCTGTTGTGCGCGAATCCGCCGAACATTTTCGATCTGCTCTTTCACATGTCGGATGCGGCGATATATCTTTCGGCGATCGGTTTCCAGCTGGGTCTCGCCAGGCCCTCGTGTTCCAATTCCGCCTCCGAGCTGCGACATCTCCACGCCGCGTCCGGTTAGCCTGGGCAGCAGATAGTCGAGCTGCGCCAATTCCACTTGAAGTTGACCTTCGCGAGTACGCGCGTGGGTTGCGAAAATATCGAGGATCAGCTGGGTGCGGTCAATCACGCGCGCATGCACGACTTGTTCGATATTGCGCTGCTGCGAGGCCGTCAGGTCGTGATCGAATAGCAGCAGGTCCGCTGAAACCGAAGCCGCCGCTCCCGCGATTTCTTCCAGCTTGCCACGACCGATGAGGGTGGCTGGATCGGGCCGGTCCCGGCGCTGTAAGAGTTCACCTGCGATTTCAGCTCCCGCGCTGATGGCCAGATCACGGAGTTCGCCCAGGGACTCTTCGGCAGTAAATTGCGGCTCCGAGGTTGGCTTCGTCTTGGCGAGAGAAACGTCGCGCGCCGCTTGTGCGCCAGGGGTCAACCCCTTGCCGGAAGCGCGTCGCTTGCGATAGTCGAGGCCAACCAGGAAAGCGCGCTCCTTGCGCATTCCTGGGGCAAGAGTGCGCTGCCCAGAGTGACGCTTGGAAACGGGCCGCGATTCAGGACTACTCAAGCTTAGTCGGCCTCATCCTTCGGTGCCGGAAGCGGCAGGAGTCTCGCCGGAATCATTGGTCGCGGGGGATGGAACTACTCGCGGCTTTTCCGAATAGCCGTGCGCCTTGCCCACTGCGACCGTGGAGATTGCATGCTTGAAGATTAGTTGTTCCTGGTTGTTGGTCTCAAGCACAACGGAGTATTTGTCGAACGACCGAATCCGGCCGGTCAGCTTCACGCCGCTCATTAAGTAGATGGTGATACTGCTGCGTTCCTTACGCGCCGTGTTCAGGAAAGTATCCTGAATATTCTGTGCTGACGGCTTGTTTTCCATCGCCGATCTCCTTTGAGTTTGCGACAACGGGTTTCGACAACTGGGGCTGAAAACCGCAATCTGGCCGCCTTGACGAAATCAGTAGTGACCGCGACGACGTGGCGAAAAACCGAGCAGCCGAACGAGTTTCTGCCGTACCTTCGTACAATACGGCGTTACTCCGCAGTTTTCAACAGCGACCTGCATATTTCGCGATTCCTGCGACCAACTCATTCCTCTACGAATCTGTGGCTCTTTACCGCCGAATTAAGGAGCTGAGGAAATGCGAGTTGTCCAGGTAACCAAACCCAGTGGTGATCTCGAACTGATTGAACGTCCCATCCCTGAGCCCGGACGCGGGCAGGTTCGCATCAAGGTCGAAGCTTGTGGTATTTGTCACAGTGACGTGATGGTGAAGGAAGGATTTTGGCCCGGGCTGCAATACCCCCGCGTACCAGGGCACGAAATTGCAGGGCGCGTGGACGCTGTCGGGCCAGACGTGGCCCAGTGGAAGCCCGGCCAGCGCGTCGGCGTAGGCTGGCATGGAGGACACTGCTTTATTTGCGATTCCTGCCGGCGCGGCGATTTCATCGTTTGTCGCAATGAGAAGATCACGGCCCTGAGTTTTGATGGTGGCTATGCCGAGTACATGACTGCGCCAGCGGAAGCGGTTGCCGCGATTCCCGAAGGATTGTCCTCCGCGGAAGCTGCGCCCCTCTTCTGCGCCGGTATCACCACGTACAACGCACTTCGGCACGCTGGTGCGATGCCAGGTGATTTGGTGGCAGTTTTGGGCATCGGCGGCTTGGGCCATCTCGGAATCCAATATGCGCGCCAGATGGGATTCCGCACCGTCGCGATCGGCCGTGGACCAGACAAAGAGGACTTCACCCGAAAACTTGGCGCTCACGAATACGTGGACACAAATGCGGGGCCTGCGGCTGCTGCTTTGCAAAAACTCGGTGGAGCACGCGTAATTCTCGCCACCGCGCCTGATTCCAGGGCCATTTCGGCGCTAGTTGACGGATTGGGATCCAATGGTAAGTTGCTCGTAATCGGAGCCAGCCAGGAGCCTCTCGGCATTTCGCCTAACCAGATTCTCGGCCAGCGGCTTGCAATTCAGGGCTGGGCTTCAGGCACGGCCAAAGACTCCGAAGACACGCTGCAATTCAGCGTCCTGACCGGCGTGAGGCCGATGATCGAGCGCTATCCGCTGGAGAAAGCAGCCGAGGGGTATGAACGGATGATGAGCGGCAAGGCAAGATTCCGGGTTGTGCTAACGATGGGCTAATCACCCTGGAAGTGGCGCGCGGATTCACACTCCCAACTCTTCTTGCATCCACTCTGGCTCCGGCTTTGGTTCTGCGGTCAGATCGAGCACGAGTTTCTCCAGCACCAGGCGCTTAGTAGGAGCATTCGAGCGCAATGCGAGGTCCGCTTTCGCCACTAACCGGATAGCACGACTCAGTTCCCGCTTCGATTTGTAGCGCCGAGCTTGCCGAATGATGTCGTCCGCAGCAAATGGCGGAACGCGAAAGCCCTGCCACAACGCAGCCCAAAGCATGCGCTGATCACGCACATTACGTTCGAGAATGACCAGCATCTGACGAAAGGTTTTGGCCAGCATATAGAGATGGCCGATTGCCGCTTCGTCGCCGTCTCCAGTAGTGAGGATCGCGTCGAGTGTTTCCAGGGCGCGGGTGCGGTCGCGAGCAGAAATCGCGTCCGTCAGTTCATACAGAGACCGTTGCTTGGCTGCCAATACCATCGTCTCCACATCGCCCAGCGTGATTCGCTTTTTCTCGCCAACGTACAAGATCAGCTTTTCCAGTTCGTTCGAAATCATCATCATGTCGCCGCCGAGAGAATCTACAAGCTCGCGTCCCGCGTCGCCTTCCATTTTTACTTCGCGACTGCCGCAATATTCCTGGATCCAGCGGACAGCATCACTCTCCTCCACACGCCCAAGTTCCACAATTGCGCAATAGCGCCCCAGGCTTTCGCGGATGCGCTCGTAACGTTCCTTGTCGGTTAGATCTATGCGGCGCGCGTCGGCGGGAATGCTGATGTGGTCGGCAACAAAGATGAGTACCGCGTCAGGATTTGGATCTTTGCAATACTGTTCGATCGCGCCGAGTTTGTCTTCGTTCGAGCCGCGTCCGAACAGTGTTTTTACTCCGCGGACAAAAAAAATCTGGAATGGGGCCATCAGCGAAGGAGTGCGGGCACGATCCAACACTTCGGCCAAATCGGTTTCTACCAGATCGAATTCGAACAGGCTGAATTCCCGCATGTCCGCGGGAACCAGATGCTGCACAATGGCATCGCGGCATTGCTTGCGGAAAAAAGCCTCATCGCCCACGAAAACGTAGGCGGGACGCAGCTTTCGCGCTTCAACCTCCGAGACGAATCGTTCGGCTTGGGCAAACGCCCGCATCAGAAGGCCTCCAGGACATTCGAAACCAGCGTCCGCGCAAATTCTCGTGAAAGCCGCTGGAAGGCAGGAGAATTTTCTTCAAAAAAGCTGCTCAATTCCTGCGACACCTGATATTGCTCGCGAAACGTGTACGACGGATTCTGGTATAGGACCTTGCCCTGCTTGTCCTGGAGCGACACACTCATGCTCACGATGACCAGCACGCTCGCTGCCCGTCCGGTTTTCGAATCGTACGTCAGCGGAGTAGTGGAAGTGGTGAGCACAGTGCCGTGCAGCACTGCGTCAGCCGAATCTGGGTGAGCAATAACGCGATAATTCGTGCGCGTGGAGAGCTCCTGTATCACGGCGGCCGTGAGCATCTGTTCGATCTTGTACGTTTGAGTCTGGTTTACAAATGCGGGCACGGCAAGAATTCGAAGATCGGAAGGAAGCAGGTTGGCTTTGCCTGCCGTGTGATAACCGCATCCCGTGCTGAGGAGAACCACCAGCACCAGCACGATGCGGCTCACTGGATCTGCCCTCGCGGCCGTGTCGCAGCCATTTCTTCAGCACACTCCACTGCCGTCGAGGCTGCAACTCTCAGATTGTCAGAAGCTACCCACACCCAGACGCTATTTGAATCGGAAGAATCCGGCATGACCGAAACCAGCACATCGCTCTGCCCAGCCGCGTTCACGTTGTTGGGCGCATCTTCGTCGGACCCAATCAGCGCAACATGCTCCCCCGCAAGCGCGGCGGAAACCTGTGCCGCATCCGTGGGATCATCGAACTGAATATTGAGCGAAACAGCGTGACTGTGAAACACCGGGGCCTGCACAACCAGCAATGACGGCGCTGGCGCATGGCCCCCGACAATCCGCGCGTAGTGCTTCAACACGCGGTCATGAACTGACGAAAGCGAGGCGGTCGATTCTTGCCCATAGCGCGCGACCATGTTGAACGCAACCTGCACGTCATACACTTTTTTGGGAAGCTGCTGGAATGAGAGCAAGTTGACGGTCTGCTGGTGCAGTTCGTCCATTCCCGCTTGTCCATGCTCGGAAGCAGGCTCAAATAACGTGGCCACCACTCGCTTCAGTGGCCGCACCGCATGGACCCGCGCCAGCAAGAGACCGAGCACTACCGCGACCGGATGAGCCACAACCGCCGGACCCGGCTGCAACTGAGGCGTGAACGTCTGCCCAAGCTGGCGCTCCACCCAGGGGGCGCGAAGGGCGGCACCACCCTCATCTTCGAGCGCGTACGAGAGGTCAACGATCGCACTGCCACTCTTGAGAACCTGCCGCCAGTTTCTGCGAGTACTCTCCGCATCCGAAGCAAAAAAAGTGAAATCCACGTGCTCAAATTGCTCAGCCCGAACGCTCTGAATGAAAGTAATTTCGTCCTTCAACGCCTCGATCTGTCCCAGAGATTGGTCGTCATCGAGGAGCTTGACCTTGGACGAAGGAAAGTTGCGCTCATCCAATACTTCGGCAACTTCCTTTCCTTTGAGGGACGCTGCTCCCACAATCGCTACGCGATAAAAGCCGCGGGCAGTATCAGCGTGGGTGATAGCGGCGCTTTTAATATTCGAATTCATGAGGGCTGCGAAGCCTGCGTATATGTCGGCGGTGGCGGACTTCCCCGGCGACGGAATATCCACTGCAATCGCCAAAAGACACCAGAGAACATGTAAGTCAGGGCGATCAACAAGAGCACTGGACCCGAAAACAACAGAATACCCGCCAGCAGCAATCCGAATACGACGACCAAACGGAATGACTGCGGCGCCAAAAGATTGATTTCCTTAAAATTGTAAAAGCGCCAGGTGCTCACCATTAGATATGCGGTCAACACAATCACGCACAGCCATGTCAGCGACGTTCCCCACCAGGGTAATGGCTCTCCGTGCTGAAAGTGTACTGCTGCAGCGATCACGCCCGCGCCCGCCGGTATTGGCAGACCCACGAAGTACTTCTTGCCCGGTCGCCCCGGATTTGAGGGTTGCGGATTCACGCTGATGTTGAAGCGGGCCAGCCGGCTCGCGCCAGCGATCAGAAACAGGAAACTGGCAATTGCGCCAAGGCGCGGAAGCAGAGTCGCCATATCCTGACGCGAAATATCCGGCGAGATCAGATGAAAGCCCCAGGCCCAGGCAAGCACTGCCGGAGCTATTCCAAACGTGATTACGTCGGCCAGCGAGTCCAACTCGCGGCCGAAATCACTAGTCGTTCTAGTCATGCGCGCGATCCGGCCGTCAAGCCCATCGAAGAGGACCGCGAATCCAATTGCCTTCGCCGCGTTATCGAAATGCCATGCGTCCGGAATTCCAATCGCATATTGGATCGCGCCGTGGATGACTTGGAGGATCGCATAGTAGCCGAGTAGGACGTTTGCAGCCGTGAACAAAGACGGCAAAACGTACATACCCCGGCGCAACCTGCGCGACGTATGATCGTCTTTCCGTCTCGAATACTGAATTTCGTCTGGCATCAGCTTCTCCGGTGTTTCTGCCGCTCCGCACCCGCACCCACCAGCTCCCGGTCTTTATGGCCCAAAAACGCCAGAATGCTCGCGCCACCATTCACGCGGTCGCCGACCTTTACCTGGATTTCGGCCGATGGCTCCATCATTATGTCAGTCCTGGAACCGAATTTGATCAAGCCCACGCGCTCCCCACGCTCAACCTCCTCCCCGATATTCTTGGAGAAGACGATGCGTCGGGCCAGCAGGCCAGCAATCTGCTTGAAGATGATCGTGTGTCCTTCCCCTTCGACTGTCACGGTATTTTGCTCGTTGCAGTCTGCACATTGAGGATCCATCGCGTTCAAGAACTTGCCTTCCTGGTACTTCGCGCCGCGAATCACGCCCGCAATCGGCGAACGATTCACGTGCACATCGAAGACATTCAGAAAAATACTGATCCGCTTGTACGGCTTGCCGTCTACTGTGACCTGAGAAACATCTGTGATCTTTCCGTCAGCCGGGGAAACCACGGCCCCAGGCTCGCTGGGAATGACACGCTCTGGATCGCGAAAGAACCAGAGAAAGAAAGCGGCCAGCACAACCGGAACAGCTGCCCACACAGGGCTGGTAAGCCACGCCACCAAGCCCGCGGCGCCAAGCATCACGAATCCATAGTAATAGCCATCACGAACCATGGGATAACGCGATTATATTGCAGTCGGCTCGGTAGCACTTCGACTTTCAGGGTGAACCGCTGCAGGCCGCTTCGGAGACATTAATCCTGTGCCGCTGGATGCGGAAGCGTAGTGAGAGGATTTTACGCGACTTGGCCGTGTTCGACGGCGTCTCGATACTGCCGCTCGATGGACTCCATCTGATCTTTGAGCCGCAGTTTTAATTTCTTCAGCCTGACTTCTTCTAGTTTCTCGTCGTCGGTTAGATACCGCTTGTGGGTAAGAGACGAGAGGCGTTGTTCGTATTGCGTATGCTCCTGGGCCAACTTGCGGAACTGATCGTGCGTGGCCAGGAGATGGTCTCTAGAGGCTAGCATCCGGCAGACCTCCTGCTATTCAATTTGTTTGTCCAAACTAGCACAGGATCAAAGCTGGTTCAACGACGATTTTTCAACAGAAATTAACGCGCAAGTCATAGAAACATAACGATTTTTTGCACAAGAATCAGGGCAGTTTATAGCATCAAAGTATACAAGAGAGCGTCCTCTACCGGATTGCTGTAGTAGGACTTGCGCCTTCCGCCAAGGGCAAATCCGAATTTTTCGTAGAAGGCGCGGGCTCCCGCATTTGACTGCCGCACTTCAAGGAAAATGCGCGCAGCTCTCTGTTTTCGAGCGTCGGCGATCAATGCTTGCAGCAACCTCGATCCCATTCCGTGGCGGCGCGTGCTGTTCACTACGACTATATTTTCGAGCTCGCAAGCTTGGCCATTGAGGCGAGCAACGACGAAGCCCTGTGTCGCGCCATTCTGGTCGTTGCTTACCAGCGCAATCCTCGCGGGAGCATCTTGCTTGAAAATGTCGCGATATGCAGTTTCGTTCCAGTGGGCGGCAGATACAGCCTCTCGTTCGAGACCGACGATCGCAGGAAGATCAGCTAATGTGGCTTGGCGGATGACGTGCTTGGCTGCGAGATCGGTTTTCGATGTAGTGGCGCCAACTCGGAGCAAATCCGGCGGAACTTGTTTCTCAAACTCGCCGATCAGCCCTTCACTTGTCGTCAGCGATTTGCATTTCTTATCGAGGGCCTTATATGCAACTAGGTTTTGTTTCTTGAATCGTTCGAAGGCCTGCCGCGACTTCCAGAAATCCACAGTCACATAGCGGCCCGTAGTTTTGGGATCGCGAATCAACTCGGTTCGAATGTAACCGTCGCCTCGGCTAAAGAGTCTGGCCCAATCGCCCTCTGGCCCGTAAATCTTCTCAAAGGCACGCCGTCTGTCTGTCCTCACGCAAAATTCCCAAACAGCGCTGAAGTGACAGCCGGGGGGCTTTGTTGGTTTGTTCCTCATCGAGGAACTCTGCTGGATCGCATTATCTCAGCATCAGTGCGGCGAATGTAGGTCGCATCCAGAGCTTCGGGGGAAAAAACTTCGCCATTTTTAATTTTCTCAAATCCCAGTCTGGCTACGGCATCGGCGCGCGGCTGCGGGATCGTAGTCACATTGATGTTTCCCTCTTTCAGCCTCTCGGCGAGTTTCCGATCAGGCGTGACAACGCGACTCACAGATGCCCTCGATCGGAATTCGTCAAACGTCAGTAGCTCTTCTGCGACTGCAGAGGAAGCGTGGTCTCTGCACTCGTATATTCCGACATAGACTTCGCCCCTCCCTGCATCCAGCGCTGCGATCACCGGACCGCCCTTTTCCGCGCAGCGCGCAACTATTTCCAAAAGGGACACCGATGCGATTGGCTTTTTCAGAACCTCGGCGAGTGCTTTAACGGCTGCTAGTCCAACTCGGAGTCCCGTGAACGATCCCGGTCCGGAGGCAACGGCAAAGGCATCTATGTCGTTCTTTGGCAGACTGTGTTTCAACAGCAAAGCCGAAATCTGCGGGATAAGTTGAGCAGAGAATGTCCCGCCTTCGAGAGCCACGATTTCGAGAACTTCAGGATTCCTCGGAGAAACACTATGTTTCTTAAGTGCCGTCGGGAGGGCACGGCTTCCAGCAGTGCCGGTCGCAACCTCCTGTTCGGTGGGCTTTAGCCCCAGAAGGGACCGACCATGATCTTCTGCGGCTTCAAATCGAACCAGCGCCAGACTGCCGTCTTTTCCAGAGGTGTCCACGGCTAAAATCAGCATGGTTAGTGGCCGGACTCGACCAATTCGAGCAGCACGCCCCCCGTGCTCGAAGGATGGACAAAAACATACCGATGCCCGCCAGCCCCGACCTTGATTTCGTCCGAGACGAGCCGCACGCTTTCTTGCTTGAGTTTCGCGACAACCGCGATTAAGTCTGGAACACGCAGCGAAACGTGATGCAGTCCCTCGCCACGTTTGCTGATGAACCTCCCGATCACAGAGTCGTCAGAAAGCGCTTCGAGCAGTTCCAGTCGCGTCTCGCCAACCGAGACCATCACCAGGCGCATTTGTTCGGATTCGACTGTTTCCTGTTTCGAGACCGGCATTCCTAATTTCTCATAGATCGCCTTCGCCGCATCGAGCGACTTTACTGCGATTCCGATATGGTCGAGAGCGAAAGTCATGAATTCCCGCATGGGCAATTACTGTGTGGGGCGGCGCCCCCGCCCGCCAGTTACGAGTTGAGTTTGCCGACAATTCCTTCAATCACAGAATACGGGTCGCGTTTGTGTTCGGCAATTTCTGCCGCCAGCCGCGACAAATCGCCATCGGACACAGCCGCCCGCGCCTTTTCCAGCAATGTGTCCCGCAACATTTCGAGCAACCGCGTTTCCCAATTGCGACTTCGGCGTCGAAGTAGCACGCCCTCTTTCTGTATGTACCTTTCGTATTCGCGAATCGAGCCTGCGAGCTCCTGGATTCCAGCGCCCTCCGTCGCAACCGTCTTGACCACGGGCGGCGTCCAGTTGTCACTCCGTGTCGCTAGCGATTGCAATGCGCGTATTTCGCGTTCGACTCGCTCAGCGCCCTCATGATCGCTCTTGTTGATCACGAATATGTCGGCGATCTCCATAATGCCCGCTTTGATGCTTTGCACATCATCGCCCATGCCGGGCACGAGAATTACGACAGTGATGTCGGCAACACGGACAATGTCAACCTCGTCCTGACCGACACCGACAGTTTCGATCATTACAATGTCGCGGCCGGACGCATCGAGCACCATCGCTACAGCGGCGGTCGTGCGCGCCAAGCCACCAAGCGAGCCGCGTGTGGCCATGCTGCGAATGTAAATGCCGGGATCCGAAAAATGCTGCTGCATGCGAATGCGGTCGCCCAGAATCGCCCCGCCTGTATACGGGCTCGTGGGATCAACGGCAACAATTCCGATGCTGCGATCCTCACTGCGATAATGCTTCGCCAGTTGGTCCACCAGTGTGCTCTTGCCTGCGCCGGGAGCGCCGGTCAGACCCATGGTTCGTGCGCGTCCAGTGTGGGGGAACAATTCTTTAAGAAGCTCAATCGATCCCGGCGCGTGGTTCTCAACCGTAGAAATAGCGCGGGTCAGCGCACGGAGATCGCCGGAGCGTAGCTGGTGAATTAGGTTTTCTGACAGAATCGCCAAGCGATCAGTGTAATGCAGCCGCGTCGACAGACGGAGAACATCCCGCTTATCATCCGAACCGTCGCCGTGACCACATTCTTTGCACAAACATTCAAGAACTGTCATTCCGAACCGCTAGTCGCGGCGAGAGCAGCGACGGTGAGGGAGGAATCTGCATCTGGTGTCGCGGACGGAGTTCGAAAAAACAAAGTTGGCATGCAAACTCGCCACTGATTCAGATCAAAGGATTACAACGCCTGCAAGAAGCGATGCCAAATGAGACTGCTCGCGTTTTCATTTACAGGTGTTAGGAAACAGCCTGCGCTGGACACTGTCTAAGTTTGCTGTGAAATGCGCTTGACACATTCCGCCTCGCAACGACACGTCAAGCTCTAGACTGTTAGTCAGTGGGATCGCCTGGGAGGGCACAGTCAAGAGCTAAGACCAGCCGAAACTCAGACGGTCGTGGCCATCGACCAACAGTGGGTCGGGAAAACTTATGGAGCTCGTTTTCTCCTTCCTTCTTCGGAACTCGATTCCATTCGGGGTCTTATGCCCTCGCAAATCTCTGAAGAAGTCGCCTGAGACGAAAAGCACCCGAAACCAGACGCAAGTATCATGGTATTTAACAAGCCCAAAGCCTACTTCCGCACCTGCTCCAAACGGGGTTTTCCTAAACTGCGTATCCCCGGCTCTCACCGCAGTTGGCAACAGACATATCGCAATGATGAGAAATCGATGATCCGTGTTCACCTGCCGCTACTCCTTCAGCAATTGCCTCGCAATCACCAGCCTTTGTATCTCGCTCGTCCCTTCACCGATGGTGCACAGCTTCACGTCGCGATAGAACTTTTCCGCAGGATAATCTTTGATAAATCCGTAGCCACCGTGAATCTGTACGCCTTCGTTGGCGCATCTTACGGCGACTTCGCTGGCAAACAGCTTTGCCATCGAGGACTCAAGCGTCGTTTTCAGTCCCGCATCTTTCATTGCCGCAGCCCGCAGCGTCAGCAGTTTGGCGGCTTCAATTTCAGTCGCCATATCCGCGAGCTTCCACTGGATCGCCTGAAAGTCGCTAATAGATTTTCCGAACTGCCTGCGTTCCTTCGAATAATTTAGGGCGGCATCATACGCGCCTTCGGCCATCCCCAGCGACAAAGCTGCGATGGAGATGCGCCCGCCATCGAGCACGCGCATTGCGTCAACAAACCCCTGGCCTTCGGTCCCCAGCAGGTTTTCCGCGGGAATGACGCAATCCTCGAAGATCAATTCAGCCGTATCACTCGCGCGCAGGCCCAGCTTGTCCTCTTTCTTCCCGGGACGAAAGCCCTTCGTACCCTTCTCGACGACGAACGCGGAAAGTCCATGCGTGTGGGCTGCGCGGTCGGTTACTGCGATTGCCACTATGACATCCGCATAGTGCCCATTGGTGATGAACGTTTTCGTGCCATTCAGTACCCAATTGCCGCTTCTTCGAACGGCAGTCATGCGCGCACTGCCAGCGTCCGAACCCGAAGAAGGTTCGGTCAATCCCCAGGCGCCGATAAACTCGCTGCTGGCCAGCTTGGGAATGTATTTTTTCTTTTGCGTATCATTTCCAGCCAGAAAAATGTGGTTCGAACAAAGAGACGTATGCGCCGCGACGATAATTCCTACCGAGCCGTCCACACGCGAAAGCTCTTCGATGGCGGTTGCGTACTCCACGTATCCCATTCCAGCGCCGCCCAGCTCCGCCGGAAATACAACGCCCATAAGGCCGAGTTTGCCGAGTTCTTTGATGGTCGCCAGCGGGAAGTCTCCGGCTTCATCCCACTTGCGGACGTTCGGCGCGATCTCGCTCTCGGCGAAGTCGCGAACGCTTTTCTTCAGTTGCAGTTGTTCTTCGTTGAGCTGGAAATCCACGGACCTCTCCTCTGTGGGGAAGGTTCATTACATCATAGACAAGAGGGTTGCAGAAGCGAGAGTACCGACCGGTTGGTTAAGCGGATTTCTTCTCTGCCTTCCCGAAGATTCGCTTTGCCATCCACAGCGGAGCGACGAACACATGCGCGGGATTCGTGAGAAATGCGGGCCTGTTGCCTTCGATCAAGTGGCCGAGCCACGCCAGCGCGAAAGCAGTTGGGATGAGCAGCAGCGCAATGACCCAGTGGAACCAGATCACAACCACAGACGAGAAGCCGACTGGGATGGCGATCAGGTGGAGCGCACGGTTTAGCGGATGATTGTGTGCGCCGTCGTAGTGCGAGTAAAGACCCATATGGATTACGTTGGGACAGGCGGCTCGCCTGTTCTGCCGGATTAAATCTAGCCGACCAGCACCTGGCGTCCGCAGAATTATACTGCGGAATTCACCGAGACAGACCGCTCGAAAACTTCGTCTCGAAAATCGCAGCTCCCACCATTTCAACGCTTGCGTCGCAATACCAGCAATCCCGTACTTCCGCCGACGATCTAAGGGCAATTCCCGACAAGTGTCTACGTAGAAATCACATCCAATATGTGTGCTTGGAGCGTCTTCAATTTCGAAGCCTCGCAATAAAGAGGCGCGGGGAAGGGAATGAGTTTCTGCAAGGAAACCGTGCTTCTCAATGGCATTCTTCGCGGAGAAGGCCGCCAGAGGACGTGTCGAGTGAGAGCGACGAGGAATAGCGAGTTTCCGGATGAGTCTGTCATCGCCGCTTCATTTGCGTACTGCCGCTGTTGTGTCGAAGACTCAGATGACTTTCCTGATGGCGATTATGAAGTGGAATTCGATGGGCACAAAGTCATGCTGAGCAAAAAGAACGGCCAGTACCTTAGCTAGTGTACAGAGCAATTGACTAGCCACCTTCTTGACTGAGACTCCATCTAAGCTGCCACTCACCTTATGTCAGCGGCAATGAAGAGTCGCCCTAGCCGCGGCTCTAATCGATCCCGGACTCAATCACTCAAATCGCAAGCTTCGCGTGCAAACCTGCAAACTTCAGAAGAAGTAGCGTTCGCCCAATGGGTGACTGCTTGGCAATCTGTGATGAAACGAAGCCTGGCGCAGATGGGCCGGACCCGAGGGAAACTCCGCCAACCGAATGCGAGATAGGGATGCCCGCCGTGGTTGCCGACCAGCAGCGGGAAAAAAGTTTTGATTGCTTAGCTCGACTGTACTTACCTCATCAGCGCAATACAGTCGGCACTGTATCGGCCAACTTCGCATCACGCCGAGCACTCTTAAACAGCGCAACTTGTAGCCTCAGCGGATTGGCTAGTCCCAGCCCTATTGTACAAGGAAGGGGGTTCCTCTTGAGCAGCTCGTTGCCGCGACCGCCCTACGACCGAGAGTCCCGGGCACCACTCAGACGCAGCCGCGTCCTGATTGTTGACGACAATTGCTTCGTGCGGCAAGCGCTCACTGAGATTTTCAAGCGTGAAGCCGACTTCGATGTATGCGGCGAGGCATGCAATGGGCAAGAAGCAGTGCGGGTAGCGCAACTATTGGGTCCCGATCTTATCGTTCTGGATCTGGCAATGCCAGTGATGAATGGACTCGATGCGGCCCGAATGCTTAGGCGGTTAATGCCTGCAGTGCCGCTGATCATGTACAGCGGAATCGGTGACAAGTTCGTTGAGCAACAGGCCAGGCTCATCGGAATAGCGGCCCTCATTTCGAAAGGCGAAGCCCCGGGGACTTTGGTAGGCCAAGCACGATCGCTGCTCAGCCAACGCCACGGCAAGGGAGATTCCGATAAGAATTGACGGTGCGCGTTTTTTCTGCCTAGAGAACACTGCGGCTTTAAGATTCCGAGAAGATTCTTGATAATAGCAATCCGGACCTTGCCACGCGTGTTCCAATTCCACACGGGCCGTCGTGGGTCGGAAAACAGACTGATCGGCCTTGCGGTGTATAATCTTGCGCATTCGCGAACCTTCCCAGGATGCGCATGACTCATGACTGAAGAGACTCCCACTGTGTGGGTTCCTGTCTGCTGCGGGCGCATGATGCGCTGTAATCTGTTCAGGCAGGCGGATGGTTCGGTTCTCGCTGCACTTGTATGCACGATGTGTAGCAAGAACATCACGCTTGAACAAGAGCCGCTTGCGGAACCGAATCATTATGGCGAAGGAACGAACCTTCTCCGCCTGCTCGGATCGCCCAAGCCCCCCAAGACCGACAGGAGAAAAGTGGTAAGCGAACCCGGTGGTGACGAACCAACGCTTTAGTTCGGATTGATGGCGTGCGAGCGCCCATGCCTGCAATGATTGGCGAGACCATGATCGGCCAAACTATGATCGGCCAGACCATCTCGCACTTCAGAGTTGTCGAGAAGCTTGGCGCTGGTGGTATGGGCGTAGTTTACAAAGCCCAGGATATTCGCCTGGAGCGGGCTGTAGCCCTCAAGTTCCTACCTGAAAATGTGGCCACCGATGCGCAGGCGCTTGAGCGCTTCCGCCGAGAAGCTCACGCTGCCTCCGCTCTAAACCATCCCGGCATCTGCACAATCTATGACGTCGGCGAGCGCGACCGGCCCTTCATCGCTATGGAGTTCATAGACGGCGAGGGTCTGCGAAATCACATCGGTGGCAAGCCGCTGCCTCTCGACGAAATACTGAACCTCGGAATCCAGATTGCGGACGCGCTCGACGCCGCTCATGTCCAGGGCATTATTCATCGCGATATAAAACCTGCGAACATTTTCGTGACCAAGCGCGGTCAAGCCAAAGTGCTCGATTTCGGTCTGGCCAAACTGCTCCCGAAAGGCATTGCATTCGCCGGGACGGACTCCTCGAGCAGTGCGCAGGAGCCTGTCTCGATGGTCGGATACATCAGTGGGACTCCTTCTTATATGTCGCCCGAACAGATTCGCGGTGATGACCTGGATCCGCGCACCGACATCTTTTCGTTTGGTCTGCTGCTCTACGAAATGACGGCCGGGCGACAGGCGTTTGCCGGCAACACCGGTGGAGCGATCATTGAAGGCATTCTCAGCCGCCGGCCGCCGCCTTTGAGCAACCTTAATCCCGAAGTTCCAGCGAGGCTGGAAGAAATCATCAGTCGGGCTGTCCACAAGGACCGCGAACAGCGCTACCAGAGTGCGGCGGAGATTCGGGAGGAATTGAAGCAGCTTAAGCTTTACGTTGATTCGGGCCACACCGTGCGTATCACGCAACCGCGTTCTCCAATGCGCAAGTGGGTGATAGCTGGCTGCGCGGCCGTCGTTGTTCTGCTCGGCCTTGCGATTGCGGGTTTGCTATTCAATGCGCGGCGAGCTCGTGCGCTCAGCGGCACGGACACGATTGTTTTGGCTGATTTCAACAACAAGACCGGCGATGCCGTCTTCGACGACACGCTGCTGCAAGGCCTCGCGGTTCAACTTGAACAGTCTCCTTTCTTGAGCCCCATTTCTGACCAACGGGTCCAGCAGATGCTGCAGCTCATGGGCCGCCCGCGCGGAACAAAACTGACGTCTGAGATTGCGCGCGACCTCTGTGCACGCACCGGAAGCAAGGCCTACCTAATGGGCTCCATTTCGAATATGGGCAGCCAGTACGTGATCGGTATTAATGCGGTGAATTGCCAGACAGGCGACGATCTCGCGCAAGAACAGATCACCGCCGATGGCAAAGAGCACGTGCTAAAGGCGCTGGGCGATGCGGCCACGAAGCTGCGATCGAAACTCGGTGAGTCGCTTAAAACCATTCAGAAGCTGGACGCTCCTATCGATCAGGCGACCACTCCTTCACTCGAAGCGTTGCAGGCCTACAGCCAGGGCCGCAAATCCATCCTGCTGAAAGGTGACTACACGG
>QHZR01000026.1:43544-65815 GCA_003224755.1 Acidobacteriota bacterium
CGCTTCTATGGGCACCAGCTATTACAACCTGGGCGAAAAGAATCTGGCCGCTGAGAACGCGAGGAAAGCCTACGAACTACGCGCTCGCGTTAGTGAGTGGGAGCGGTTCTATGTCGAGTCGCACTACCATCAGTTCGCGACCGGCGACCTGGAAAAGGCCCGCCAGGTTTACGAACTGTGGGAGCAAACCTATCCTCGCGAGCAGGTCGCCCGAAACAACCTGGGAGTGGTGTACCAAAATTTGGGAGAACACGACAAAGCGCTTACTAAATATCGCGAAGCTGGTCAGGTCGCGCCTTCGGATGCGTTGACGTACGCCAACATCGTCGATGCGAACATTCACCTGAATCATTTCGATGAGGCGAACGCCACCGCAAAGGAGGCGTTGACGAAGAACCTTGATTCCCCCGACCTCCACCTCTACCTTTACCAATTGGCGTTCATCCGCGGTGACTCGGCGGCAATGACCCAACAAGTTGAATGGGCTGCCGGCAAACCCGCAGTGCAGACCACCCTACTTCACTATGCGGCTGACTCTGCGGCGTATTCGGGAGAACTTGCCAAATCCCGAGAGCTATTCCGGCAGGCGGTCGCGTCCGGGGTGCAGGCTGGAGAGAAGGAGGCGGCTGCAAGTTGCGAAGCGGCGGCGGCCTCAAACGAAGCGTTCTTTGGAAACGCCGCGCTGGCAAAGCAACATGCGTTAGCTTCACTAAACCTTTCGAACGGCCGGGACGCGGAATATCGAGTTGCGTTGGCTGTGGCGAAAGTGGGCGACACTACCCGAGCCAAGAGTTTGGCGGACGACTTAGCAAGCCGCTTTGCTGAAGACACAACCGTCCAGTTTGTCTATTTGCCGACGATCCGCGCGCAGCTTGCGCTCAATCGCGGCGATGCTCCAAAAGCATTGGAGTTACTGCAAGCCGCTTCTCCCTATGAATCAGGCGTGCCGAGCACTATCAATTTCGCGAATGACTTGTATGCGATCTACGTACGGGGAGAAGCACATTTGGCCGCGCAGCACTGGAAAGAAGCTGCGACGGAATTTCAGAGGATTATAGAGGCCCGGGGCTTGGTGGTGAACGAACCGATCGCTGCTCTTGCGTATCTCGAGCGTGCCCGTGCGGAAGTTTCCTCCGGCGATAGTGTGAAAGGCAGAGTCTCCTATGAGACTTTCTTTCAACTGTGGAAGAATCCCGATCCCGATGTTCCTGCCTTTAAGGACGCGCTGGCAGAATATGTGAAGCTGCAGTAGTTCGAGTTGATAAACGAGCAGAGCAGTAAAGAAAGCCGGATCTCTAATGATCCGGCTTTCTGCCTTTCAAACTCTAAACTACTTTGGGGCGCTACCATCCTTGGCGGCATTCTCAGCCGTGGTCGCATCAGCCGTGGTGCCGCTGCCGAGCCTCGTCAGGCGTGGGAAGAATGGAGTGACCTCGAACGGCATCTTGTCCCGTATCGAAGTAATGGCGACCGGGGCCGCCTTCACCATTTCGACGTGATCTCCCCAAGGATCCAACTTAACTCGGCCGCCCAATGGCAGCGCGGCAATCTGATCAAGTTTGCTCTCATCCAAAGCGGGAGCGGAAGTCATGAGCGCGGACATCCTCGTGATCTGCCCTTTGCCGTCGCTGAAGTTGTTTCCTAAATGTGCCGTAAGCAGAGCGGATAGCATTGGACCCCGAACCTGTAGCTGCTTCAGATACAGGCCGGCAGACCCGAGCTTCTGCGCATAAGGCGAGTTCTTCAGCAGTTCGACCGCTTTCGCATCGGCGGCAATTTCCTCGTCTGGGTTATGACGGAAGCCGAAATTCTGATACGTGGACTCATCTGAAAACAACATCCGGTCATTGAACGCGAATTTGCTGCCCAGGTTATGTCCGAGCACAATATGTGCTAGCTCGTGGGACAGCACGGCAGCCAGGCTGGCCTCATCAGGCAGCGTGTCGATCAATCCGCGGCTGATTATGATCGTGTTACCCACGCTGAAAGTTTCAAGCGGATAGGTCACCATCACGCGCGCACGGACTGGCCGCGGCAAATCGATGTTATTGGTGATCTGAATATTGTTGACGACAGTTTGAAGAACTTTGTCCACTTCGCCAGGAGGCGCCAGCAGGGCGGCCCTCTGCAAACGCTCGACTACGTTGTCCTCGGCTTGCTGTTGCCAGGCGCGCTGAGCTTCTAGGGGAGACAAGTCCTGCGCTACGGCGCTCTCGTCCTTCACTGCCTCCACTTTCAAGTCGGTGAGTTCGTCGTCACGGTTATCTTTCATCACGTCATAGCCCCAGATGCGAGACTGTGCTTTGAACGCAGCCTTGTCTTTCGACCCGTAGCTGAAATCGCCTTCCTCGCTGTAGATGTAGGCGGGAATCCAGTAGCCCGGGACTAAATTGAGCCGCCAGCTGTCCATATGGAAGTAGAAAGCGTTCTTCGGACGGGGCACATAGGTGCCGTTCAACCGGACAATGTTGTAGTCCTGGTCTTCCACCCAGATTTGTCCCTGGAATAGTCCTGTCCCGGCACCCTTTTTGGGTTTCACTTCGAATACCAGGCAGCGAACTTCGCCCACAAATTCACGGTGTACGTAGTGGAAGTCATAATGGTTGCGATCGAAATTCTGACGATCGGCAAACACCATCCAGGAAAAGCCCATCGGCTGGTATTGAATTCGAAAGAGTTTCGTAACGCCGCCCATCAGGTTTTGCTGGAAGCTCATCTGCTTGGCAAGATAATCGCGACGGTCGACGATGTCCGCCATATCAAGCCGGCCCAGAAAATAGTGGTCTTCTTTTGGCACTGCCCCGAGCTTCGTGTCGGGCGTGAGGTTCTGCAAGTAGGTTTCCACGAGCGGCGTTCGGTTCTTGAGGAACGTGATCAGCGCGTGCTCGCGCTCGATGATCTGGTCCACTACTTGATCAACGCTGACCGGAGTGCGCGGTGTAGGTGCAGTCTGCGGTGCCAGGACGATTCCCGGAGTGGCCGAAACCGGCTGCACAGCGGCCGGCTGTGCGGAGGGCTGGGTGGCAGGGGAAGCTTGCTGCGCGCCCGCGCTCAGTCCCATCAGTAATGAAGCGGTTAGAATCCATCCCCAACGTTGCATAATCTTCTGGCCCTCTTTTTTTTCGAAGAAGCTTTTCAGTCGGCGACTACGAAGCTAACTGAAACGTAACCCGTACCACCCCAGTAAAATCCACTGACGATCCGTTCCGCTGCGCCGGCTTGAACTTGATCTTGTTAGTCGCAGCCACTGCAGCTTCGTCCAGTCCATG
Organism: Acidobacteriota bacterium; assembly: GCA_003224755.1. Taxonomy (GTDB): domain Bacteria; phylum Acidobacteriota; class Terriglobia; order Terriglobales; family Acidobacteriaceae; genus Gp1-AA145. The sequence continues at coordinate 46,814 of QHZR01000026.1, forward strand.
CCCCAAGCCTCGGACGACACGAGTCACGTGGAGTTCGCCGTCGGCTCCAAACGTCACTTCCAACAAGACTTCGCCTTCGAGATTCAGTTTGCGCGCCTCTTCCGTGTACACCGGTTTCGGCTTATAGAGAATTTCGACCTGAGTGGTCAGTGCGGCGGTATCATCCAGCGCGTGGTGGCCAGCGTTTGTCGCCACCTGTTGCGTCGCGAACCCGGAAACTTGCACTCCCTGGCCATTGGCGCGCCCATCTCCGTGGCCCGGTTGAGCAATGCCATTGCCGAACCCCGCACTCGCAATTGTGCCTTTGATTCCCTTAGCGCCACCAGTGCCGTTGCCGGTTCCAGGGCCCTCCGGTAGATCAAACGATCCCAGCTTGGCGGCGCTCAATTTCGCGCCTTGCTTGCCTTCGCCGGGCAGGCCGTTGGGGTCGCCGAAGCCGCCAGTCTGCACTTTCTGAATGGGCGCATTCACGGTCGGAGTCGCCGAGCTGCCGAAAGTATTGGTTAGAATGACGCGCGGCATCGGTGCCGCACCCGAGACAGCAATCTTCGGCGCCTGGAAGTTCACCACCTGAATCTTTGGAGGCTCGATCTTCGTCTCTTCGACCTTCGGTTTCGGCACTTCCCGTGGGACGATGAGCTTCGGCGTCTCAAATTTCACTTCCGGGAGCAGCTTGGTGATTTTTGGCCGGGGCTTGATGACCGGCCTTTCGGGAACCAGGTCGGGCCGGGGAATGACTTCGGTGACCGTGTACTTCGCCCATGTGCTCATGCGGTCGGGCCAGATCAAGTGGATACACAACAGCATCATCACAATGATCGCGCAGCCGGTGTAGCTGACGGCAAAAGTGCGCCAATTCCGTTTTCTCTCCGGCAGCAGTCCGAGTGTGAGGGTCTCACGCGAAGGCATTTTCTAGCTCCAAAAGGACACCCGGGCCTGGGAGGAGATAGACCGGACGCATGCTCAGGGTAAGAGAAAATGGTACAGGGGTAAACGTCCCCGCCGCTCGTGTACTTCGGTAATCGGCTGAAAACCGAGGGCGAGAGCTTGCCAAGATGAAATTAAGACTGCTCATACCTTCCGACGAAGGGCGAACGCGTAATAGACCGGTACGCCCGCCAAAATCACCAGGCTTCCCAGGGCTGAGTTTTTCAGGTTGCTGGAGAAAGTGTAGTAGAGCAATGGTGCCGACGCCAGAATAAAAAGGGCAGGCGCCAGTGGATATCTCCAAAATGGACCTGGTCGGATACTTCCAGAAGATGCGGTTTTAAAGACGAACAGGGCGCTGCTGGCGGTCACGTAGGACAGCCATTCGGAGAACAAGGCCAAAGTGAAGAGTTGCTGAAAATTGCCACCGATTAACAAGAAAATTACGGAGAGAAGGCCCTGGATTGCAATGGCGACGTGCGGAGTGTGAAATCTCGGGTGAACCTTCGCCAGAGATGAAAAGAAATTGCCATCCCGCGACATGGCAAATGCCATTCTGGCGCCACTCATCGCTATTCCATTCAAGGACGTAATCAGCGAAACGATAATAGCGCCCGCGACCACTGCGGCTCCGCCATTCCCCAATGCGATCTTTACCGCATCGGACATGGGCGACGACGAATTTGCAAGCGCAGGCGCCGGAAGTGCGTATTGCACCGCCGCATTCACCAGCATGTAGAGTGCACCGATCGCGATGAGTCCGCCGACCAGCGCCAACGGAATGTTGCGTTCTGGGTCGCGGACTTCCTCGGCGACCATGTTCAGATCGGGCCATCCGTCATAGGCCCACAAAGCGGCTTTCACAGCAAGAATGAAACCAACAATGCCGCCGGTTGCAGCGATGTAATGCCCTGCAAAGTGCTCCCAAGTGCCGTGCGAAGTGAAGGCCAGTGCCGAAATAGCAATGATGAGAGCGATTTTAAAAATCGTGAAAACGAGCTGAAAATTTCCTGCCCTGCGGACTCCAACATAGTTGATTCCCGAAACCAAGAAGACAACACCGAATGCCATGATCTGGCCTGATCGAGTTAAATGAGTGCCATCAACGGTGAGAAATAAAAGGGAAGAGAAGCTGCCGAGGACCTGGACGATTCCTGTCGAGATCGCTGCCAGCGATGCAGGCTTGATCACAATCGTCCAGGTCCAACCACACAGAAAGCCAGCTAGTGGCCCATAAGCGTCGCGGATATAGACGTATTCGCCGCCGGCCTGCGGTTTCATGGCGCCGAGTTCGGCGTAGGTCACCGCGCCGCAAAAAGAAAATATGCCGCCGACGATCCATGCCAGATAGACCAGCTTGGCCGAACCCGCCGCGCGCATCATCTCGGCGGGAACAAGAAAGATCCCGCTGCCTATAACAACTCCCACGACAATGGAGGCGGCATGGGCAGCTCCAAGTTCGCGCAGGAGGCCGGGAATCTTCTTTTCGTCTTGGACACCGGCATTGTTCATCAAAGGGCTTCGCTTCAGCAGAGAAACAAAGATTTTAACCGCAGAGATCGCCGAGGGGCCGCAGAGATCGCAGAGCAGAGAAGACGATCCCTACCTGAATACTTTGCGCCCTCTGCGAATCCTCTGCGACCTCGGCGGTTAAGAGCTTTTGCTTTTTCTTTCTTCCTGGAACAAGAGACTGCAGCTATATCCCACGGAAAATGTCACCATAGTACCGAGCATCACCCACCACGTGAAGGGCACCACAGTGAATTGCCAGAGATAAACTTCAATCGCGAATCCGCAGAGCATGCCGACGGCTGCGCCCAGTTGATTGGCACGGTGAGTCAGAACGCCGAGCAGAAATACTCCCAGCAAGGCCCCGTAGGCGACAGACGCGATCTGCAAGCCAACTTCGATCACGCGCGAGACTCGATGCAGACACAACACCGCGAGTGCGAAGAGCACGGTGGCCCAAATCAAGGTTGAGATTCGTGAGAGACGCATCCGGCGCTGCTCATCGGTTTGCGTGTGCAGCCGCAAATAGAGATCAACCATGGTGCTCGACGACAGGGAATTCAACGCTGCGCTCAGGTTTGACATAGCCGCTGCAAGGATTGCGGCGATAAGCAGCCCGGAAATTCCGTGCGGCATGTGGGTCACGATAAATGTCGGATAAATTCGGTCGGCTTTGCCGAAATGACTTGACGGAACCATGTAATAGGCGAAGAGCATCACGCCGAGAAGCAGGAACAATCCAAACTGAAACAAAATCGCGGCGCCGCTTGAAAGCAGGGCCGCCTTCGATTGCCGGAGACCGCGTGCCGCAAGCAGTCGCTGCACGATGAGCTGGTCGGTTCCGTGACTTGCTGTGGTCAGAAATGCTCCGCCGATGACTCCCGCCCAAAACGTGTATGGCTTCCAGAAAGTTGGAGTGAAATCAAAAACTCGGAATTTATCGGCTGCTACGGCGACTTGATGAATATGCGTCCATCCGCCCGGAACAAAATTAACAATGGTCGCGATGCCCAGCAATGTTCCCACAACGTAGATCACGGTTTGCACCACATCGGTCCAGATGACCGCCGCCAAGCCACCTTCGAATGTGTAGACCAACGTCAACGCAGTGATGATCGCAATTGATGCTATTTCGCCCGTGCCTAGCGCGATTGAAACCACTATCGAAACGGCGTAAACGCGGACTCCTTCTGCGGCAGCCCTCGTCACCAGGAACAGGCCGGAAGTCAAAGTTCGGAGATGCGGTCCGAAGCGTTTCTCGATCAACTCGTAGGCGGTGAAGAGATCTCCGCGAAAGTAATGCGGCAGCAAGACGAATGCGATGACGAAACGCCCGACAACGTATCCCACGACGACCTGAAGGAAGGTGAAATTCGTGTCATAAGCGAGACCAGGAATGCTGATGATGGTCAGCGTGCTGGTTTCGGCCGCCACGATGGAGAGCGCGATGGCCCACCAGGGAATATCCCGTCCGGCGAGGAAGTAGTCGCGCAGGGTACGTTGGCGCTTGCGGAAGCGCAGGCCGAACAGAGTGATGCCGACGAGATATGCGGCGATGATCGCGAAATCGAGGCGGTTGAGACCCATGCGCTGCAATCAGCGTAGCGCGGTTGTGGCGCAATCTGGTGTGCTGTGGGGAGGGGTATCTAGGGAGTGATCAGTTGTGGCCGGAAGCCAATGAGTGTAGCGGCGATGTGTCACAACAACTCGCCAAGGCCACGGTCTGCGATCTAGCTCAGCTTCAGGCGGATGGCGAAGTAGAGCGCGAAGCCGAGATTCGCGAGCGCAGTCGCAAACCGAGCCAAGGAATAGACAGGTGTAAGGAACGGTGCGACCACACCCAACAGGACGCATCCTCCGGCCAATACTGCCGCGTCAGCAGGTCCATGCGCCAAACGAAGAGGAACAAGACAACGCTCGCAATCGCGGGAAAGAAGAGCGAAGCGAAGCCGCTCCGGTCGATCAGCGACTCACTATAGAAGCGCTCAGTGAGTGAAATCGGTTGTCACTCATTGATGCCCATTGAGCTTTTTCGAAGACCCCAAGGGCACGGGTAAATTCTCCTCCGATCAGGTCCGCCAAACTTGCAAACTGGCAACTGCTCTTCCACCACACTATCCTCAATGCCCATCTCCATCCCCCGCCTGCGGATCCGCGAGCACCGGCGCTCTCAACGATGTTGTCATCACGAAGCTTCACTCCCGAAGGAGGGAAGCAGAGCGACCTTACGATGCGCGTGGGCTGGCTGTGGCGCGTCCGGGATAGTTTTAAGCGCCCGTTCCGCTCCTCTCAACAGCAGATGTCACGGGATGCTGACGTAGGGTTCCTCTCTCGCCCGCTTCCAGCGGGCGAGAGAGGAATGACACGGGTTACGAGCACTTGGTGCTCATGGCTGCACTACACTTTCCCAATGCCCATCTCCATCCCTCGCCTGCCGGTTGTGAGTCCGCTCTCACAGTGATTAAATTCTGCACAACCATGAAACCCTTGGAACTCTCCCCGGAAGACTTTCGCGCTCTAGCCGCAGATGTGCTGGCTTTGTCCGTCGAGTATTTATCAACCCTGGATGCGCGTCCCGTATTTCCAAGAACGAGCGGCGTCGAGACGGAGCGGCTATTTGCGCAGGGAGCGCCGGAGCATGGCATGGGGAACCGGGCCTTCGACGCCCTGCCTGAAGTCTTCGCGCACTCTCGCGTCCAGAACGGCCGGTTTTTCGGCTACGTGCAAGGATCAGGGGACCCCGTCGCCGCACTCGGCGACCTTGTGGCATCGGTTCTAAACCAGAACATTACGGCGTGGCGCTCGTCGCCGGCAGGAGTCACTATCGAGCGCACCGTGGTTCGCTGGCTGGCAGAAGCGGTCGGTTGTCATGGTTTCTCCGGAACCCTGACAGGAGGAGGTTCCGCTGCCAACCTGATGGGTCTGGCTATGGCACGCGAGTCAAGGACTCCGACCAACGATCGCGGAATACACAGCGCCGGCGCGGGCGTCATCTACGCTTCTGAGCAAGTCCATATGGCCATGCCCAAAGCGGTCGCGTTGCTGGGAATCGGGCGCGAAAACCTGCACTACGTTCCATGCGATGATTCGTACCGGATGTTCCGTCAGCATTGGAGCGGGCTATACGCAGGGATGAGGCACAAGGACGAAGGCCAATGGCCGTGGTCGCTTCGGCCGGCACGGTAAACACCGGTTCCATAGATCCGCTGGCGGAAATCGCGGCGATCGCCCGCGTGCACAACCTGTGGATGCACATTGATGGCGCGTACGGCGCCCTTGCGGCCATCGCCGTTCCCGAGAAGTTCGAAGGCTTGGCTCAGGCGGATTCACTTTCCCTTGATCCGCACAAATGGTTGTATCAGCCGCTCGATTGCGGATGTCTCCTGTATCGCGATGCTGAAATTGCCCGAAGGACGTTCAGCTACACAGGTAGCTATGCGAAACAGCTCAGTTCTGACCCCATTGAGGGCTTCGCGTTCTTTGAAGAGTCTATGGAACTCTCGCGTCGGTTTCGCGCGCTGAAGCTCTGGCTCTCGCTGCGCTATCACGGGCTGCAGGCCTTCCGCGCCGCAATCCAACAGGATCTCGATCATGCTCAACGACTGGTGAATGCTATCAAGGACGCGCGGGTACTGGAGATTGCTGCTCCCGTGGAACTAAGCGCGGTCTGTTTCCGCCACATGGTGAACGATTCCGCAACCGAAGAAGCGCGAAATCTTTTCAACTTGGCATTGCTCAAGCGTATCGTGAGTCGCGGGAACGTCTATCCTTCGAACACGGAGTTGCAGGAGAGATGTTGCCTCCGCGTCTGCATCGTGAATCACCGCACAATGGATACGGATATTGACGCGGTCGTTCCCGAGGTCTTGGATGCCGCTTCGCAGATTTTGTCGGAACAGGACTCCAAGTGAGAGTAACTTCAGTAAACAATAAATGACGGTCACGTCCAGCTCAATGAGTGATCTCGGGATTGATCAACCGTTATGTTTCGAAACACTCGATAACAGTTTTGATCTATCAACGTAGATCAGCACGCAGTGTTGACTCTTGAATTTCGGTCGCACCTCCAAACGGGAAAGTTTCTTCTCGTCTCGTTCGTCCTAATCAACCCGAGCCTCGCGGCCAGACGCTGCGAAGCACAATTCTCATCCGGTATGGTGGCGCTGACGCTGGTGACACCCCGCTGGTTAATGGCCCAGTTGATCACTGCCGCCGATGCCTCGGTCGCGTATCCCTTCCTGCGAGCGTTCTCGTTCAAACCCCATCCGATCTCTACGTTGCCATCAGCGTTTGGTGGACCCTTTAAGTTGATCGATCCCACGACGGTGTTAGACGACCGCTCAACAATCACCCGGATCCGCCAGGCAAGCTGGTTTCGATCGGCCAGCAACGCCCGTAGATGCCATGGCAAATCCACACCCAGGTTCGGATCATCTGGGGGAAATGTGAAACCAGTCTGGTGCGCGACACGCTTGGCGTCACCTGCGATGAGAGCTTCGATGTCCTCCGGCAGAAGACAGACAAGCAGCAAACGTTCGGTCTCGATATTTACTGGCCGCTGGTTCATCAATAAAGAATTCTAAAAGAGTGGTGCATTCGCGATTTCTTGCCACTATGATGCTGAGCCGCGCACGAGGTTTAACTCCTGCGCGATTCCATGGTTGTCCGCAATTCGTCATGGTTTTGAGGCGCTACCTGCCGCGTTTCCTCCGAAAGCACTTCGCTGAGCAAGCGAGGCGTCGGCGAGCAACTGCGCCATGCGCCGGGTGTCGGCATCAAGGCCGGCGTCTGCTGCCAGGCTTCNNNATGGTCTGCAGCTCGCGCAGGACGTGCCGGTCTGCGTCGGCGTGCAATGCCCTAAGCTCAGACGCGATTTTCTTTCTGTCATGCTGTTGAAGGTAGGCCAATCTGCGGCCATACTCCAGAGTCTCGGAGACCTCTTCAAAAATCGAGGTGAGTTCCTCGATATCCGAATCGGATGAGCCGCTATATGTCAGTTGAGTACTGAGCGGCAAGTCGCGGTACATGAGTGTACGAGCGTTGTCTTTTGCAGTGGCAACTTGCTGCACCTGAATTTCGCTGCGAAAAAAATCGAGTTCGCGCACCAGGTTAAATATTGTTCTCCGGGTCCTGTCGCTGACGTGGAACTCAATGGTGTAGGGAACACCGGTTCGCTCCAGGGACTCAGGAGCGGACTGGTAGGTAGCACTGCCGGCTGCATCCACCGCTATGGAGTAGTACGCAGGCTCTGCGCTCCAGAGTACGGACGTGAAAATCACGGTCGGAAAACGCGACCCCGCCCTGGTCTTCAGCTGCGGGTTCTGAGCCAGCAACTCACCGCACAACGCCAGAAGAACAATAATGCTAAACCGGCTGCTAAGACCAGCGATAGGCACCCTCATCTCCTCCTTAAAAAACGCTCTGCTTTCCTTTGGATGCCGAAGGCGAACTAGCAACGTTTACCGGAGCTGTGCCAGCCCAAACTGCAGACCAGCAACAGCTCTTCCACTACACTACCTCCATGCCCGTCTCGGTGGCATGGCTGCGTCGATGGTTCGTGGGTGCTTTGGTGCTCATTTGCGTTGTGGTCGACGGCACATATTTCTATGCACGCCACCGGGTGCAGAATGCGCTCAAGAGTGCGCAGGGATTCACGATCTCGAAGTCCGACCAGGGACGTACCCTTTTCAAACTGCAAGCCAGCAAGGCCATCCAGTTTAAGCAAGGCGGGCGGGCGGCACTGCACGACGTGACCATTACTCTTTACGGGCGTGATTCCGCGCGCTTTGATCAGGTCTATGGTCAGGATTTCGAATACGACCAGCAGTCGGGAAATGTTACGAGCGCAGGCGAGGTCTCGATTGACCTCCAGGCGAACCCGCAAGGAATTCTGCGTCCCGACCAAACTCCCCCGAAGGAATTGAAGAACCCGCTGCATTTGAAAACGACGGGCCTTGTTTTCAATCAGAAGACCGGAGACGCGTGGACGCCGGCAGAGGTTGATTTTCGTGTTGCGCAAGCCAGCGGTTCAGCCGTCGGCGCGAGATACGCGGCGAGCGAAGGCGTACTTACTCTGGAATCCCAGGTGAGAATCGCGGTGAATGGTGCGACACCGTCAACCATTCGCGCCGAGCAGGCGACGCTGCAGAAAGCGCCGCGAGAGATCGTTCTGCGGCGTGCGCGCGCCGAATCGCCGTCTCAGCGCGGCCAGGCCGACGAGGTCACGCTGTTCTTGCAAGACGACAATGCCCTCGCGCGAACGGTCGCGACTGGGAATGTTCAGATCGAAGCGCGAGCACAGAACAGAGTACCCAGTGGGTCTCAGGTCTCCGCGCACAAGCTCGAAATCAAAATGAAACCGGCGAACCTCGTCGAAAACGCGGTCCTCACGGGCGATGTGCATCTCAAGAGCGAAGGCGCACAGGCGGCAGAAGCGTGGGCGGGTCGAACGGACATTAGCTTTGCCGGCCACAACGTCGTCACGAAGATTCATGCCGCCGAACAAGTGAGACTGCTGCGGCATCAGGCGTCGAGCGACAGCAAAACTCCCACTCTAGCCGCAGAAAACCCGGCTAGCGCGAAACACCTGCGGGCAATGACCCAGAAGCCGGAGGCGCAGGACGTGGAAATGACCGCTGCCGCCGTGGATTTTATCGTCGCGAACGGAAATAGGCTTGCGCGTGCCGAGACCATTGGAGCGCCGCAGATTTCACTGCTTCCGAATGGCAAGCAAGGACAAACCCGTGCCACGGCGGATAAGTTCACCGCAAGGTTTGACTCCAAGGGGCAGCTCCAGCAGGTTCATGGCGAGGCAAACGCTCGAGTGGTCGCCAGTGCTCTGCCGCACAGCGGCACGCCAGAACCGGACCGCGTCAGCACAAGCGACCGCATTGACGCGTACTTCCGCCCGGGAACAGGCATTGAAACGCTCGTCCAAGAAGGCCGGTTCACCTACACGTCCGGGACACAGCGGGCTGCCGCCGAACGGGCGCGATATACGCCTGCCGACCAGATGCTAACCCTCACTGGTTCACCGAGAATTGTTGACGCGGGAATGGCAACGACTGCACGAACGGTTCGGTTGAATCGCACTACCGGCGATGGCTTCGCCCAAGGCGAGGTTAAAACAACGTACAGCGATCTGAAACCGCAGCCGAGCGGGGCGCTTCTTGCTTCGTCCGACCCGATTCATGTCACGGCGGAGAGCATGACCGCCCACAACAGTCCGGCGATCGCGACTTACAAAGGCAATGCACGCCTCTGGCAGAACGCGAACGTGATAGAAGCGCCAACCATCCAGTTTCAGAAGGAGACGCGAACAGCCGAGGCCGAGTCTGCGTCTGGGCAGAAGGTTTCGACCGTGCTGGTTGGAACAGATAAGAATGGCAAAGCCACACCCGTCAGGATTACGTCGAGCCGTCTCAGCTATCGTGACTCGGAGCGAAAGGCGCACTTCGAGGGCGGAGTTACGGCGCAGGGGTCGGACCTAACCATCACTTCCAATCAGATGGATGTGTTTCTTCAAAAAAGTGATTTGGGGGGACGGGCGTCCTCGCCCGTCCAGAGTGGCAGCCTAAAATCCACGGGCGAGACGCCCGTACCCCCACAATCTAATGGAGCGCCTCCGACTAGACAACTCAACGCGGGCGAGGGCGCCCGCGCCACACCAGCCCAAGCTCCAAATCTTTCTAAGCTCGAAAAAATCGTTGCCTCCGGCTCAGTTTTGATCACCGAACCCAACCGTCGCGCCACCGGCGACAAACTCACCTATACAGCTTCGGATGATAAGTTTGTCCTAACCGGCGGATCGCCTAGCATTTTTGATACCGAACATGGCAAGATTACTGGGGTTTCGTTGACTTTGTATAGGCGCGATGATAGGGTCGTCGTGGATGGTGACAGCAGTTCACCGGCCGTCACTCAAACGCGAGTGGTACGTTAAATGCAAACGCTGGCCGCCGAAGATATTTGTAAGTCCTATCGGGGCCGCAGGGTTGTAAACGGAGTCAGCCTTCGCGTTGGACAGGGCGAAGTTGTTGGTTTGCTTGGCCCTAACGGCGCCGGGAAGACCACCACTTTTTATACGATCGTCGGCCTGATACCCCCTGATGCTGGCCGGGTCCTCATAAACGAGGACGAGATCACCGACGTGCCCATGTACAAACGGGCGCGGCAGTTCGGGATCAGCTATCTCCCCCAAGAGGCGTCGGTTTTCCGAAAGCTCACGGTCGAGGAGAACATTCTCGCCGTGCTGGAAGCCCAGCCTGTCTCCTGGCACGAACGCCGGGAGACGATGGAGCAGTTGATTGACCAGCTTGGGCTGGAACACATTCGCCTGAACCGGGGTTATGCGTTATCAGGCGGCGAACGAAGAAGGGTCGAGATCGCAAGGGCGTTGTGCATCAATCCGAAGTTCATTTTGCTCGATGAGCCGTTTTCCGGAATTGATCCCATTGCGGTACTCGATCTGCAGAAAATAATCAGCAACATGAAAGCCGCTGGAATCGGGGTGCTGATTACGGACCACAATGTACGGGAGACGCTGTCAGTGACCGACCGCGCGTACATCATTAATGAAGGCAAGATTTTCCGGCACGGAACGCCGGAGCAACTAGGAAACGATTCGGAAGTCAGAAGAGTTTATCTCGGCGAGAGTTTTTCGCTGGTGTAAGAGAAATGTCGTTGGTTGTTCGTCGTTGGTCGTTCGCCTGAAGTATGGAACGCTCCTGCGGCAACATAGAAGCATTGGCCAGTGAACTATCACGAAATGGCCAACGACCAACAGCCAACGACCAACGACGGTTTTTTATGGTTCTTCTGCAACCCAAACTTCAGCTGAGAGTCTCACAAAGGCAGATCCTTACGCCTGGCCTGGTGCAAATGGTCAGCGTGCTCGCGCTTAACAAGCTCGAGCTCAAGGACATGATCACTGCCGAGATGGTGGAGAACCCGGTTCTTGAAGAGCTGGAGGACTCGGTTCCTTTGATTGACGACGTTGGACGTCGCGAAGAGGAACGCGAACGTGCGGCAGCGGCAGAGGAATCCCCGGCTCCTGAAGACAAGAAAGATCCTTTTGAAGAAATTGATTTCGGGTCATTTTTTAAGGATTACCTTGACCCCGGCTTCCGCAGTCAGGGTGACTTTGAAGAAATCGAGCGGCCATCGTTTGAGAATTTTCTATCCCGGCCGAGCACTCTAACGGACCACTTGGTTTGGCAGTTGGGGTCAATTCCCACAACGCCGCCGGTACGTGAAGCCGCAGAACTGGTAATTGGAAATTTGAACGAAGATGGCTACCTGATCGCCAGTGATGAAGAATTGCTGGGAATTGCGCCGCCCGCACCACCGGAAGTCGATGCGGCAAAATCTGAAAGTGTGGTGAAGGAAGCTGTCGCGTTGGGACTGGGGCCTTCTATAGCCGATGAACCGGTCGCGGAAGACAGCTTAGAAGCTGCGGCTGACTGGGCGGAGGTCTCGGATCTCGGCCTGCCGTCGCACAATGAGAGTAGCGCCGCGGTTGCAGCCCAACCGGCTCCAGTGGAGGTGGCCCCGCTTCCGGTTTCAACAAATGGATCGAAACCGGCGTTCACCGTCAGCTTCAATCGCGAACAGCTTCACGAAGCGATTGAAATCGTCCGGCAACTCGACCCTCCTGGCGTCGCCTGCCGCGATCTTCGCGAGTGTTTGCTTTACCAGCTCCGTTATCACCAGGCGCAGCTCGGCAAAAACGGAAACGGTAGCACGCAAGTGCTTGCCGATGCGGTTGCGATTGTGGACCAACACCTTCGCGCCTTGCAGAATAGGCAACACAAGGAAATCTCGCGAGCCATTGCGCGGCCGGTCGAAGCGGTCCAGTCCGCGCTTGAATACATTCGTACCCTGGACCCACGGCCCGGGCAGCAGTACAACAAAGTTCAGCCCCGACTGATCGAGCCGGATGTTGCTTTCGTTAAACATGGTGACGAATGGCTGGTCATGATGAACGATGACGACGTGCCGACGCTACGGCTCAACCCCGCTTACAAGCGCCTGCTTACTAAAGACGGAAATGACCGCGACACACGGAATTACGTTAAGGAACGTTTCAAGAGCGCAATCCAGCTCATCAAAAATATCGAGCAGCGTAAGCAGACAATTCTGAAAGTCTGCTACACGATCGTGACCCGCCAGCGCGACTTCCTGGAAAGAGGCATTGACGAGTTGAAGCCGATGATGATCAAGGAAGTAGCAGAAGAGATAGGTGTACATCCTTCCACGGTCAGTCGCGCAGTCGCCAGCAAATACGCGCACACTCCACAAGGCGTTTTCGAGCTTCGTTACTTCTTCAGCGAGAGCGTAAACGGACCTGAAGGAGGCAATACCTCGCTTTTAATTCTTAAACGCCGTGTGAAGAAGCTGATTGAAGATGAAGATCCTGCAAAACCGCTGACCGACGAACAGATCACGCGCATTCTGCAATCGCAAGGAATTCAGGTCACTCGCCGTACAGTCGCCAAGTACCGTGAAGACATGAAAATTCCCAGTACGCATCAGAGAAGAGTAAAAAAATAAGCTTTTAGCCATTAGCTCTTTGCTTTTAGCCAAGACCGCGCAAGTTTTTGCCTTAAGCTAAAGGCTAAGAGCTAATAGCTGCTTTTCAGTGCCAGGTTGCAAACCTCACTCGGAGGTTGTTCATGACCGTCGAATACACTGGCAGGCACTACGATGTAACTCCCGCCAACCGCCAAGACGTTGAAGCCGGACTAACCAAAATTCGCAAGATTCTTCGCGACCGCTTCGATACCAAGGTGATACTTGTCGTCGAGAAGCACCGCCACAAAGCTGAGATCACGATCAATTCTCGAGTAGGGCCACTCGTCGGACTGGCGCAGGCCGGCGATATGAAGGCGGCGATCGGCGAAGCGCTCGAACATCTCGAGAAGCAGGCAGTTAAGAACAAGACACGCATCATCACGAAGAAGCGCCGCAATCACAGCAAGTGGAATGGAGAAGTGAAGCCGGAGCCTGCAATCGCGAAAGCCGCTGCGGCTGCGCAATCAACCCCGGTCGTAATGTTGGTGCACAAATTTCCTGCAGTCGCCAAGTCGACCGAGGTCCATTTGGTGAGATCGGATGAGGCGGTCGCAATGCGTCCCATGACGCTGGAAGAAGCGATCAAAGAGGCGCACTTTCGCGACCGCGATGTATTTGTATTCCGTGATCCGAAGGGTAAGGTGATGGTGTTGCACCGCACTCGCGACGGCAAAATGGAGTTGATTGAAGCGCCCTAAAAGCCGCTCCCCCCAGCCGCGCCGCTCCGCCGCTCCGACTTTTTTGCCAAGTCCTCGATCGCAGGAAAGGATTTCGGCTTAGTAAGTGTTTTCTCAGGCGGAATATTGCCGGTATGCAGTGCGTGCGCAAGCATGTCAATGGCTTTGCCCGCGTTGGTCGGAACGACAATAGTCGCATTTATCAAACCGCGCTGTACCCAAGCCTGCCCCGTCTTTGTCGCTCCATCAATTCCCAGATGCGGAATTGCCAACCATCGCTCTCGCTGGCCTGCATCGGCAATCTCCTGGAATGCCTTCCTGGCACCCATCGCCATGGCATCATTCTGCGCGGCGATGATATCTATCCCTGCCTGTTGCGAAGTCGAGAGCTTTAGCCACGAGTTCACGATTTTGCACGCGTTCGCTGCGGTCCAATTCCCCTTCATGACCTTCACGTGCACTTCCACCGGCTTGGTTTCGTACATGCCGGTGGTGCGCTGCTTCGCGGCAAGATTTTCAGCAGGCCCCTGTATCAGCAGGACTGATCCGCCATTCGGCAGCAATGCGGCGATTTGTCTTCCCTGAATCCGGCCAATTTCTTCGTGATCGGAGCTGATGGAGAAGATCGGCACCTTGTAGTTGCGCCGCAGGTCTGAGATGTAATCCACTTCTCTGTTCAGCACAACCCATGCAATGCCAGCCGCTGCGCAGGCCCTGGCCACTTGCGGCATAGCGGTGCCGCCGACAGGTTCAAAAATCATGCCATCAGGATGCGGTACTGAGTTCGACTGGATGATGTTCAGCAGTTGCTGGCTCTGCAGGATAGCGTCGTTCTCGGCGTAAAGGAGTTCCAAGTCAAGGTTGAGTCGATCGGCCATTTCCTGGGCAGCGGCTGCTTGTTCAATCTGATAGTCGTTGTCGCGTGTCGTCAGGGACAGCACAACCTTCAGTTTTTTCACGAGCCCCCCTCGTGTTTACAACTTATTGACAAAATCTTAACCAGCCTTGGGCGAACACGGCAGGTTACGAGGGTAATCTCGGTTTTCCCCGGATGCGGAAGGGGAGATCCTGCGCGGATTGTGCCGCACTTCTTTACAAATGCTAGAATGCGCCGCGAGAGTTATTGGCGTGCATACAACTACATCAACGGCAGCGGTAAAGAGCGACATAGCCTTACGACCCCGCGCCGAACGCCTGGTCTCGCTTGACGTATTTCGCGGTTTTGTTATCGCGTTCATGATCCTGGTAAATGACCCCGGCGACGGACCATCCTCGTATTGGCCGCTCAAGCACGCCGAGTGGAATGGCTGGACGCCTACAGACCTGGTGTTTCCGTCCTTCTTGTTCATCGTCGGTGTGGCCATGGCGTTTTCGTTCCCCTCACGTATTTCGGCTGGCCAGACGCGGTCCACATTGCTAAAGCACGCGGCGTGGCGGGGTATCGTGCTCTTTGGCGTAGGCCTCTTACTGAACGGGCTTGGGGCGAGATATCACTTGGATCATTGGCGCGTTTACGGGGTCCTGCAACGCATCGCCATTTGTTATGTGATCGCAACGGCGCTGGAGCTTTGGACGGGCTGGCGCGCGCAGATTGCAGTCGCGATATCGTGTTTGGCGGCCTATTGGATTCTGATGCGCTACGTTCCTGTCCCTGGGTTCGGAGTGCCAACCCACGACATTCCTCTGCTCGATCCCAACCGGAATCTGGTGGCGTGGCTCGACCGGAAATTGTTAATGGGCCATCTTTATGAGGGCACTCGAGATCCGGAAGGGCTGATCAGCACCGTCCCGGCAATCGCCACCTCGCTGCTCGGGTTATTGACAGGCAAGTGGTTGAGAACGCAATATGCGAC
This sequence comes from Acidobacteriota bacterium, assembly GCA_003224755.1. Taxonomy (GTDB): domain Bacteria; phylum Acidobacteriota; class Terriglobia; order Terriglobales; family Acidobacteriaceae; genus Gp1-AA145. The sequence continues at coordinate 62,352 of QHZR01000026.1, forward strand.
GCGGGTAAAGACACTCGGGATGATCGGCGCCGGCATGGCGGCGATTATTGTTGGCAAGGTCATGGATGTCTGGTTCCCCATCAACAAGAAGCTCTGGACCAGTTCCTACGTCGTATTTACTGCCGGCCTGGCGTTAATATGCCTCGCCTTCTGTTACTGGATCGTGGATGTGCGGCGGCATCGAGGTTGGACGTGGCCAATTCTTGTATTTGGCACGAACGCGATTGCCGCTTACATCTTCTCGGAGACGCTGGCCATAGGCCTATACGGACTCAGCGTAGGCGGAAATACATTGATGGGTCACATCTATGCTTCTGTGTTTGCTCCGCTGGCAACGTCAGCCAACGCTTCGCTACTCTATGCGCTGGCGTATGTGTCCCTGTGCTGGATCGTGATGGCGGGACTGTACCGCAAGGGTATCTTTCTGAAAATCTAACCAACAGTGCACGTCCGCAAGTACAGCGTCCTGTTGCCCTATAACTTGCGTAACGTTGGGTACCAGCGCGCGCGTAGTACGCTCCTCTGAGGGTGCGAAGTTGATATGGCCTTCTGCTAATGGCCATGCTGCAGATTCCGCGCCAGAAGAACACTGATGCCGCGAATTCCGATCCTGAAGCTCGGGTCGTCCGCTGAGACTCCGCCGCCGCGGCTGAGCACTTACTCGCCTTCCCTCTCACTCGAGGGGTTGCAGCTTGGAATAGATAACATCAGGCACGACGTTTGGCTGACTCCATCGTTCACGAAGGCTACCGGCGCCCACATAGGCAAGCTCATTGCAAAATTTGGAAACGTGGACGGGGTAATGTCTGCGGAGAGCGCAGGCTCGCCGAAGGCGGCGAAAAATATATTTTCGAAAGTGGTCCCGGCGCTGGCCGCCAAGAATGCTGATCTAAAGCCGCTTCTCGCGGACCTACTCAGGTCTGCGCTGGGCCGTGCCAAGTCTGAAGGAAACCCCACGCTGGATTTGCTGGTGAGAACTGCGCTTATTAAGTTCCTGCGCAGCGAGATGCAGGCGCAATTTGCCTCCGCACTCGATCGCTGCCGCACAACCCTCAAGAGCTACGAAGGCGTTCGCCAACAGAAGGCCCTGGAATACCGCGAGAAGGTTGCCGCATTTCAGATTGCTAAGAAAAATATTTTGCGGCAAGTCGGACAGGAATTCTTTCGGCTCTTTCGCGAAATTGACAGACAGACCCTTGCTGCCATGCGACGCTCGCTCTTCGGGGACGAGATCGCGGATTACCAGGTCTTCTTGAATCAGCTGATTTTTCTCGAAGAGGGCCGCGATTCCTATCTCGCAGCCGAGCACTACGTGCTGATCGGAGGTTTCGAAAACGACCCTGATTCGTTCGGAAACATTCGCGCAGTGGCGGGCGAGTTTCTGCAGGCTGTGACTCCAGAGGCTGAGAATGCAACTGCCCCGATCCTCGATGGCTGGCTTAGCTCACCCGAGAATGCGCACGAACTGGTGGGTACAGGCGATCCGAATGAACGGGCATACAAACCAAGGTTGCAACTCTGGTGCGAACTTTTGCAGCGCGACAAGTTATTTGATTTCGTAATAGCGGCCTACGAAGTCGTGCCACTGCTTCCAGACTTCACTCCGATGCTTGATCCCCAGCAGCTCAAGTACGCATTGGTGGGCCGAAAAGAGCGTGAGCGAGTTGGAAAGCTAGTCGAGGAGCACGGGAAATTGCCGTTAGATAAGCTGGCCTCAGCAGCGGAACGGGTAGCACAGTCGGGGGGAGCCCAGCGCGCAAAATTTGCGGCCCGCTTCCTGCGAGACTTCTTGCGATACCACCGGGATCTGCGCCGCCTTGAGACGCTGAGCGGGGCAATCGAAAAGATCAACCTGATCAGCAGTGAGAAACTGCGAGATCTTTCACGGCTCAACGGGACGCTTTACAGTTTCCTTCTTGCCGATGAAGCAAAATCCGGCGCGCACGAGAATCCCACCATGCGGCACGTGGTTCTCAAAGCCGACATTCGGGACTCCTCGCGCTTGACTCGCTCACTTCTAGAGCGTGGCATGAACCCCGCCTCGTACTTCAGTTTGAACTTTTACGATCCGGTCAACAAACTGCTTTGCAAGTACGGCGCGACTAAGGTTTTTGTCGAAGGCGATGCCATCATTTTGGCGATTTTGGAACGACAAGGTGACGCATCACTGTCCGTTTCACGGGCTTGTGTTCTGGCGCGCGAAATGATCGAAATCGTAGGCGGATATAACCACCTGCTTCAGCGTGCCGCACTTCCCGCTCTTGAACTCGGAATCGGCTTGTCCTATCAAGATTCTGCCCCAATGTATCTGCTGGATGGCGAACACCGCATCATGATCTCCGACGCGTTGAACGAAAGCGATCGCCTGTCATCCTGCGACAAAAAAATGCGCAAGGTGATGGCGGGCATGGGCGCTCCGTTTAATATCTACGAGTTTCGCACTGGAGAAACCGTAGAGTCCGAGCCCATGCGATATAACGTCGGCGGCATCCGCATGAGCGAAGCGGCGTTCCAACGATTGCAGCAAGAGATCTCGCTTGAGCAATGTGCCTTGCAATTCCCGCGTCTGTGGGGAAGCGAGAATACCTGCTTTTACAGCGGCCTAGTGCCGGTTGGCTCAGATATTTTCAGGCGCATCGTGGTTAGGTCGAGCAAGGTGCCGATTATCAACACCGGTGATTTCAGTCTGACGAACTGGACGGAAGCGTCTATTTACGAGGTTTGCTCGAATTCGGCAGTGTACGCAGCGATTGAGAGCAGCGCGAAACAGGGAAGCTAGAGGTCAGGTTATTACTGCTCGGCCCGCAAGGGCGTAACCAGCAGATTTCCAACCGGCTTCTTGTCGCTTGTTTTGCCGGGCGCAAAACTGAGGTCCATGGAATTGTCGGAGCTTGTCGCCGCTGCCAGAATGCCAGCAAGACCGCGGAATGACCGTGCCAGCTCATTGCCTTCACTGAACGCGACCGGGTTGCCTTTGTCGATCGCCGGTGCAACCGAATGAAAGTTATTAGGCACCTTCCATAACAGCCTGCAATTCGTTACCCGGTGCAAATCTTCGTCCGAGAAGCCCGGAATTTTCTTGAAACGGTTCACAACCAGGCATACTCGATCGCGCCCGGTATCCTGTTCCAGAAACGAGTGGACCCGCGCCGCGCTCCACAGCGAAACCACATCGGTCTGGGTAACAAGCAGCACGGCATTGCATAAGTCTGCGATCATCCTGAACAAACTATCGGTGCGGTTCGAGCAGTCCACGATGACATATTGGAAATTTGAAACCAGCAGGTCAAATAAGCGGGCCAATTCTGCGACCGAAGGGGCCAACTGCAGCGGTTGCTGAGGTCCGGCGAGCAACTGCAGGCCGCCTTTGCATGGCGTAAGAAAACTCTGCAGTAGCGACGAATCCATGCGATGCAGATTCTGCAGTGCGTCCGCGATGCCGAACGCCGGTCGAACATCCAAGT
>QHZR01000027.1 GCA_003224755.1 Acidobacteriota bacterium
AGCATTCAGCTCTTCTCCCAACATGGACTTGACTGGATACCGCCAGAGAGAAACGATCGAACCAAGAACTGTCTGCGCCATCGATGAACCTCCCCCCGCCGTCGGCCTAGAACCTAGGCAACCGCCGCCCCGGGGGCGACGACGATATCCGATCGCGTACTGTTAACGATTGCTTTCAGTTCGGCTTGCTCCTGGGCGGGAACCGCGAACCTATCAAGCGACTGCTGAAGGTCGTCCATGAACGCCTCCCATTCCGTGGCGGTAATCTTTAAATGGGCGTGCGATTCTGCCATCGGCTTGCCGCTGTATTTTTGTGGACCGCCGCCAGCCCAGCAAACCATCTCGGTCACCAGGTACTTGAATCCCGCAGGTGGCACGCGATGGTGCGCTTCGTTCACCAGGGGATTGGTTCAGTCTTGCGTCTGACATAACTCGGTCGATAAGGTCGTCTACTACGGTTGCAATGCTGTAGACGCCACCAAGTCTGTCGTAGAGGGAGAGCTTCTCGACCGGCGGCATAGTGAATCTCCGGATAGTCACAGTTTACATCGCCGTATTGTGACCAACTCACGTTTTTTGGTGGTTCATCAGTGCGCGGCGTAATTAGCGATTGTGGATGGATCGTCGGCAACGCTTACCTAATCGGATAAGGTAAGGTTTGCCCGTCGCTCGCCAGCTGGACATTACTGCAGCTTGGCATACTCAGCTTTGGCCTGTTTTAGGACAGGTATGTCCGAGTCAGCGTCTTTCCAGAGTGTCAGGAAGTCCTTGTAAGCGGCGAGTGCCCTGACGCGAGCCGCATCAGCGTCCGCACCCTGCGAAGTTCTCGACTCCAGAGCGTTCGCACGAGCCAAGCCCAGATGCGCTAATGCTCCCGTCCAACAGTTCCATACGATCCCGCTATGATCGAGGATTTTCTGGAACTCGGCCGCCGCAGCATTGGCCTTTCCTGCCGCAAGATATGACTCCGCTCGAACATAGGTTGGATACAAGCAGGAAATATTGGTGACGAAAACAATTTGCCCGAATTCAATGGGACCGGTAGCGTGCAGACTCTCTATGGCTGCGCTTGGGTTCTTCCGGTCCAGGGCCACCTGAGCTCGAATCGCTGGTAGCCAATTCGATTGCACTTGGGTATCCAGGGGAAAGCGTTTGTTCATGTCTTGCGTCAGCGATTCCGCCCGCGCAATATCGCCTGCCATCGCATACGCCAGAGCCGCTTCGAGCCCGACACCCTGACTCGTAGGAGTTAGCTTTAGACCTTCTCCCGCTGCCTGCGTGGCTTCCCTCGCGTTGCCGAAGGCGGCTTCGCGCAAAGCGCCATTCTCGAACCAAATGGCTCCGTTTTCCTTGCTGTCAGTGCGGATGGCGGAGCCTACAGACTGCTTAACCAGTTCGCGTGCTTTGCCCAGATGGCCCTCGAATGCCTCAGTGTCGGATGCGAGCGAAAGGCCGTAGTTCTCGGACTCGGGCTGGCCGACAAACCACTTTTGCTGCTCCTCCATGGCGGGGGAATTATGCTCAGCGAAAGCCAGCGCGTAGAGCGCATAGTGGAGTATGGGATCATCTACTTTTCGGGCCTGCGCCTGCTGGGTTATCCGCCGTGCTTCGTCGAAGCGCTCTAAGGCGAGCAGGTTGTTGATGAGGTTCGTGTACAGAGACACGCTATCAGGGTCGAGTTGAAGGCTCTCGCGATACGCATCCCTAGCTCGCTCATACTGGCCTTGTAAGGCACGAACGTTTCCCAACGAGACATGGGCTGGGTAATCTCTTGGGTAGTTTTCAATCAACTCCTGGTATACCTGCCCCGCTTTCTCCAGTTGCCCGGTTACGTTCTCATAATAGGCAGCAGCGATGGCCAGCTTTTCCCGTTCACTGGTATGCTCCCTCAGTTCGAAGGCCCTGGTGTAGTACTGGCTGCCCCGCCCTACCTCTGACAGGGTGAAATAGGCTACACCTACGGCTCGATACGCCATTGCAAAGTTGGGATCGAGTTGGATAGCACGCTGCCAGTGCGGCACGGCCGCGGCAGTGCTTTTCTGGTGGTACGCCCTTAAGCCCAGGCTATAAGCTTTCAGGGCCTCGACCGAAGATGTCGTGGCCTCTGCCAATGGAACATCGAATTTCTGCACTGTAGTCAGCGACTCACCCAATTCTGCGCGCAGCTTGGATACTGCTACACCTAGCGCGTCAAGCACTTTCTCCTTGGCTGGTGCCGTGATTTGCTCCTGGGTCAGCGGGTCTCCACTTTGACAATTCACCGCTTTCAAACCGACGACATACTCGGTTCCGAGGCGAGCAATTGCTCCGGCAATATAAGCTTTGATTCCCGCCCGCTGGCAGAGTTCGCGAGCCACGTCGGGCGTGAGTGGAGTACTCGCGGGACGGGCCATCAGTTGCAGAGTCGCCGCGACTTTATTCTCCGAAAGCACGTTCAGGAAGGGCGATTGGTTTAAAGCAACGGTCAACGCTTGCTTGAGTGTGTCATCGAAAACCGTGTCACCCGTGCTGTTGGCAAAATCAGCGAGTACGATGGTGTCCTTGTCGGTCAAGGTCTTCGCTGGGCGCAATCCGTAATAGAGACCGACCGCCATAATTGCGACTAGCAATGCCGCAGCGATGTAGCCCGCAAGTTTCGCTCGCCGGACGGGCGCGGACAAAGCAGCCTGAGTGCTATGCCTGGTTTCGCTCGACCGGCCAACTCCACTTATGACCTGCCCAGGTTGCGTGTCTCGTCTCAGCCGCTGCAAGTCGGAACGAATATCCGCGGCATGCTGATAGCGAAACTCACGGTCTTTCTCCAGCGCTTTGTGGATCAGGAGTTCTGCTGGCTGCGGAATTTGGGGATTCACTTGCGAGGCCAACGTCGGGGTCTGGTGCAAGATCGATCCGCAAATCTCACCGGAACTCGATCCTTCAAACGGCATCTTCCCGGTCGCCATCTCATACAGCACGGCCCCGAAGGAAAACAGATCGGTACGCGCATCCAGTTCTTTTGCCCGCACCTGCTCCGGCGACATATAGGCAACGGTGCCCATCATGGCTCCAGGGCTCGTCAGGTACGCTTCGCCGGGTTCTATCGACAACGTCTCCAAGCTGTCACTGCTGCTTGTTCGTCGAGCCCGCGTGGGCAGCTTCGCCAGACCAAAATCCAGAATCTTGGCGTGCCCCCGCTTGGTAACAAAAATGTTCGCGGGTTTGATGTCGCGATGAATAATTCCCTCTGCGTGCGCGGCCTCGAGTCCGTCGGCGATATCAACTGCCAGCGGCAGTAATACCTCCAAATCCAGCGGACGTCCGGCTATGTGGTGCTTCAACGTCACGCCATCGAGAAATTCCATTACGATGAAAAAGCGGCCTTCCTGACTACCGATTTCATGGATCGTGCAAATGTTGGGATGGTTGAGGGCAGAAGCGGCACGCGCCTCGCGACGGAAACGTTCCAGCGCCTGCGCGTCCTTTGCCAGTTCATCTGGCAGGAATTTGAGCGCTACGAAGCGCCCGAGCTCAATATCCTCGGCCTTGAAGACCACGCCCATACCGCCGCCACCGATCTTCTCGACGATGCGGTAGTGCGAGACGGTCTGGCCGATCATTGGCAAGAAATCTTATGTGGCGCGAAACACAAGAGTCAACAAGTTCAAAGTGGCTGGCTACGAGAAGATTGGCAGTCGAAAGGATTCAGCCTTTATGTGTGCACGCCGTCACTTGACGGATGGTCCGCAATTCGGAAGTTATCGCCTAGAACCGGCCGGCATGGTCAATAATCGCGTTCCCGGGGGTGAGCCGTTTTGAAGAGTTCCAATCTTATAGTGTTTTGAGCAGCGACCAAGAACCACGAAAGGTTGCCTTCAACCCAATCGGCACCAGGCGTTATCCGAGTACTCAAGAAACAAGAGTCTCTTTTGCGGTGCTGAAAAACTGACTCCGATCGCTGCTGCATAGGAACCCACGTCCGAAAATAAATTGCGGCGAGCAGATTAAACGGGTCTTAGTCGGTACAATCTTGTTAAGTTATTGAAAATAAAGGTGGTGGAGGCGACGGGAGTCGAACCCGCGTCCGAAAATGTTACTGGTCAAGAGACTACATGCTTATTCGCGTTCATGCCCTTGGCATTACCCAAAGACGTTCGCGACCGCCGCTCAGAACGGACAAGAAACGGTTGCCGCTAGCCTGAGATCTTAGCCTCCCGGCCCAGACGTAGCCGGGAAGAGCAGCCCGCTGTGTGACGTCCGCTCGCAGCCCACGGGCGAAGCTGCGGAAGACGGCAACTTAACTAATTAAGCTGCGTATGCCATCTGTTGATTGGCAATTATCATTTTGCCCTCGATTACGGGTGAGTGCACCCCGGCATGCCTCTTGGCCGCAAGCATCTCCGTCGAAACCGTGACGCCCCCAATTTTGCGCCCATTGTGGGCGGAAGTCATGTGATTTGAGACTCTTGGGATTGGCCTTCAAAGAACTGCTTCCAATCTTAACGTAACGAGAAGGAAAGTCAACGTACCTAAAGAATTAGATGCGGCAGCGCGCGCTAGGAAGCAAGCAATTACAAGGACTTGGGAGCGACGGGGCTCGGGCTGGTTCCCTATGAAACAGCGAAAGTGGCCAGATCTCCCCAATAGGCTTGCCGGAACGGGTAATTAGAACAGGTCATCTCGTCGTTTGGACTTCCCATACGATGGCACAGCAATGAGTTCTCAACTCGACATCGCAATTTTCTTCACACATTTATATCGGTGTGGAACGAGAAATCTTCATTGTTGCTACGTCACATCATCGCCTGTACAAAGCTCGATCCCACGTTGGTGAACTCGAACGCGTGAAGGCCGAGCCGGTTGGCCAATTCCTTGCAGACCAAAATCCCACGTACGCTGTTGCCCTTCGCATCCAGACGCGGAGAATAGACGGCAATTCCCAGCTGCCGATTCACTACGGCCAGCAAACCTCCGCCAACGCCGCTCTTCGCCGGCAAGCCCACGCGATAAGCCCATTCTCCTGCGTGATCGTAGAGGCCGCAGGTGAACATGACTGCCAGAACGTCTTTGATGTACTGGAAATCGAACACCGGCTCGCGCGTGACTGGGTTGGTGCCCATGTTCGCGAGTGTCGCAGCCATGAGCGCTAAATCGCGGCAGTTCACCAGCAGCGAACACTGAGAGAAATATTGATGCAGGGTATGGCTCACATCCTCATCAATAATGCCGAAGTTCAGCATCAGATATGCTATGGCACGATTGCGGTTTCCGCTTGACGATTCCGACGCCAGCACCGACGCGTCAATTTTCAAGTTGCGCCCTGCCGCTAATTGCATTCTCTCGACGAAAGCGCGCGCGCCTGCTACTTTTGAATCCTTCTTGATCAACGACGCGACCGCGATCGCTCCCGCGTTCACCATGGGATTGAAAGGACGCTTGGTCAGCGGATCGAGTTCGATGGAGTTGAAGGCTTCGCCGCTCGGTTCTACGCCGACGTGCAGTAGAGTGCGATCACGCCCCAGTTCCTCGAGAGCCATCTGATAAGCAAACGGCTTGCAGACTGACTGGATGGTGAACTCCTTATTCCAGTCGCCGGCCGAGAACACCTGGCCGTCTACGGCTGCAACACAGATGGCGAAGTCATTGGGGTCCACTTTCCCGAGCTCGGGAATGTAGGTCGCGACCTCTCCGTCGTGCACATGGCTAAATTTTTCGTAAGTGACTTCGACAATGTCCTGGATATTGAGTGCGTCTGGCATCATGAGACGGGCCCCTGCTCTTTGTTTGCCGGTGCGCGAAGTTCGCCGGCGTGGACAAATTTCCACGGCCGTGGCTAGCCATGGACTGCAAGCAGGGTAACGTGGCTGAGTGGAATCTGCTTATTCAACTTTCTTATTGGAGCGGTATGCGCTGGTTTATGCGCGGAGCTTACTCGCCCATCTCGATTCCGACTTCGCGGTGCCACTCGGTATCAAGCTTCGAGTGCAGCAGGCGCGCGCACCGGTTCCAGCGCAGAATGGCGTCGTCATTGCCTGTAGGACGAATCCGTTCGGCTTGTTCGTAGGAATTCATCGCTTCTTCGAGCAGAACGGTAATCGTGTGGGGAGGGCGTCCGGCTTTGAGTTGTGCTTTCGCGCGCCGCTCGTACAGGAGGCCTGTGTAATAGAACTGTTCGTAGGCGTCGGTTAGTTGTTGGAACGCATTGACGGCGTCGGAATATCGATCGCCTGTGCCGCCAGTGAATTGATCTGTCAAGGCAAGCCCTAGAAGGCGCAGCGCGAGTTGATGACCGGGTTGCACCGCTAGTACATCCTGACAGATGGACTCGGCTTCCTCGGGCTCGTTGAGAAACCGGTAAACCTCGGCCTTCGAGAGGGCGGCCTCAATCCCTTCGGGAGAAATTGCCTTCAGTTTGAATTCCATCGCGGCCTCCTGTTTGACCTGACTTCTCTTGCGGTCTTGACGAATGCTTTGCGCCGTTTGCGGTTAAAAGCCCTTAACCGCAAAGCTCGCAAAGAAAATCCGCAAAGGCCGCAAAGAAAACCGGAATTCTTATTTTGGTCGAGCTGTTTTCACCCACCGCGAATCTTCCTTACCAGCCTGAGCACGGGATCGTAATATTCATCCACCACGCGTTCTTTTAGAGGAATGATGGCATTGTCCGTGATATGAATTTCTTCGGGGCACACTTCGGTGCAGCATTTCGTGATGTTACAAAGCCCAAGCCCCAATTCTTTTTTCAACAGTCCGACACGCGAGACGCCGTCGAGAGGATGCATTTCAAGCCCGGCGACGCGCACGAAAAAGCGCGGACCGCCGAACTGTTCGTGTTTGTCGTGCTCTCGCAGAACGTGGCACACGTTCTGGCACAGAAAGCATTCAATGCACTTGCGGAACTCCTGCACCCGGTCAATATCTTCCTGCTGCATCCTCCAATTCGTGCCGGCTTTAGGCGTGAATCCAGGAATCTTCTTGTTGACTTTGTAATTCCAGGAAACATCCGTGACCAGGTCTTTGATTACCGGGAATGATTTCATCGGCAAAATCGTGATGGGTTTGTCTTGGGGAAGGGAATCCATGCGTGTTTTGCAGGTCAGTCGCGGTCTCCCGTTCACTTCCGCCGAGCACGAACCGCATTTGCCAGCCTTACAATTCCAGCGGACGGCAAGGTCTGGAGCCTGGTGCTTCTGAACATGATGAAGTGCGTCGAGCACGACCATGCCGGGCGCCACTGGGACCTGGTAGTCAGCGGTCTGGCCGCCTTCGCGATCGCCGCGAAAGATTTTTAGAAGGACGTCTGGCATCAGGCTCCGGCTCCTTTCTCATCGGCCAGCAGTGCCTGAAGGTCGGCCAGCAGTTCGCGCGTAGGCCGCTGCTCCAAATTCATTTGATCGCCATGCAGCGAAATAATGTTGTTTTGCTTGCCCCACGCGGCGTCGAGGTTCGGGTAATCAATGCGGCTGTGCGCTCCCCGACTTTCTTTTCGCGCCAATGCGCTCCGAGTCACAGCCTCGGAGACGGTGAGCATAGATTTCAAATCTGCGCACAAATGCCATCCAGGATTAAACATGCGTGAGCCGTTGATGCTAAGCCTCTGCACTCGTTCTTTAAGGCGCGCAAGCCCTTCCATTGCGGAATTCAGATCCTCCTCAGTGCGATAGATTCCCACCAGAATCTGCATGATCTGCTGCAAGTCGGAATGGACGGAATACGGATTCTCGTCCGTGTTGCGCTCGAACGGAGCCAGCATGGCACGCTCCGCTTCTTCGATTTGCGTTGAATCCACCGCAGGCACGGCTTGTTGCTTTGCGAATTCCACTGCGCCTAGCCCAGCACGCCTTCCAAAAACCAGAAGATCAGAAAGCGAATTTCCACCCAGACGATTGGCGCCATGCAATCCGGCAGCAACTTCTCCCGCAGCGAACAAACCTGCAATACTGGTAGCTGCAGTTTCGGCATCAACTCGAACGCCACCCATCATGTAGTGACACGTTGGACCGACTTCCATTGGCCCTGCCGTGATGTCCACGTCGGCGAGTTCGCGGAATTGGTGATACATGCTTGGCAGCTTGCGCTTTACATATTCCGCGGGTTTATGAGAGATGTCGAGGAATGCGCCGCCATGTTCTGTCCCTCGTCCTTCACGGACTTCGGTATAGATTGCCCGCGCGACCACGTCCCGTGTCGAAAGCTCCATGCGCTTGGGATCGTACTTCTCCATGAACCGCTCGCCGTTCTTGTTGGTCAGAATGCCGCCTTCGCCGCGCACCGCTTCAGTGACCAGTAACCCTTGCACCCCAGGCGGCCACACCATTCCTGTGGGATGGAACTGGACAAACTCCATATCCAGCAGCTCGGCGCCAGCTTCGTAGGCGAGCGCCATTCCGTCGCCGGTGTACTCCCAGGAATTCGAAGTAATCGGCCAAGCTTTGCCGATACCTCCTGTGGCCAGGACTACAGCCTTGGCCTTGAATACCACGAACCGACCATTTTCCCGCCAGTAAGCGAATGCCCCTGCGACACGGCCCCCGTCCATCAGCAGCCGGGTAGTCGTGCATTCCATATAGACGTCGAAGCCCATCTGCACCCCGCGATCCTGCAGAGTGCGAATCATCTCCAGCCCGGTGCGGTCGCCAACGTGGCAGAGGCGTTTGAAAGAATGCCCACCAAAAGCCCGCTGAAGAATGCGTCCGTCCTCGGTGCGGTCGAACAACGCGCCCCACTGCTCCAGTTCGCGAACACGGTCCGGCGCTTCTTGAGCGTGTAGCTGCGCCATTCGCCAGTTGTTCAGAAACTTTCCGCCGCGCATGGTGTCGCGAAAGTGAGCTCGCCAGTCGTCTGCGGCATCCACGTTGGCCATGGCGGCAGCAATTCCGCCTTCGGCCATGACAGTGTGAGCCTTTCCGAGAAGCGATTTGCACACCACGCCTACATTCGCACCCTGCGACAACGCCTCGATCGCTGCGCGAAGTCCAGCACCGCCCGCACCAATAATTAATACGTCATGTTCGTGAGTTTCGTATTTGCTGTTCACAAGAGTCTTAGATCCCTGATCGCGCCACTCGCAACCAGGCGCACGTAGAAGTCTGCAAAACCAACCGAGAAGAGGCTGCTCCAGGCAAATAGCATGTGGTGCTCATTCAACAAGCTGGCACCCCGCCAGCTTGAGTGCCGCATTCCGCCGGCCTTCGCGCAGGAGAAACAATCCAACTTCCCGCCCACCAGATGTCGTAGGGAATGACAAGAAAAGAAGTAAAGCGTCAGCAGGATCACATTTACTAGCAGAACGAGAGTCCCCAGGCCGATCCCGAACCCTTCGGCAAAAGCGAAAGCCTTTATCGCATCATGCCAAAGAAAAACCAGAAAGACGATCGCCAGGTACATGAAATATCGGTGAACGTTTTGCAGAATGAAAGGGAAGCGTGTTTCCCCAGCGTAGTTTCGCCTTCTCTCAGGTGCCGCACACGCTGGTGGATCGAGAAAGAACGCTCGATAGTATGCCTTGCGGTAGTAGTAACACGTTGCCCGAAACCCCAGCGGGCCACCCAGAATCAACAGCGCCGGTGAATAGGGCCAGTACCGATGGTGTACATCAATAAGAGGTGAGTAGAAGGGCGACAAATACGGTCCCCATTGAAACAAAGCTCCCTCGAATGCCCTGAATGTCGCATACACACTAAACCCGCCTAACCCTAGGACCACGGGAATGATTTGCGACCACCAGGAGCCGGTACGCGCCGCGTTATAGGCAGCCGTCTGGGAAGCCGACGCCATTAGCAACCTCCGTGATCACGCCCATCCGAGTTTGAAGCTCGTCAGGCGCGAACCGAGCATTATAGTGCGAGGCGCGGAGGAATGCGGGAGGAAATCTCTGCAGCGCGAGACGACCCTCACCAGGCCCCACCAATCTTCCCCCATGGTGACGCGAAAGGGCAATCTGCGGAGGGTACCCCTCTGCGGTGACTGAAGTCACCGAGTTGTACAACGAAAGAATGATGACTTTAAAATCGCCTGCCCTACAATGCCGAAATGGCCTCGTCGCCTAAAGCGGTTCAGACGACCAAGACTGCTGCTGATACAGGCGTTTCTTCGGCTGCCTTGGCGGAGAAAATTCCCGCAATCGTTTGGACCACTGATCTCGAATATCGTCTCACTTCGCTCTCCGGTTCCGCATTGATGCCGCTTGGCCTCTATGCGGAGAACTGCATTGGCCATTCCGTAACGAGTCTGTTTGCCGGAACACGGGCATTGGATGCCCACTGTGGAGCGGCGGCTGGACAAAGCCGCACCTTTGAGACCGAAATAAGCGGACGCGATCTTCAGGGCCGCGTTGATCCCCTTCGCAATGCCGATGGCAAAATCATCGGGACGATTGGTGTTGGTCTCGACAATACCGATCAGCTGGTGGCGCATCGCGCGCTGCGCCTTTCGGAACAAAGTTACCGTTCATTAATAGAGGATGCGCCCTACGCGATTTGCCGGTGTTCTCCCAATGGCGACTTGCTGCAGGTGAACCGCGCGATGCTGGAGATGCTGGGATACTCCGAGTCCGATCTGCTGGTTCGTAACCTTCGCTGGGATATCTTTGCCGAGGCAACCGCATTCGACGAGTTTCTTCTCCGCCTCCGTGGTTCTGCTGCTTGCCAGGGTTTTGACGGGCGCTGGCTTCGTCAGGACGGAACATGTGTCAGCGTAAGCGTCGGAGGGCGCTCAGCCCGCGATTCCAGTGGCGGCCTGTCGTATCTGGATGTCGTCGCCGAGAACGTCACACATCGCAAGCAATTGGAAGATCAACTACGTCAGGCGCAAAAGATGCAAGCGATTGGTCAATTAGCTGGCGGCATTGCGCACGATTTCAACAATATGCTGACCGTGATCCGGGGACAGGTTGAAGTCATGGCGGAAGAGATGCTTGCAAGCGATCCTTTCCGCCCGCGCATCGAAGAAGTCGAACGGGCCAGTGAACGCGCCACCGCCTTGACCCGCCAATTGCTTGCTTTCAGCCGTCGCCAAGTTTTGCAGACAAAAATCTTGGATTTGAACAGCGTCATAACGAACCTCAATCAAATGTTGGTTCGCTTGATCGGCGAACACATTGACCTTCACTTCCTTCCTGCCGCAGATCTGTGGCCTGTCAAAGTTGATCCCGGACAAATGGAGCAGGTTCTTATGAACCTGGCGGTAAATGCGCGCGACGCCATGCCTGAGGGTGGCAAGCTGGTTATCGAGTCCAGCAACGTTCACCAGGGCAGGGTATGTCTGGATCGTGACCGCACGGTCGAGATCAGCGACCACGTGCTCGTGACCGTGCGCGACACCGGACATGGTATGGACGATGAGACTAAAGCAAGAATTTTCGAACCCTTTTTTACAACCAAGCAAGCCGGACATGGCACGGGTTTGGGACTTTCGTTGGTGTACGGCGTCATTAAGCAAAGCGGGGGGTACATAACGGCAGAGAGCGTCCCCGGCCAGGGTACGATGTTCAAAATTTATTTGCCGCGCACAAATGGAACGAAAGAGGAGACTGCGAGGCACGCTCCCACACCTGTGCCCCATGGCCATGAAACTATTCTGGTTGCTGAAGATGACGAAAGCATCCGGCAGTTGGTCGCGGGTTTCCTTCGTAGCCACGGTTATCACGTTCTTACGGCGGCGGACGGCAGCGATGCTATGGAAATACTGCAGCAGCACGGGTCGCGCGTTGATCTGCTGCTTAGCGATGTCGTCATGCCGAAAATGGGCGGGCGAGAGCTGGCGCAAGGCTTGCGCAGGAAGATGCCGGGACTCAAAGTCGTGCTCGTTTCAGGCTATGCCGGTGACCCCGAACGGACTTCGGGATGGGAAGCCTCACGATTTGTTCAGAAACCTTTCTCGATGCATCACCTCGCCAGCACCGTACGCGAGGTCCTCGACGCCGACCACCAGAACAACTAGCGTCACCTGCGCGCGTTACTGACGCTGATTGCATTTTCAATCGGCCGAACATAAGCTCTGGTCTCAGGAGGTCTTACATGCCCGTGTACATGGTGGAACGCGACTTGCCGGGAATCAAAATGGAGCAGCTCGCGGCTGCACAGAAAGCGGCGATTAAGGCGGGCAGGGAGCTTACCGCCGAGGGCAGGCAGGTACGCTACATTCGTTCGACGTTCGTTCCCGGCGAGAACAAGTGCATGTGCCTCTTCGAAGCGCCGAACCCGGAAAACGTTCGCGACGCAAACGTACGCGCGAATGTTCCGTTCACTAAGATCGTTCCCGCAATGGATTTGACGCCGTGAACAGTGAGCTCTGAGATGTGAGCAACGAGCAACCAACGCACGCTCCTCGCTCATTGTTCGATGCTCATACTCCTAACTTCCGATTCTGGTCTCCTCCTCCATGCATGGTGCCATCTAGCGGACACAGTGTTGGTGGCAGGGAATTGTCCACTCTGTGCGCCACCGGTTTAAGCGTCTTCAAGTAAGCGAAAATTGCCCCCAGGTCCTGATCTGTCATGTTGCGAAGAACCATCCAGGGCATGGCACTATTCAATTCGCGTACTCCCCCGACTACACCTGTCCGCATGGTTTTGATGAACAGCGCCTCGTCATAATAAGGAGTGCCGGAAGGATCGGGCGTGATGTTCGCGCTTGCGGCGTTCCCCCAAGGCACCGCAAGGATCTGACCGCCGCCGAAATCCATACCCGCGATCGGATTGTGATGATTATCCACGGGCGTATGACAGTCTGCGCAACCCACTAGGTTCACCAGGAAGGCCCCGCGTTTGACTGGATCGGATAAATCCGGCTGAGGCACGGGACTGGTGATCGGTTTAGGCGCATTGCGCATGAAGTACTTTACGGGGAAAATAATCTCGGTTTGCGGCAAGGGGTTCCGCACAGCCGGCAGAGATCGCAAGTAAACCACAACCGATGCCAGGTCTTCATCGGACATGGTTCGGTAATGCGGATATGGCATGATCGGGAACATAGTTCGGTCATCATGACCAATGCCTTCCCGGATTGCGCGCGCCAGCGCGTCATCGCTCCAGTTCCCGGCGCCACTATCCTTGTCCGGCGTGATATTTGGGGCGATTATTCTGCCCGGGAGATCGGTGTAGGGAAGCTGCTGCCCTGAACCCTCCATGCCGTTCGGAATGGGGTGGTCTCGCTTGCTCCAGTCATGAGGAGAGTGACAGTAGAAGCAGCCCATCGAGGTTGCAATGTATTTCCCTCGTTCCAGCCGCGCCGGCGTACTTTGAAATGTGCGATTAGTGAGATCGCGCTTCCTCGGCCCGATAAATGTACGCAAGCCGAACATTCGCACCCCGGCAGCTCCGAGAGCAATAATCAAAATTAAGAAGATTAGAAGCAGGATCTTTGCCCAACGTTTCACAAACCACTCCTCATCAAATTTCAAATTCGATAAAGTAGCATCTTGTCCGAAGAAGTCAAGCCCGGTCTTCTCAGAGCTGTCGTTTGTAAATTCGCGCTGCCAATAGCCAATATCTGCCTCTCCCCGCTATGATTAGGGAATGAGTTTTGCCGACACAGCGGTTTTGTTCGTTCTGGCGCTCCTGCTTTTTGGACCGAAGAAGCTGCCTGGTATCGCGCGCCAGGTAGGGAAGGCACTTGCCGAATTCAAGCGAGCTTCCAACGAGTTCAAAGCGCAGATCGAGGCGGAAATCTCGCAACTAGAAGTGCAGGAGAGAGAAAAACAGCGAGCCGAGAGCCAGAAAATCGAGCAGAAGATGCCACTTCCTGTCCATCCACCAGCAGGCGCCATCGAGTACTTGCCGGCACATGCGCAGCCTTCCGAACCTCCATCATCTGGCGATCTGAACCTGCCCGCCCCTAACAACCATGCCTGAAGTCGCCCCCGAACTGGTATCGCCCGACGTTGAGCAGGAGCGGATGCCCTCCATGAGCTTCCTCGAGCATCTTGAGGAGCTCCGCAAGCGGATCTTCCACGCCTTGATCGCAGTCGGGGCAGGGATGGGAGTTTGCTTCATATATCGCGAACGGCTGTTTGGCCTTATGCAGCGGCCGATTATTGAGACCCTGCATCGCTACAATTTGCCAGACCACTTGGTGTACTTGACGCCGGTTGATCCGTTCAACCTTTACTTGAAGATTTCTGCGTTAGGTGGTTTATTTCTGACCTCTCCGTACGTCCTTTACCAGGTTTGGTTGTTTATCTCTCCGGGGCTTTATCGCAAAGAGAAGAAATATGCGGTGCCTTTCATGGTCTCGACGATTCTTCTTTTTTCGGCTGGCGGTTATTTTGCCTATCGGATCGTGTATCCCGCAGCGCTTGATTTCCTCATTCGCTTCGGCCGTCAGTTCACGCCCATGATCACCATTCACGAGTACACCGATCTTTTCCTCACGGTGACGCTCGGTCTGGGTCTGGTTTTCGAAATGCCAATTCTGGTTTTCTTCCTCGCACTGATGGGAGTCATAAGTGCAGGATGGATGTGGCGGAACATCCGTTATGCGGTCCTCGGCATCTTCATCGTTGCCGGGGCTTTGGCGCCTACTCCGGACATAAGCAGCATGATTATTTTTGCTTCTCCTATGTTGGTGTTGTACGCAATCAGCATAGGGATCGCCTGGTTTGTGCATCCAACTCAGCGAAAAGCGCGGGAAGCGAGAAAGAAAGCATGAAGCACCTTCATGCCTCTTGTGAATCCGGTTTGGTGCGCGTGCCACTGATCGCTGTAATAAAGCACACCGGCACGAATCGCCACAACCACATCCCCGCAGGGGCGGAATGTGTTAGCCCAGAGCCTGCCCTGAGCCTGTCGAAGGGACGGAAGTCCTGGGTGGACTGCAGGGACAGTCCGAGTCCCGAAGGGACGACACAGTTTTTCTCGGACCTTCTGGAACCAAGCACACGGATTGGGAACTTCCTGTTCCTTTTAACTATGTGCCTGATCGTGCTGCTCGCCGCTCCAGCGTGTTCCAAACAAAAGAATGCTTCTGCGGAGACTACGGTCGAGGCTCCCTCCGCGAATTCGGCATCGACCCCGGCACCCGCCACGTCCGACTCTGCTGCTCCTCCTTCATTCGATTCCAGCCGCGCCATGCAGTACGTAAAGGAGATCGTTGCCTTCGGCCCGCGTCCCAATGGAAGCGAGAACCATCGTAGGGTAGAAAAATATATTCTTTCCCACCTCAAGGGGCTTGATGTCGAGCAGGATGATTTCGAAGTCACGCCTTCCGAGGGCAGGTTTCCGATTCACAACATCATCGCGAAGTTCCCCGGCTCAAAAGACGGAATCATCGTCATGGCCAGCCATTACGACACCAATTGGCCGCTTCGAAATATTCCCTACATTGGCGCGAATGATGGTGCCTCCTCCAGCGCGCTGTTGCTTGAAATTGCGAACCAGCTTCGCGGGAAAAAGCTGGAAGGCTATAGTCTCTGGCTCCTGTGGGATGATGGCGAGGAATCCATGAGGCTGCCTTGGTACGACCCCGAAAGCCTTTATGGCGTGCGCCACTTAGCACAGAAGTGGCAGGACGACGGTACGCTTAAGAAGGTGAAGGCCTTCATCCTTGAAGATATGATCGGCGACGCCGATCTCAACATTGACCGCATAATTGAATGCACGCCGTGGCTTGAAGATTTGGTACTCGATGCTGCTACTCGCACCGGATATCAATCCCATTTCTTTGCCAGACAGATTTCTGCAGAAGATGATTACAGGCCATTCGAAGATCGCGGAGTTCCATCAGTTGATATCATTGATTTCGAGTACGGCTACAACAACGTGTTTTGGCACACTACCGAAGACACGGTGGACAAACTCAGCCCTAAGAGTCTGGCCATTGTAGGCACCGTGACGCTCGAAACCGTGCGACTCCTGAATCAGCGCTAGACCGTGTGGGCGGTTGTGTGGGGCGGGCGCCTCGCCCGCCCACCTTGTCGGTAATTACCGTCCTTCTGTGTTCCTCCGTGTTAACGCCTTTCGCTTTTTTGAAATTTCATTTCTAATTCGTCCTGTATCCAAGACCGCCTGTGAGCCAATTACTGTTCTGGGTCCTCTTCAATGTTTTCGTTGCCGCTATGCTGGCGCTCGACTTGGGCGTTTTCCATCGCAGCACAGAGCGTCCCACATTACGGCAGTCCCTGATTTGGAGTGGTCTCTGGATCGCTCTGGCAGCGGCTTTTGCGGGAATTCTATACCGCACTCAGGGCCGAACTGCCGCGCTTGAATTTTCCACCGGTTATGTGATCGAGCTCTCGCTCAGCGCCGACAACCTTTTTATTTTTTTGCTGATTTTCCGATACTTTCGCCTACCCGATGAACAGCAGTACAGGGTACTGTTCTGGGGAATCATCGGCGCCATCATCATGCGCGCGGTCTTCATTTTTGCGGGAGTAGGTCTGATCCGGAGATTTCACTGGATCATCTACCTGTTCGGCGTGTTGCTTGTCTACAGCGGCTTGCGTCTGCTCTTTCAGAGTGGAGCGAGAGTTGATCCTACGAAGAATCCCGTACTGCGCCTGTTTCGCCGCGTGTTCCCGGTAGCCGACGACTACGCGGAGGACAAGTTCTTCGTGCGCCGGGAAAAACTTTATGCTACACCGCTTCTGCTGGTGCTGCTGATAATCGAAACCACCGACGTCATCTTCGCCGTAGACTCGATTCCAGCCGTCCTTTCCATCACGCTCAATACCTTCATCGTTTACACGTCAAACATATTTGCCATCCTTGGCTTGCGCTCGTTGTTCTTCGTCCTATCGTCGCTGATGGACATCTTTGAATACTTGCACTACGGGATTTCGGGAGTGCTCGTTTTCGTGGGATTTAAAATGCTACTTTCGCATTATTACGCGATTCGCACCGATGTCTCACTTGCAGTGATTGGCAGCATCTTGTTGGTGACGATTGTGGCTTCCGCGCTGCACCGGGAGAAGCCTGTTCTGCAGAAATAGATCTACTGGAACCGAATCTTCTCGCCCGCGACCACCGAATGATTGCCGAACTTCACATCATTGTGATCAGGGAAATCCGTTCGATAGTGCGCGCCTCGGCTCTCTTCACGCGCCTGCGCTGAACGCGCCACCAGCGAGCCCACAATCTGCAAGTTTCGCGCCTCGAATTCCCGCCGGCTCCGCGGACGCGCCATCTGCGGCGCAAGTTCCTGCAGCCTCCCAACTGATTGCTTCAGGCCGATGCCGGTCCTCACAATCCCCACCTGCGTCCACATGAGTGTCTGAAGCTCGCTGATGGATGCCTCGAGTGGCACCCTCACTGGTCCATTCGAGTACGCCGCTGGGAGAAGCCGGGAAATCTTACCGGCGACTGTCTTCAGCTCGTCACGCATTTTCTTTCCGGCGCGTGCTCCGAATACCAAGCCTTCTAGAAGGGAATTGCTGGCGAGCCGATTCGCCCCGTGGACTCCCGTTCCGGCGGCCTCACCGGCTGCGTAAAGACCGCGTAGACTGGCGCGGCCATCCAAGTCAGTCCGTACGCCTCCCATCGCATAGTGCGCAGCAGGACGGATGGGAATCAGCTCCGCCGTGATATCCACGTTATATTGCATGCAGGTTTTGTATATGCGCGGAAAGCGGCGCTGCACATGGGTTTCGTCAAGATGGGTGAGATCGAGATACACAACCGGATCTTTGGCGCGGCTCCGTTCGAGTTCATGCATGATGGCCCGTGCTACGACATCGCGAGGCGCGAGTTCCGCCATTGGGTGATACTTTGCCATGAAGCGCAACATCTCCATGTTGCGCAAATAGGCGCCCTCGCCGCGCAGCGCTTCAGAAAGCAAAAATCGCGGCGCCTTCTTCAGGTACAAAGCCGTCGGATGGAACTGAATGAACTCAAGATCAGTCACCTCAGCTCCGGCGCGATAAGCCATTGCCACACCATCGCCCGTCGCAACGCTTGGGTTAGTCGTATTCAGATACAACTGTCCCATCCCGCCGGTCGCGAGCAGCACCGTCGAGGCATGGATTGTGTTCTCCTTCCCGTGCTCGTCTATTACACGAACGCCGCCAACACGCCCGTCCTCACTGACCAAATCAGTTGAGAACTCAAATTCCCGGATTGAAATTTCGGGCAGTGTCTTCGCCTTGGCGTAAAGCGCTCTTTGGATTTCGCGTCCCGTGGAATCGCCGTGCGCATGAAGAATGCGGTTGCGGCTGTGTGCGCCTTCACGTCCGAAGGTCAGCTTCGTTCCCTCGCGATCGAACTGCGTGCCCCACGCAATCAGTTCCTCGATCCGCTCCGGAGCATCCTCGACCAAAACCCGCGCCGCTTCAGGATTGCAGAGCCCGTCACCGGCATTGAGCGTGTCTTGCAGATGTAGGCTGATTTCGTCTTCGTCACTCAGCGCGGCAGCAATGCCTCCCTGTGCGAGTTGCGTGCTGGAGTCGGCAACCTCGCGCTTCACCAGAACGAGGACGCGGCCTGCTGGCGCCAATTCGATTGCCGCACGCAGTCCGGCAACTCCGGCGCCGATGACCAGAAAATCGGCCTCAGGTGCAGTGGCTGGCATTTCCAGCCAACTCACGGCTTGTTATGATGGCTTGCAATGGTTCGCATCCCGGTAAACACTCCATCACACAGCTACGAAGCCATTATTGAACACGGCATCCTGTCGCGAGCGGGAAGCATTCTGAAAGAGCTACTCAGCGGGACGCCTCCTCTTTTCATCGTTACGGTGGCTCCAGTACGCCGCCGATGGGGCAAAGTTCTCATGAAGTCGCTCGATGCTGCCGGCGTCCCAGCGAAGATTATTGAGATGCACGACGGCGAACGCTTCAAGCGCCTTTCGACTGTCGAGTCGCTCGCCGAAGACTTGCTGAAAGCTGGCGCCGACCGCAAAGTTGTAGTTCTGGCATTCGGTGGCGGTGTTGTTGGAGACGTTGGTGGCATGCTCGCTTCCGTGTACATGCGCGGTGTGACCCTCATTCAAATTCCGACTACAGCGCAAGCGCAACTGGATGCCGCGATCGGCGGCAAGACCGGTGTCAACCTTCGGGCGGGAAAAAATCTGGTAGGCACGTTCTATCAACCGGAACTCGTTCTCATCGATCCCGCGACGCTCGCAACGCTTCCGGAGCGTGAGTTCCGCGCCGGAATGTATGAAGCAATTAAGTGTGGCGTGATCGGCAATGAGGAACTTTTCGTCCGTCTCGAGCGCTGCTCGATCAAAGAGCTGCGCAAGGACGCGGAATTCCTCGGATGGACGATTGCTGAATCCGTCAGACTGAAGGCGCAGGTTGTCTCCGCCGACGAGCGCGAAGGCGATCTTCGCCGCGTCCTGAATTTCGGACACACCATCGGCCACGCTCTCGAAGCCGCAACTGGCTACCGACAATTCCTGCACGGGGAAGCGGTTGCCTGGGGAATGATAGCCGCCGCAAGGATTGCAACCGATGTTGGCCTCTGCCATGACTCCGTATGCGAGCGCATTCGCGAAGGCGTGCTTCGCTGGGGAAAGCTGCCCCCTGTGAACCTGCAAACTGCAAAAGCGATCAAGCTCATGCGATCGGACAAGAAAACCGAAGCCGGAGTATTGCATTTTGTGCTCCCGAGCAAAATCGGCCGAGTGGAAGTCGTGAAAGATGTGCCCGAGTCGGCAATCGCTGTAGCTCTAGCAGAAATACGGAAAGCCTCGCGTGGATGATGCCGCAAAATCGCGAGTTCTGGGCGCAGCTCCCGCGGGCGCCAAAGACCCGGAATCCGCGTCGCGCGCGGTCCGCGAGATGTTCACTGCGATTGCACCCCGCTACGATCTGCTAAACCATGTGCTCTCCGCTAACGTTGACAAGTTGTGGTGGCGCCGCACGGCAAGAAAATTTTGCTCAATTCTCGCCCGACCCGACGCGAAGGTTCTTGACCTTTGCTGCGGCACAGGAGATATGGCGTTTGCTTTGCGGCGACAGGGAAGCGAAGCTAACATCACCGGTGCGGATTTCTCGCATGCCATGTTGGTACGCGCTGCGGCCAAATCCGACCAGAAACAGAAAATGCGCTGGATCGAAGCTGACGCGCTGCGCCTGCCTTTTCCCGATGAGAGTTTTGACCTTGTGACTTCCGCGTTCGGCTTTCGTAACCTCGCCGACTACGATGCGGGTCTCCGCGAAATTCACCGCGTGCTGCGGCCAGAGGGCGAGGCCGGAATCCTGGAGTTTAGTGAACCGGAGGGGCTGTTGCGCACATTCTACGATCTGTACTTCCAGCGCATCTTGCCCAAAATCGGCAATTCTATTTCAGGTGTGAAAGGCGCTTACTCGTACTTGCCAGCTTCAGTCGCCAGATTTCCAGCTCCCAGCGAGATGCTCGGCAGAATGAAAGCTGCGGGCTTTCGTGAAACTGCTTGGACTTCTTACGCCTTCGGAATTGCCGGATTGTTTCGGGGAAAGCGTTGAAGGATTGTTGCTATACCTTGAAGGCGCATGGCTGGCAAGGCTGCCGAAGAACTCGACGATAAGGTAGCATCGAAAGAGGGGCGCTTCACCGACATGTAAACCGTTGCGAACGAATCGTTGCGGGCTTCAGCACGACAAGAGCGGTCTCCTCACATTAGAAAACTGTATCGCAGCCGTGCTCAGCAACTGCGTATCTGCTCGATGGAAAGCGAAGGGAGCAGCGCTTCCGAGCTAAAGCTCGCTTCAATCACAATCCCAATCTGTCCGCGGCCATAAATGGCTGCTCTTCCACGAGAGGAGCTCTAGCCAGCTGCCGATCCCGCCGTCGCTTCCGGCTTGAAGCAATCCGCGAAGGCATCCGCAATCGGATACCGAATCACGTTCTTGTACTCAGTCCCCAGGAACTCCTGCAGGCGGGTCGTATCCATGACTGTATCGGATGTCATATACGGAACAACGTCGGGGGGAATGGTGGAAATCCTGCGGTTCCAAAGGAAACGTAGCACCAGCTCGAACATTTTTTTTGTCGGCACCCGTACCAGTTTGGCTTTCGCAACCTGCACACACTGTTCGTAGGTCAACGGGTCGCCACGTCCCGCAACATTCAGGATCGTCAGCCGCTGCGCCTCGGGCTCGGTCTTCTTCAGGATATGAGTGACCAGACGCGCAACATCGTCAATATGAACGAACTGAATTCTGTTCTGCGAATATTGAGCTCCGCCGGGCAGCATGCATGGCAGTCTCGTGCCGCGTTCCCGCATGCGCACAGCCCGTTTGCTGACGCCACCGGGTATACCCCGGAAAGCTTCCATGAAATAGTTGTCCACGGTTTGGCCGGCAAAAATGTGAGGCCTCAGAATGTAAACACTGCAACCGCGCAGCGCGGGTGATCGCTGTTGCACCACTCGGTCTGCCTCCATTTTGTGAACGCCATAGATATAGGTGTGGGCTGCAAGCGGCGAAACTTCCGCCGCGGCACGGGAAAGATCCGGCCCATAAGCCGAGACGCTGCTCATGAAAATGAACTTCTCCACCATGGGCCATTCACGATTGGCTTCGCTCACCGCCTCCATAACGCGCGCCGTGCCGGCAACGTTGATCTGCCACATGCGATCGTGACCTAGGACTCCCGTCCGCACCGCATCCATCACGAAGGCTAGGTGTACAACTGCTACCGGGCGGACGTCGCGCAGAAGCTGCAAGAATTCCAAGCACGACGATTCCAGCCCCAGGTCCATCTTGGTAA
>QHZR01000334.1 GCA_003224755.1 Acidobacteriota bacterium
ATTAACACGCGAGAGGGCGTCAAAATAAGCTGCCAGCCAGCCCTTATCTTTCGCGAGCAACTTGGAAACGAACTCTGCGGGCGACGCCGGACTCGCTCCCACCAAATCTTTCCAGGCGGACTCCACCTCCGTCCCCCCGGGCACGATCACGCGTCCAGACCGAATGCAAATGTGACTTCCGTAAAAGTCAAGGACAGAAGCGAAAGGAAGCAGTTTCCGTAACCCCGGAGACTGCCGTAAGGAAACCCTAGTTTCGGCGTCGATCCGAGCCATAGCCCAATAAAGACGAGCCAAAGCGGGATCGCGTAAAAGCGCGTCGACTAGATCTTTGTCTTTGCTGTTTTGTTTGCTCGCTGAAGTCCAATCCCTCTCGGTGAAGAGCGCCGCCACTCGAGAAGCGCCGAACGGGTAGACGAAGGGTTTGCCCCCTTGGAGCGTCGCTTCGAGCTCAGGCAGAGGGAATCCCGAGTCGATCGTAAGAAAGGCGCGTTCGGGATCGGCGGTCACCAAGAAAGAGCCGCTGGCTCCACAGTCTTGCCGGAGGCGGTAGCCGAGGATGCGCAGCAGGGGCTCCGCCTCTTCGCAATTTGAAACGTGGATAATGCCTTCTGAACCGGCAAGAGCCTTCAATTCGCTCGCTTGTTGCACGTAGCGGATCAGTAGGACTAGAAACTCAGTTCGTCCACCGCTACCCTGCCAACCCTGATAACCCTGCGCGAACACGTTGCGAGCCAGCAAGGGCAACACTTCCTCTGACGAAACCTTTTGACTGATACCGGCCATGCGCAGAAATGATCGCAAAGGGCCGGGTATTACTACCTCAAATGAGGATCCGGTCATCACCACTTCGGAAGTCTGTGCATCCTGCGCGTCTGATGGAGAAGAACCAGCAGGAGTGGCGCTCCTGGCATGAGCGAAGAACGGAGAAGATGCACACAGGGCTACAAGAAAGATGCACAGGAAAAGAGGAGATTTCATGGCTGGAATCCTCTTCGAACCTTCGAGACATCTTGCATCTTGGCGACGCCAAGGAGCAAGGAACAGAGTGAGTGTCCACCTCACCTGAGCCGTTTGGCTGACCCGATTCTCGCCAAGATAAATCATCCATAGCCGTAAGCCAACACTTTTTCAAGGCTTCAGGTTCGCGGCGGGGTCAGCACCGAGCACTTCGGTCACTAGGCAGCACTTATCACGCGGAATCACTCGCCCACCTACGCGGGGACCCACCCGTACCGCGTGTTGCTCCGTATGAGAGCGTCGGATTGTTTGTACATCCGCCGTAGATTTTCGAAGTAGTCGCCCGGTATGGCATTGCGATTGGCCTGGGGGATCAACAACCCTCGCTGAATCCTGATCACCCCATAAAAACTTCCCACTCCTGAAAACGCCTCACGAACATCGGCTTTCAGTCGGCTTTGCGTAGAGTGGACTCCATTGGCAGACGATTAGCGGTGCACATCTTGGGATTGTGCCTAGATCACGGGAGCGATGGACCCTTCCCAAATTCCAGGTTGCATTACTGTGTGGTATGCGGCTACATCTAACCCGGTACTCACTTAACACTTGTCGATGGTCGCGCCGAATGATATTTACCTCTTGCGCCCTTCGCCAGCGCGGAAGGAATCATGAAGATTCTGGCGGTCGTGGTGCTTTTGAGTGTTGTTCTCGCTTTTACCAACTCCCCGAATAGCGACGCTCCTACTGGATTCGACAACAAAAGCAACGGCATGGTGGACGACGCTACCCATCAAGCCGACCAAGCGAAATTCGACGACACGGAAACCGAGGCCGACGGTCTTGGACCGCTTTACAACGCCCAGTCCTGCCGGGAGTGCCACCAGAACCCAACGTGTGAATGATGATCGCTCCGTTTGCCCAAACGCCGCTTTCCCCGATACAGAGATCCAGGAGCACGTACCCGCTAGCGAGAACATCCGCACCACGCGGGTGTCTTTGGGCGTGCTGGGAGACGGTTTTGTCGAGGCCGTGGCCGACGGAACTTTGGTGGAACTGGCTCGCAACCAATGCAGGGAGTCCCACCACAAAATCTGCGGCCAGGTAATTTACGTACCGATTGTCGAAGCTCCCGGACAAACCGGCATTGGCCGGTTCGGCTGGAAGGACCAGCACGTCAGTCTGCAGTCATTCTCAGGAGATGCCTACCTGAACGAAATGGGCATTACCACCCGCCTGTTCCCTGACGAAGTAACGAAGCTCTGCAACAGCGCTCCCGATGACGGTTTGGACGATGTTGACCACTTTGCCCGCTTCATCCGCGCGTCCAAAGCCCCCACTCGCGACTCGAAGTTGGCCAACAGCGAGCAATCCCAAAAAGGTTCCAAGCTGTTTGACAAGACTGGCTGCGCCGAGTGCCACGTGCGTACACTGACCACAGCATCAGCAGGCACAAAGATCAACGGAGGTACGCATACTGTTCCCGAAGCGTTGGGAAACAAAACTTTCTACCCATATTCTGATTTTCTGTTGCACGACGTCGGGACAGGTGACGGAATGGTTGTGCCGATGGTGGAGCATTACGGACGAAAGATGTATCAGATCACATGGAGAAACTTTTCGGCGCAAAGCTTTCACAATGCCCAAATAAGCTACGCACGGCACCGCTATGGGGTGTTCGCTTCCGCACGCCGCGAGATGCCATTCTAAGACATCGGGAGGAAGCCTATGAGTCGGCTCACCGTTTTGAGCGAATGTCTGCTGCCGATCAACAGGCCATTCTCGAATTCCTGAGCTCTCTTTAGTTTCTCCCTCATGCAGAAGCAAACGGACGGACCTTTCCAATTGTTTGGCTACCATCGGCACAGGACCACCCACGATGTCGATTCGGGTCACTGCGAATCGATTAGTCAGATGTCCCAGATTCGGGTGTTTCCGTTATTCACGTGTTTAGATGTACTAAGGCAGTTCTCGGCGGCTCGTAAGGCGTTGTAAATACTCAAAAGTGGCGTTCTGAAAAGGCTACCCTCCACCACTTTCATACTTGGGCAAGCCCAGTAAGAGGTCTGCGAACCCGTCACCTCCGACTAGACCTAGATCTGTACCTGAAGACGTGAAGAGGTCGGGGCCGTTGCCACAATAAATTCCGGTGCATCCAAAGTCTACGTAGCGAACGTTGTCAAAATCAAACTCAGATTTCCGCAGGTAGTTGAATCTGAACGTCATGGTATGACGCCCGTGAACCGCAATCAGATTGTCCGAAAACTGTAGCGAGTCATTTTCAGCGCGAAAGTATTCGTCGAAACCCATTGTCGGCTGTTGATTTCCCGTCTGGCCGTAACCGTTGATATTTAGCCCGAAGATGCCGGTATTGCCGTCGATGCCCGTATTCGCGAGGATCTTGTTAAACGGGTTTGCGGAGCTATTGAGAAATGCGATATTCCCAGCGTCGGATGTTGGCGACCTCGGTCTTGTCCTTCGTGATCCTCACTGAGTTGGAATCAACGAATAGCTTCAAACCAGAACCGGATGTGACGCTCGATAATGAGCCGCCATCGTAGGTAACCTTGTAGCTCGCTTGGTCATCAGCCGCGAACATCACAACTGGAATTGCAAGCAAAGAATCAGCGCAACGACACCCTTGAATGGAATACCCTCCCTGTACAAAATTTACTCGCGTAGCACACAATAGCTCGCGGTTAGAGTCCGAAGGTAATAGGGGCGCACTAAGGGCTGCCCACAAACTGAGACCGCGAATTAGCTCGACGGGTCGATTCTTAGGGTTGCGATTGTAGTGTGGACTTATGGACCGCTGGGCGATCATATCTTTGCAACCATTAGCACAGGTCCTCAGGTTTTCAAAACTTCCGCTCTCCAAACGCGAAACCAGCATCAGCTGCTGAAGATGTTCGTGTTCAGGAACTCATTGCGGAACTTGCCTTGCGGATCGTACTTCTTACTCAATTGTACAAACTCGGGGATCTTCTTATAGATAGATTTCAGTTCCGCCGGAGACGTGGTAAACAGCTTTCCCCAGTGCGGCCGGGCGTTGAATAGAGCCAGCTCTTTTTCGATCCCGGGTATCAGCTTCCTGACCGCAGGCCAGTCCTGTTTCCAGGTAAAGTGAATAGTTAAACAGGGTTGTTCGTAACAAGGACTCAGCCATAAATTGTCGGCGGCAATCGCCCGGATCTCTGAGATCATTAAATGCGGACTAACCTGGTCGTGCAGCCGTTCGACTGCCAGAATTGCGTCGACCGCATGCCGGCGAGG
>QHZR01000335.1 GCA_003224755.1 Acidobacteriota bacterium
ATGCGCCATATGCCGCGCTTTTGTTCCCGGTAGGCGGAGTAGACAATATAGCGACCATCGCCACAAACCGACGGGTCCCAGCTTACACGCTCTTTGGGCGTCAGCAGGGTAAGCCCGTTCCCAAGCGGATTTAGGGCGAACAGCTTGCCCTCTCCGCTGGCCAACACGATGCTGCCGTTGGGCATCCAGGAGAAATGTCCGACAGCCAACTCTTTCGTAGTGACCTGCTTAGCCTTTGCGGTGTTACCGACGGGCGCCAGCCACAAGTTGGACACCCTTATAGATCCCAATCTCATCTGGCGGCAGAATCTGCACGTCGCTGCCGGTAACTACTTGACGAACGTTGAGGCTTTGTTTCTCCCCCTCTCTCAGGACGTAGACCACATAGCGCCCGTCCGGCGAAACCGCGACATTGACCGCATTCCCGCTCTGCGTAACTCGGCTGATCTTCATAGCCTGGAGATTCCAGTCACTTCTGCGCGCGCTTAACCTGGACAAACTGAACATCGCCGGAAACGCCGTCATCCACTGATCTGGCATCATTGCGCGAATTCGTCAATGCCCCGATTAGAGATGCTACGTCAGTGTGAGGCCTCAAAAGTAATACACCCTCAGCGGAAGGGCGTTTTCAGTCCCGGCCTCAACCTCCGAGTTGCCGAACATCTGCCCACCACTGTATTCGACAATTAATCATGTAACTCGATTCCTCTGATGATGGTTGTCGCATCAGCGGACTCCCAGTTTCGCCGGGGTCTCCGGAAAGATTGAACGGTTATCCAAGAAGTCCTCGCTAAGTCTGCTACCAATCCAGATTCCGAAAGGAAGCTTTTGGGTTTCTCGTAACTGGCGCTTATATGCCTCGATCGAGTGCTTCAAGAGGTTTAGCAGAACAATGGCCGGAAACTGAATCTTCAGGAATCGATGCGAATGAACCGGGGCCTTTTTCCAATACACACTTGTCGTACCAAAAAAATCTCCTTCATCAAGTTCGGCACCCCATTCATGGATTTCAGCCGAGCGATAACGCCTGTATAGGAGTGTACCGATCGTGTATGCACTCACGAGTGAGCCGATCGAATTGACGTCTGACGGAGAATGGTCACCGGCGTTTCGGCTGACTGCCTCACGAACTAGTTCAACGATTTCATTGTTGGTCGCGCACGTTTTCTTTTGTGTGTTCTGATACGGGGAAACTCGGAACCCGCGCTTGAGGGAGTTCATAACGGACGCCAGCAACTGCCGAATGTGTAATTCTGTAATAGGAATACCGCTGTCATAAATGAACTGCGCAAACTCCTTGTCGCGTTCGCGAAACAACCTTATCCTTCCGGGCTCCGGGTACGCTCGCGGAGACAATCCAGAAATAATGCTGGAAGTAGTAATACAAGTCTGGGACACTAATCGCAAAAGTTTGTTTTCCTAGTTCCGAGTACCTGGCCAAGAAACGCGAGAACCGAGATCTTTGAGTGCCTTCTGCAAAAGCGAGATTGGCAAGTGAGTCCAGACGCGCACAACTCAGCAGTACAAACTCCTGGCGGTTGTTCTTCGAAGCCAAGAACTCCTCTAACAACGTAAGTGTGGTCTTGTAGCGTCCGAAGAATTTTTCGATAGCTTCTTCAACTTGCATATTTGTCATCGCCAGCCAATTTCTGCGGCCTTGTCCGCGCTTCGCGCACGAGTGTAATGCGAATCCGACTCCTTTCACAACGCCAAGCGTTTCAGATACTGTGACATTCTTCTCTAACCGGTCAACGGCAAAAGTGGCAGACAGGCCGAGAGTCGAACTCGCAGCAGCGAGCGTTGCGGAGCCCTCAGAAACATGGAACTCGCGCCGGGAATCCAACCCGGATTTCTTCGTTAGGACCGAAGCGTCATCATGCGTTAGACCACGCGAGCATAAATTGGGAGGGATGCAGAGAATTGAACTCTGATCTCACGGTTCGAAGCCGTGCGCCCTTGTCCGTTGGACCACATCCCCGAATATTGGAAGGCGCTGCCGGACTCGAACCGACATTCAGAGCTTAGAAGGCTCTGTCCTGATCCTGTTGAATGAAGCGCCCTCATATATAACTGGTGCGGGATGCAGGAATCGAGCCTGCTTCGTCTCGCTTAAAAGGCGAGTGCATAGCCGCATCTGCCAATCCCGCAATCTTTGGTGGGTGACGCTGGAATCGAACCAGACTGGTCTCGCTTAAGAGGCGAGTGCATCAGCCATCTCTGCCAGTCACCCAACTTCTGGAAGGCGCGGTGGGAGTCGAACCCACATGAACTTGATTCGTAGTCAAGTGCCTGATCCGTTCAGCCACACGCCCTCATATGAAATGGTGCAGGATGTTGGAATCGAACCAACACCTCGCGATTATCGATCGCGGGCTCGACCTTCGAGCTAATCTTGCCCGTTCGACCACTTCGCTTCGCTCAGTTGCTCAGGGCAAGCTCTGGTGCGCCGCTCGGGAGTTGAACCCGCATCTGTTGGGTGTAGGCCAACTGTTCTGATCCGTTGAATACCGGCGCAAACCTGGTGGAGGGTACAGGAGTCGAACCTGTCTAGCCGCGCTAATCTGGCGCCGAAGTGCTTATAAGGCACTGCCCCTCCCGGAGGACCCTCTCAAAATTGGCGGCTCGCGATGGATTCGAACCATCCACGACGGCTTTATGAGAGCCGCGTTCTTCCTACTGAACTAGCGAGCCTCTCTTCACTAAATCTGGCTGGGCGGGCGGGATTCGAACCTGCGCATGGCGTGAGTAACAGTCACGTGCCTTTCCAGCTTGGCTACCGGCCAAAAACATCCGCAAAAAGCAAAAGGCCCCGACTTTTGGTCAGAGCCTTCGAGAATTTGAATCTGAACTAAAGAAATATTACGGACAGACAAATCCCGAAGGCCGAACGCGATTGACGCGCCGTCTCATCATGGATTTGATCCGTATCATCATTACGAAATCGAGTATAGCACGATTTTTTAGGGCAAAGGAGTCACATCGGCGCAATTGTTTGACTTGTAGATTGGCGCGGTCGCGCCCTCACGCGGCCACCATTGGGACCACCTCGGATAGTCGGACACCAGAGTCCGGCTTGGATTTGCACTAGAGCTATGATGGGTCAGTATCCGCAAAGCAGCCTCTGTGTATTCAACAACGTTCTGGTCCGGATTCCTGAGCAGTTCTATCAAGATAGGAACGGCATCTCGAGTGTGGGTATAACCGAGTCCAGTAATTGCATTCATCCTGGTGAACTCTTTGTCCGGACTTTTCAGCAGATCGATCAGTGTGGGCAGCATCTTTTCCCCGCCGAGTTCTGCCGCATCGGTCACATAATTACTGATTCTCGCGTTGTTACGTGCCACCTCCCGCAGGAGTGGAAACCACTGTATATCTCCGCTTTGGGCGAGGTAATCTGCGCTGGTCATATGCTCGTACGTTCCCGGTTGCGTTTTGGTAAGTAGCTCGGCCATCGCTGCCATGCTTCGAGGTGTGTTCAAACGGTGAAAGGCCAGCGGCGCAAACTGGCGAAATTCCTGGTTATCAGCGAAGGTGATCAGAATATTTTCAAGCGCAGGCGGTGCAAGGCTCGCCAAGGTACGTGCCGCTTCTCTCCGTTTTTCGGAACTCTGGGCGTGAAGTTGATTAACGAAACTCTGGAGTGACGCTGGCCCTGCGCTTGAGTTTGGATCAATCAGAAAATACAGCTTGGTGCGTACCTCGATATTTTCTTGTGGTCCTTCGAAATATTTCACACGGGCATCCGCGTATGGCAGCCTTCGAACGGCTTCTACTTCGTAGTCACCTGGCTTATTCACCTGGTGTTCGTAATTAAGCAAAATGTCTTCAGTTTTAGTTGCGCCTGATCCAAGAGCAGTGTCGGATGAGAGGCAATCACCGGCGAAGCTTTTTGGGCAGGATGGCTCGCCAGTCGAACCGGTCAAATCGGGTGAGACGGTGATTTCATAACCGGAACAAAAGGAGTATGGATCCGCTTGCAAAATGTTGACTGATCTCGATCCGTTATTCGTTACTTGGAAGTGCAAGACGACCGGTTCACCTCGAGCGAATACAGACTTGTCTAGATAGAAGTTACCGGCGATCTGTGCCATGGCATTGCAACTGATCACGAGTGTGCAAGCCGACAGACGAAGAGCGCCCATAATCGCCTTAGACACCAGAGTAGAGCTGTTTGGATGCTCAAGGGCCTTCATCCGGCCGTCAGGCTAACCCTCTGTTCCCCTGTCGAGGCGGGTAACGAACGATTT